>NZ_AZNV01000047.1:0-39915 GCF_000510625.1 Rhizobium sp. IBUN
GAAGTTCGTGCATGGCCAGATCAAGACCTCCGACCAGGCGGTCGAAGAGCTCGTCAAGGCCATCGACGACGCCAAGTAATCAAGGCCTCCCACGGTCTTCCCCGCCGGTGTCGGCGGGGAAGATTCCGCCACGGACGATCTCGTTGGAGGAGATGACCCCATGAGCACCATCGCTACCGATAAAACCGTTCTCACGCCGCACCGTGGAACGCCCATTTCCATCCGCTCGCGCCTGCAGGACGCGCTGCCGAAGATCGTGCTCGCGCCGAGTTTCGCCATCACGCTTGTGTTCGTCTACGGCTTCATCCTCTGGACGATCTATCTGTCCTTCACCAATTCCAAGACCTTTCCGTCCTACGTGCTGACGGGCCCGCGCGCCTATCAGCGGCTGTGGCGCTGGACGTTCGAAAGCGATCCGCCGTCCAGCTGGTACACCTCGATCACCAACATGGGCATCTTCGGTGTGCTCTATGTCGGCATCTGCCTGGCGCTCGGCCTGTTCCTGGCGATCCTGCTCGACCAGAAGATCCGCGGCGAGGGCATATTGCGGCCGATCTTCCTCTATCCGATGGCGCTCTCCTTCATCGTCACCGGCGTTGCCTGGAAATGGTTCCTCGATCCGGGGCTCGGGCTCGAGCAGACGCTGCATCAGTTCGGCTGGACGAGCTTCCACTTCGACTGGATCAAGAACAAGGACTTCGTGATCTATACTGTCGTGATCGCCGGTGTCTGGCAGGCGTCCGGCTTCGTCATGGCGATGTTCCTTGCCGGCCTTCGCGGCATCGACAGCGAGATCATGAAGGCGGCGCAGATCGACGGGGCGACGACCGTGCAGCTCTATCGCCGCATCATCATCCCGTTGCTCAGACCGATCTTCCTGTCGGCCTTCATCGTGCTCGCCCACATGGCGATCAAGTCTTACGATCTGGTTGTGGCACTGACCTCGGGCGGCCCCGGCGGCTCGGCCTGGCTGCCGTCCAACTTCATGTACGAATACACCTTCAAGCGCAACGAGATGGCCGTCGGCTCGGCGAGCGCGGTGATCATGCTGATGACGATTTCGGCGATCATCGTTCCCTATCTCTATTCGGAACTCAGGGAGAAATCGCGATGAGCGCCGTCACCTCGACCCTGCCGAGTGCGGCCAGCGCCTCGCGCAACAGACTGTTCAGCCGGATCTTCATCTACGGGCTGCTTGTCATCTTCGCGATCATCTACCTGATGCCGCTGTTCGTCATGCTGGTGACCTCGTTCAAGACGATGGACGAGATCCAGAACGGCAACATGCTGGCGCTGCCGCAGTCGCCGACCATCGAGCCCTGGTTCAAGGCCTGGGGGCAGGCCTGCGTCGGGCTGACCTGCGCCGGCATCAAGGGCTACTTCTGGAACTCGATCAAGATGGTCGTTCCGGCCGTGGCGATCTCGACGATCATGGGCGCGCTGAATGGCTACATCCTGACCAAGTGGCGCTTCCCCGGCCACACGCTGGTGTTCGGCCTGATGCTGTTTGCCTGCTTCATCCCGTTCCAGTCGGTGCTCTTGCCGATGGCGACCATCCTTGGCAGCCTCGGCCGCTTCGGGGCGACGCTGCGCGACCAGATCGGCATGTCGCTCGGCTTCGGCAATCCGACCGTCAACCTCGTCACCGTTCACGTCGTCTACGGCCTCGGCTTCACGACGCTGTTCTTTCGCAACTATTACGAGGCCTTTCCGACCGAACTGGTGAAGGCGGCGCAGGTCGACGGTGCCAGCTTCTTCCAGATCTTCCGCCGCATCATGCTGCCGAACTCGCTGCCGATCATCGTCGTCACCGTCATCTACCAGTTCACCAACATCTGGAACGACTTCCTGTTTGCCTCGGCCTATGCCGGCACGGGCGATTCCATGCCGATGACGGTGGCGCTGAACAACGTCGTCAACACCTCCACCGGTGTCGTCGAATACAACGTCAACATGGCGGCGGCGATGATCGCAGCGCTTCCGACCCTCCTCGTCTACATTCTCGCCGGCCGCTACTTCGTGCGTGGCCTGATGGCGGGCGCTGTCAAAGGATAATCCAATGGCTTTCCTCGAAATCTCAGGTCTCAAGAAGCGCTTCGGCTCGCTGGAGATCCTCAAGGGCATCAACCTTGACCTGGAAAAGGGCGGCTTCCTCGTGCTCGTCGGCCCGTCCGGCTGCGGCAAGTCGACCTTGCTCAACACCATTGCCGGCCTGGAATCGATCACCGAGGGCGACATTCGCGTCGATGGCCGCAGCATTGCCGACCTGCATCCGTCGAAGCGCGACATCGCCATGGTGTTCCAGAGCTACGCGCTCTACCCGAACATGACGGTGGCCGGAAACATCGCCTTCGGCATGGAGATGCGCGGCGTGCCGGTCGAGGAGCGCAACAAGGCGATCGACAAGGTCGCCAAGGTGCTGCAGATCGGCCACCTGCTCAATCGCAAGCCGAGCCAGCTGTCGGGCGGCCAGCGCCAGCGCGTCGCCATGGGCCGCGCCCTGGTGCGCGACCCGAAGCTGTTCCTGTTCGACGAACCGCTCTCCAACCTCGACGCCAAGCTGCGCGTCGACATGCGCATCGAGATCAAGCGGCTGCACCAGGCGACCGGCACGACGATCGTCTATGTGACCCACGACCAGATCGAGGCGATGACGCTGGCCACCAAGATCGCCGTCATGCGCGACGGCGAGGTGCAGCAGTTCGGCACGCCGGCCGAGATCTACAACAACCCGGCCAACATGTTCGTCGCCGACTTCATGGGCTCGCCGGCGATGAACCTCCTCGCGGGGACGATCGAGAAGGGGGCGTCCGGCCTGACCGTGTCGCTTTCACGTCCGCAGGGCGAGCCGATCCGGCTGCCTGTCACGGCGGGCAACGGCGCGCTCGAAGCGCATACCGGCCGCGAGATCGTCTTCGGCATCCGCCCCGAGGCGCTGACCGATCCTGACGGTGCGGACCGCAACGCCAAGGCGCTGGCCGAAAGCGACTGCCTGATCGAGGTGGTGGAACCGGCCGGATCCGACACCTTCGCGGTCACCAAGCTCGGCGGCAAGGAGGTCGTGGCGCGGCTCAGGGCCGACGCCCGCATCCAGGCCGGCCAGCACGCCCGCCTCGCCTTCAACCTCGACAAAGCCGTGTTCTTCGATCCGCAAAGCCAAACCCGCATCGCTTAAACCAGGAGCCAGGATTCCAAACATGAACAGCTCTCCTGATATCGTCATCATCGGCTCGGGCGTGGGCGGCTCCACGGTCGCCGCCGGACTGGCGGCGACTGGCGCCGATATCCTGATCCTCGAAGCGGGTGATTTCATCGCCGATCGTCCTGAGAACCGGGATCAACGCGCGATCTTTCAGCGCGGCCATTTTCGGCCGAAGGAAACCTGGTACGAAGCCGACGGCACCGGCTTCAATCCGGGCAACTACTACAATGTCGGCGGCAACTCGAAATTCTACGGCGCCGTGCTCTCGCGCTATCGCCGGGAGGATTTCGAGGAGATGCAACATGGGGAAGGGGTGTCGCCCGCGTGGCCGTTTCCCTACGAGGTTTTGGAACCTTGGTACAGCCGCGCGGAACGTCTGTACGAGGTTCGGGGAAACCTGGGAGATGACCCGACAGAGCCCGTTCACTCGGGCAACTACGCTTACCCACCGGTTCCCGACGAACCGCCGATTGCCGATGTCAGGGCGCGGCTGAAGGCCAAGGGCCTGCATCCGTTCTCGCTGCCATTGGGAGTGGATATCGACGTCTGGCTGTCGAAGGCGAGAACGCCCTGGGACGCGCATCCCAATTCCCGCGATGGAAAGATGGACGCCGAGACGGCTGCCCTCCTCAAGGCTCTGGAGTATCCGAACGTCCGCCTTGAGACGAACGCGAAGGTCACGAAGCTCGAGGCGGGCGAGAATGGCAGGATCGAGCGCGTCCATTACCGCAAGAACGGTGAGGACCTTACCGTTGCTCCGAAGCTCGTCATTCTCTCGGCGGGCGCCGTTCAGTCCGCTGTCCTGCTGTTGCGCTCGGCCGATGCGCGTCACAAGAATGGACTCGCGAATTCCTCCGATCAGGTCGGGCGGAACTTCATGAATCATAATTCCTCGGCCGTGATCGCGGTTTCGCCCACCTACCGAAACACGTCGATCTACCAGAAGACGTTCGGATTCAACGATTTCTATCTGTCCGATGGAAGCGGCGGCCCGCCGTTGGGGAACGTGCAGTTGCTGGGCAGGATTTCGGCGAAGGTTCTGAAGGGGTCGCTGCCCTGGGCTCCGGAATGGCTGTTGCACACCATGACAAGCCACGCGATCGACTTCTATGCGATGAGCGAGGACGTGCCGAACCCGGAAAGCCGTGTGATGGTCGACGGCGACCGCATCGTGCTGCAGTGGCAGCGAACGAATTGGGACGCGCATCTCGCGCTGGTCGCGAAGCTGAAGGCGGTACTCAAGTCGATCGGATTCCCGATCGTCCTTTCAAAGCCCTTCGACAAGCGCACGCCGTCGCACCAGTGCGGCACCGTCAGGATCGGGAATGACCCGGCGAACGCGCCGCTCGATCCATACTGCCGCGCCTATGATCACCGGAACCTGTTCGTCGTGGACGCCAGCTTCCTGCCGACGTCGGCTGCGGTAAATCCCGCACTCACGGTGGCGAGCCAGGCGCTGCGCGTAGCCGACCATATCGCATCGCAGGATTTGCAAGTCGGCCCATTGTTCTCTCGCATCCAACAGGATTAGCAAAATGCGTTTCGACTACATCATCACGGGAGCTGGTCCGGCCGGATGCGTGCTTGCAAACCGGCTGAGCGAAGATCCGAACGTCAAGGTGCTGCTGCTTGAAGCCGGCGGCGGCGATTGGAACCCGCTGTTCCACATGCCGGCGGGCTTCGCGAAGATGACGAAGGGCGTCGCCAGTTGGGGCTGGGAGACGGTTCCGCAGAAACACATGAACGGCAGGGTGCTGCGCTACACGCAGGCGAAGGTGATCGGCGGCGGTTCGTCGATCAACGCCCAGCTCTACACCCGCGGCAATGCGGCCGACTATGATCTCTGGGCAAGCGAAGACGGTTGCGAGGGCTGGGACTATCGCGCGATACTCCCTTACTTCAAGCGCGCTGAAGACAATCAGCGCTTCTCGGACGACTACCATTCCTATGGTGGTCCGCTCGGCGTATCCATGCCGGCCGCACCTCTGCCCATTTGCGACGCGTATATCCGCGCGGGGCAGGAGCTTGGTATTCCCTACAACCCCGACTTCAACGGCCGCCAGCAGGCGGGTATCGGCTTCTACCAGGTTACGCAGCGCGACCATCGCCGCTCCTCGGCATCCATGGCCTACATCTCGCCGATCAAGAATCGCAAGAACCTAAAGGTGCGCACCGGCGCGCGCGTCTCGCGCATCGTCCTGGAAGGCAATCGTGCCGTCGGCGTCGAGATAGCAAGCGGAAACGGTCCGGAGGTCATTCGCGCCGAGCGTGAAGTGCTTGTTTCCTCGGGCGCGATCGGTTCGCCGAAGCTGCTTCTTCAGTCGGGCATTGGTCCTGCCGACCACCTGCGTGCCGTAGGTGTAAAGGTGCTCCATGATCTTCCGGGCGTTGGCGGCAACCTGCAGGATCACCTCGATCTCTTCGTCATCTCCGAATGCACCGGAGACCACACATATGACGGGGTCGCCAAGCTGCACCGCACCCTATGGGCCGGGATGGAGTACGTGCTCTTCCGCACGGGGCCGGTGGCCTCATCTCTCTTCGAAACTGGCGGTTTCTGGTACGCCGATCCGGACGCCCGTTCGCCCGACATCCAGTTCCACCTCGGCCTGGGATCCGGCATCGAGGCTGGGGTCGAGCGCCTGAGGAACGCGGGCGTCACGCTCAACTCCGCGTATCTCCACCCGAGATCGCGCGGCACGGTCCGCCTGTCTTCGTCCGATCCCGCAGCAGCACCGCTGATCGATCCGAACTACTGGTCGGACCCGCGCGACAAGAAGATGTCGCTCGAGGGCCTGAAGATCGCTCGCGAGATCATGCAGCAGGCGGCGCTCAAGCCCTACGTTCTGGCTGAACGTCTTCCCGGTCCGAAGATCATGACCGATGAGCAGCTCATCGAGTACGGCTGCGCGAATGCCAAGACCGACCACCATCCCGTCGGCACTTGCAAGATGGGGACAGGCCCGGACGCCGTCGTCGGCCTCGATCTCAGGGTCCATGGTCTCGAGGGGCTGCGCATCTGCGATTCCTCGATCATGCCAAGGATTCCCTCGTGCAACACCAACGCTCCGACCATCATGGTTGGCGAAAAGGGATCGGACCTCATCCGCGACCTGCCACCGCTTCCATCGACGATCTTCTCGTACGAGCGCAACGATACGCGTCCGAGGGCTCGGGCCGGCGTTCGGTAGGACGGCAAAACACGTCACGCCTGCGCGACAACGCGGAACAGTTGAAACAGCAGTGACCGGTCATGAACGGACCGGCTTTCAGGGGAGTTTTCATAATGGCCGAAGTCAGGGTAGCGGTGCTGGGCGGCTCCGGCTGGATGGGCAAGGTTCATACCATGGCCTACCAGACGTTTCCTCATTTCCTGGGGGTGTCCGGCGGGACCGCGCACGTCGTCGCCATCGTCGAGGCCAATCCGAAGGCTGCGGAAGATCTTGCCAGACGAGCTCCCGGCGCCAAGATCCTGCAGGACTGGAAGCAGGCGGTAACCGACCCGGACGTCGATCTCATCGACATCTGCCTGCCCGACAGCCTGCACTACGAGGTGGCCAAAGCCGCCCTGATCGCAGGCAAGCACGTCTACTGCGAGAAGCCGTTGGCAAACACCGCCGCTGAGGCTCGCGAGCTTGCCGACATCGCCAGGGAAAAGGGCGTCATCACCCGCGTTGGCCATGCGTTTCCTCGTAACCCAGTCCATGACCTCGCCAAGGAGATCATCGAGGCGGGCGAGATCGGCGAGATCAAGATGTTCAAGGGCTGCCAGCATGTAGACATGTATGGCGATCCTATGACGCCCTTCATGTGGCGCGCCGACGGAAAGCTTGCTCCGACGGGCATCGTCGGCGACACCGGGTCGCACATCTTCAGCTTCATGGAGTTTCTCGTCGGCCGCGTCAGCTCGCTGATTGCCGACAACCTGATCGTCACTCCCAAACGCCCTGTTGTCGAGGGGCTTGCCTACGGCGAACAGGTCAAGCTCAAGGGCGACGAGACGTGGGCTGACATCACCAATCCCGATGCCACGAACCTCCTTTGCCGCTTCGAGAATGGCGCAGCCGGTATCGTCGACTTCAGTCGTGTCGCCACTGGCCGCAAGTTCATGCAGACCTACGAAATCTACGGAACCAAGGGCAGCATCGCCTACACCTATGATGAGGTGAATCGGCTCCGCTTCTACACGAACGACGACCGCACCGGCCGGAGCGGATTTCGCGAAATCGACGTCGGCCCGGAAAACCCAACCTTCAGGGCATTCCTGCCGCTTCCGAACTTCGCACTCGGCTACAACGAGAGCAAGATCATCGAAGCCGCCGAGGTGGTGAAATCGATTACTACCAAGACTCCCATGTGGCCGACGTTCGAGGACGGCCATCACATCTGCCAGATCGTCGACGCGTGCATGGAGTCTTCTCGCCTGAGGCGCTGGGTCGACATCCCGCTTGTTTGATCGCACGAAGATCCCAAGGACCAGTCCAATGACCATCGATGTCCCGCAGCACATCCTCGACGCCCTGACTGACGTCGACATGCCTCGGTTGGCGCAGGAAGCCGCACCCTCGGAGACCATTCGGCTCGCGGGTATCGACGTGCCGGTCTACAGGGCGGGATGCGTCGTCGTTGGATCGGGGGCAGCGGGACTGCGGGCCGCCGTGGAGCTCAATCGCCGTGGAGACGACGTCGCAATCATGAGCCAAAGTGCATGGGGTGGGACCTCAGCCTGTTCCGGATCGGACAAGCAGACGCTCCATACGGCGAATACCGCGGATCAGGGCGACAATTACAAGGCGATGGCACGGGCGATCCGGGCCGGCGGCGCGATGGACGAGGACACGGCCTATGTCGAGGCCGTCGGATCGGGCCGAATGATGGCGTCCCTGCAGTTCCTTGGACTGCCGCTGCCGCAGGAGCCGCTCGGTGGCACCCTCCGCTATCAAACCGACCACGACGAAGTGGGAAGGGCAACGAGCTGCGGTCCGCGCACCTCGAGGCTCATGGTCAAGGTTCTGGCCGAGGAAGCCATCCGGCTCGACATCCCGTTCTATAACCATACGACCGCCGTCAAGATCCTGACGGAAGGCGAGCAGGGAAGCCGGCGCGTGGTCGGCGCTCTCGCCGTTCGGGCAAACGACCGGACCGAGACCAATCCGCTCGGCGTTGCGTTGTTCGCCACGGAGGTGATCGTTCTTGCCGCGGGCGGACCGGGCGAGCTCTACCGCGACAGCGTCTATCCGAACGGCTGTTTCGGTTCGCTTGGGCTGGCGCTCGAGGCAGGCGTCGACCTGGTGAACCTGACCGAGAGCCAGTTCGGCATTGGAACGCGCCGGGAAGGCTTTCCCTGGAACCTGTCTGGGACGTACGTCCAGGCCATACCGCACATCTATTCCGTCGATGCCGAGGGCACAGAGCATCACTTCCTCGCCGAATACTACCGGACCACGCAGGAACTGGCGTCGAACGTCTTCCGCAAGGGATACCAGTGGCCGTTCCACTCCACGAGGATGCTCGACTTCGGTTCGAGCCTCGTCGACCTCGCGATCTATCGCGAAACTGCGGCCGGTCGGCGCGTGTTCATGGACTTCAATCGGAACCCGCTCCCGGTGCCAGGCGACCTGCCTTTCGATCTCGAGCGCCTCGATGACGATGTGAAGCGCTATCTTGGGAATGCGGCGGCGACCCAGGATCTGCCGATCCATCGTCTTCGCCATATGAATCCGCTCGCGATCGAACTTTATCGCCGCTACAAGGTCGATATTGCTGCAGCCCCGCTGGAGTTTGCCGTCAACAACCAGCACATGAATGGCGGCATCATGGTCGACACCTGGGGGCGCAGCAGTCTCGCGGGCTGCTACGCGGTCGGCGAGGCGGCGGGTACGCACGGAGTGACGAGACCAGGAGGCGCGGCCTTGAATGCGGGGCAGGTCTTTGGGACGCGCGTTGCCGAGCATATCGGCGCAAGTGGCAGGGCGAAGAAGGCTCTCTCGAGCGACCTGCGGGTTGTCGCAGGCGCCGCCGTCTTCGAGCTGCTGGGGATGTTGAAGGGCGACAGTCCGCTGGCCGCAAAGGCAATCCGTACGGAAGTTCAGGCGCGGATGAGCGACAAGGCTGGCCTGATCTGCGACGGCGAAAGCGTGGCCTCGGCCTTGGTCGAGGCGCGGCGGCTCAATGCCGAAATTCGGGCCAAGGGCATTGCCTACGAGCGCGCTGCCGAGGCAGGGCGGGCACTTCAATGGCGGCAGATGGCGCTCGCCTCGGAAGCGGTGCTGGCCGCGTTGGATTATTTCATTCGAAACGGCGGCGGGAGCCGTGGTGCGCGCGCGATATGCGATACTACGGGAGAGTCGCTTCCGCTTTCCAATGGCGGCCCGCTGGAGGAGTTTCGCTTCCGGAAAGAGCGCGACGCCCATCGCGAGGAGCAGATCGTCGTCCGACTGGAAGGCGACGCGATGCGGATAGCCACCCGCCCAAACCGCAAGTTCGACGAGGGTGCCAAGTCGTTCTTCGAGCGCGACTGGCCGGCATGGCTGACGGGCCGCATCTACGACCTCGACGCGGTTTGAGGAGAGCCCGGCGTTTGATGGCACAGGCTGCGATCAGGCTATTGCGTCCGGACAGCCGCCTAGGTGACTGGGACATTGATGTGAGCAATGGCGAGACCGATCACAATCGATACGATGCCATCCTAACTTCCTCGGGATATCCGGAGGAAAGGTTAGACCACGCCAACGATTTTATGACACTATCGAATCGATCCCGACACCTCCGAACGAAGGCTCAATCAAGTGTACCGAGTACCCAGAAAAAATAATGGCGCAGACGGTGCGCCCGGCCACGAAGCCGGCGCAGGCGCCACTGCGTCGATCGCGGCCTGATCGGAGAGCTTGATGTCAGAAATTCGAAAGACCATCGTGGTTGCCGTTTCCGAGAACGGCATCATCGGGCGGGACGGGGACATGCCATGGCGGCTATCCACGGATCTCAAGCGGTTCAAGGCTCTAACGCTGGGTAAGTCCGTCATCATGGGCCGGAAGACTTATGAATCGATCGGAAAACCGTTGCCGGGGCGGGCCAATGTCGTGATCTCCCGACAGGCCGCTGCAATAGACCATCCGGATGTGCGTATGGCCCGATCCCTGACCGAGGCCATCGGTCTTGCCGAGGACATTGCGAAACGAAGCGGCGAGGACGAAATCTGCATCATCGGCGGTGGGCAGATCTATACGCAGGCGCTCGATCTCGCCGATCGATTGTGCGTGACGCATGTCGAAACATCCGTTGACGGTGACACGTCGTTTCCCACAATTGACGCCACGCTTTGGAGGGCGACCGAGACGATTGAGGTGCCGGCAGGCGACAAGGATAGCTATCCCACGAAATTCGTAGTCTACGACAGGCGCTAAGCGCTGAAAACCAACTATTTTCCAATAAATATTGCCAAGTTCCTCATGCTGCGTTGAAAGCAGATGCGGCGATACCTATAACGGTCACGACTGCCTACGTCCGCCGCCCCCGTGGAGTAGGCGGTCGTGAGTTTAACGAATAACGAGGTTTTGATGCCCTGGAGCAATCAGAATGGCGGCGGCGGCCCTTGGGGCGGTGGCGGCGGTAACAATCAGGGACCATGGGGGCAAGGGCCCAATCGCCCGCGCGGTGGCGGCGGTGGCAAGGGCGGGCCGCCTGATCTCGAAGACATCATCAGGCGCGGCCAGGATCAGCTTCGTAACATAGTGCCCGGCGGGTTGAACGGTGGCGTCCTCGTCATTGCGGCGGCGATTCTTGTGGTGTTCTGGCTCTTCCAGTGCATCTACATCGTCCAGCCGGACGAGCGCGGCGTCGAATTGCGTTTCGGTCGTCCCAAAGAAGAGATTTCCACGCCTGGCCTGCACTTCCACCTGTGGCCGATGGAGACCGTCGAGATCGTCAAGGTGACGATGCAGCAGCAGAACATCGGCGCGGCATCGACGTCCGCCTCTTCGTCAAGCGGGCTGATGCTTTCCGGCGACCAGAACATCCTGAACGTCCAGTTCTCCGTCTTCTTCACGGTTAGCGATCCGAAGGCCTATCTCTTCAACGTCGAGAATCCGGCCGAGACCCTGCAGCAGGTCGCTGAGAGCGCCATGCGCGAAGTCGTTGGTCGCCGTCCGGCCCAGGACGCGTTCCGTGACAATCGTCAGCCGATCGAGACCGAAGTCGCCAACATCGTCCAGGGGACGATGGACCGTTACCGGGCTGGTATCTCCATCGGTGCCGTGACGATCCAGGACGTGGCGCCGCCACGTGAAGTTGCCGATGCCTTCGAAGAAGTGCAGCGCGCCGACCAGGACAAGCAGCGGCTCGTCGAAGAGGCCAATCAATACGCCAACCAGAAGCTCGGTCAGGCGCGCGGTGACGCCGCCCAGATCCGCGAAGCGGCAGCGGCCTACAAGGACCGCGTCGTCAAGGAGGCCGAAGGTGAGGCCCAGCGCTTCTCGTTCATTAACGATCAGTACGCGAAGGCGCCGGACGTAACCCGGACACGCCTTTTCCTCGAAACGATGGAGCAGGTTCTGAAGAACTCCAAGAAGGTCGTGATCGATGAGAAGCAGGGGGTTGTGCCCTATCTGCCGCTCAACGAGATCGGCAAACCGGCACAGCAGGGAGGTTGAGCCATGACATCGAACAGGCTTCCTCTCATCCTAGGCCTTCTCGCCGTCGTCTTGATCGCGCTCTATTCGTCGGTCTTCGTTGTGAACGCGCGCGAGCAGGCAATCGTGGTCCGCTTCGGTCAGATCCAGTCGGTGAAGACCGAGCCGGGCATATACTTCAAGCTGCCATTCGCCTTCATGGATGCCGATCGCGTCCAGATCGTCGAAAGGCAGGCCCTTCGCTTCGACCTTGACAACATTCGTGTCCAGGTTCGCGGTGGTGCGACCTTCGATGTCGATGCTTTCGTGATCTATGACATCAGGGACGTGCGCAAGTTCCGCGAAACCGTGTCGGGCGATCGCGAGGCAGCGGAGGCGCGCCTTCGCACGCAGCTCGATTCCTCACTTCGCCGTGTGTACGGTCTGCGCGACTTCGATGCCGCGCTGTCGGAAGAGCGCGTGGCAATGATGCTCGAGGTGCGTGACGATCTGCATCGCGACGCCGAGGACCTGGGCGTCAACATTCAGGACGTTCGTATCCGCCGTACGGACCTGACGCGCGAAGTTGCGCCAAAGACCTATGACCGCATGCGCGCCGAGCGCCTTGCCGAAGCTGAACTCCTGCGCGCGCAGGGTACGGAAGAGGGCCAGCGTCGCCGGGCTATCGCAGACAGGCAGGTCGTTGAGATCACTGCCGAGGCGCAGCGCGATTCCGAGATCCTCCGCGGTCAAGGTGACGCCGAGCGCAACAGGTTGTTTGCGGATGCCTTCAGCAAGGATCCGGCATTCTTCGAGTTCTATCGTTCTATGGCCGCTTATTCCACGGCACTGACGTCGCAGGACACCACGCTGGTGATCTCTCCGAACTCGCAGTTCTTCCGCTTCTTCAACGACGCAAGCGGTGCGCCAAGAAACGCGCCACCGCCGGCGATGCCGACTGCACCGACGAACTGATCGGGGCATCGGAACCTGGAAAACCAAGTGCGGGCCGGCAGTTTTGCCGGCCCTTTTTTATGTTGCGATTGGATGGCGGCGGCGCCGCGAATAGATTGCACGGGATTTCGCGAAAAGGTGATTTCGCCCTCCATCATTCCGCCGTATGCTGGTGCTCAGAGTGCGTTTTATTTGAAATGAGGATGCTTGATGGCCCCGACGACCCGCCCGACCTTCAGACGATCGCTCGCTCTCCTGGCCGGCGCCGCACTTCTGGTTAATGTTGGTTTCACCGGCTCGGTGCAAGCTCAGGGCACCACGTCGCCGCTGAACGGTCCGGCATCCGTTGCCGATCTCGCCGAAGGGCTTCTCAATGCCGTCGTGAACATTTCGACATCGCAGAATGTCAAGGACGATGAGGGCGTCGGCCCGGCGCCGCGCGCGCCCGACGGTTCACCGTTCCAGGAGTTCTTCAACGACTTCTTCAACAAGCAGAAGGGCAACAAGGGCGGCAACCACAACGTCAATTCGCTGGGTTCCGGCTTCGTCATCGATCCGCAAGGCTACATCGTCACGAACAACCACGTGATTGAGGGAGCAGACGACATCGAGGTCAATTTCGCCGACGGCACTAAGCTGAAGGCGAAGCTCATCGGGACCGATACGAAGACTGACCTTTCGGTCCTCAAGGTTGAGCCGAAGGCACCGCTGACGGCCGTCAAGTTCGGCGATTCCAGCGTGATGCGGATCGGCGACTGGGTCATGGCGATCGGCAATCCGTTCGGCTTCGGCGGATCGGTAACCGTGGGTATTATTTCGGGGCGTGGACGCAACATCAACGCCGGCCCCTACGACAATTTCATCCAGACGGATGCGGCGATCAACAAGGGCAATTCCGGCGGCCCGCTCTTCAACATGAAGGGCGAGGTCATCGGCATCAACACGGCGATCATTTCGCCGAGCGGCGGATCGATCGGTATCGGCTTCTCGGTGCCGTCGGAATTGGCTGCGGGTGTCGTCGAGCAGTTGCGCGAATTCGGCGAGACGCGCCGCGGCTGGCTCGGCGTTCGCATCCAGCCGGTGACCGACGATGTTGCCGATAGCCTCGGTCTCTCGAGCGCCAAGGGTGCGCTGGTGGCCGGCGTCATCAAGGGCGGGCCGGTCGATGACGGTTCGATCAAGGCGGGCGATGTCATCCTGAAATTCGACGGCAAACCGGTCAACGAGATGCGTGATCTGCCGCGCGTTGTGGCGGAGAGCCCTGTCGGTAAGGAAGTCGACGTCGTCGTTCTTCGCGATGGCAAGGAGCAGACCGTCAAGGTGAAGCTCGGCCGGCTGGAAGACAGCGATCAGGCTGCCTCCAACGATGCCGACCCGAATAAGGGTGGTATCATCAATCCGGATCCTGACGAGAACCAGGATATGGACGAGCCCGATGATCAGCAGAGCCAGCCGATGCCGGATGCCAAGGGCAAGGCGGATCAGGCAACGCCTGATACAACGAACCCCAAGAACGTGCTCGGCCTCTCGCTTTCGCAGCTCAGCGCTGAGACCCGCAAGACCTTCGGGATCGCGGAAAGCGTTGACGGGGTACTGGTTGCCGAGGTCGCACCCGGTTCGCTGGCGGCGGAGAAGGGCCTGAAACCCGGCGATGTAATCGTTGAGGTGGCGCAGGAGTTCATGCGCTCGCCCGAGGCGGTTGCCGCGAAAGTGCAGTCGCTTAAGCAGGAAGGCCGGCGCAACGCACAGATGATGATCGCGTCGTCGAACGGCGACTTGCGCTTCGTCGCAGTGCCGATGGAATAGCAGGACGCAGCGCGGCCCATCTTTTCACGAACTGCTGAGTGGTGCCTTCGCCGAGGATCACAGTCGGCGCCGGATCTTTCTGGGGTTTCCGTCGCGCACGACAATTTTCGTCAGCCGATTCCACGCTTCCATTGCTCACGCCTGATTGCATAAAGAACGTGGCGTTTCAGCTGCGGATGCGTGTCGGGAACCCTTGGATGGTCGAAATCGCGGGCGGGTTCGTGATGCAGGCCAAGTCGGCGCATGACGGCGGTGGAGCGATGATTGTCCGCCACCGCGAAAGAGACGATTTCGGGAGGATCGAACTCGGTGAAGCCACGCCGAAGGGCTGCCGCTCCCGCTTCCGTCGCATAGCCCTTGCCCCAATGTCTCTTCGCTAGACGCCAGCCCACCTCGATGGTGCCTGCCGGCAGGAAAGGCTCGAGTTCGGGTCGCCAGAGGCCGCAAAAGCCGATCGGCTCGTTGGTTTCCTTCAGAGCCGCGGCATAGAAGCCAAGACCTGTTTCGGCGATGGCATCGCGGATCGTATCCAGCATCGAATCTGCCTCGGTGCGGTCGCGACGGACGGCGAAGAATTCCATCACCTCGGGATCGGAATTGATCTCGTGGAAAAGCGGCCGATCCTCGTCAGTCCAATTGCGCAGAAGCAGGCGATCGGTCGTTAGGATCACTGTCATGGCGTTACGAAATCGGTCTTGCGGTAGCCCTGGATATAGAGGAGAGCGCTAAGGTCGCCGTGATTGATCTGTATTTTTGCCTGTGCGGCGACGGTCGGCTTGGCGTGCAGCGCGACGCCGGATCCGGCGAGTTGAAGCATGCCGAGATCGTTTGCGCCGTCGCCGACGGCAAGGGCGTCCTTCGGTGAAATTCCCAGCTTTTCTGAAATGTCGTTCAGCGCATCGACCTTGGCTTGCTTGCCGAGGATAGGTTCGGCGACGTAGCCGGTGAGAACGCCGTTGTCTTCCAGAAGAACGTTCGCCCGGTTTTCATCGAAGCCGAGCGTCTTTGCGATGGGACCGGTGAAGACGGTAAAGCCGCCGGAGACCAGCGCCGTATAATGCCCCTTGGATTTCATGGTGGCGATCAGTTCGCGGCCACCTGGGGTCAGTGTGACGCGCTTGGCAATGACTTCATCCACGACCGATATCGGCAGTCCCTTCAAGAGGGCGACACGCTCGCGAAGGGCAGGCTCGAAGGCAATCTCACCATTCATGGCTCGAGCGGTAATCGCGGCGACCCTTTCCTTCAGGCCGACTTCGGCGGCGAGTTCGTCGATGCATTCCTGGCCGATCATGGTGGAGTCCATATCGGCGATCAGCAGTCTCTTGCGGCGCGTCTCTGCGTCCTGGATGACAAGGTCGATCGAAGCGCTGCCGATGACGGCGAGAATGTTGGCGCGGGCGGCTTCCACATCCGTCCCATCTCTCAGCGCGATATCGCAGGCAACGCCATCGGCAAGCCAGTATAGGCCGGAAGCATTCACGGCGTCGGATGCCTGCTCGGCAATGACAGGCGTGAGAACAGGATTTGACGGATTGGCAACAAGCGTGGCAACGAGAGCCATGATGGAAAACCTTCTGAGCGCAGTGAACGCGATCCTGATAACCGGGCCGACCGCCAGCGGCAAGTCCGCCTTGGCCGTCGAGTTTGCGAAACAGCATAATGGCGTCGTCATCAACGCCGACAGCATGCAGGTCTACGACACGCTTTGCGTGCTGACGGCGCGACCCTCGGACGAGGATATGCAAGGCGTGCCGCATTACCTCTACGGTCATGTCCCGGCGAACCTGGCCTATTCGACGGGCGCTTGGCTGCGGGATGTCACCGAGCTTCTGCCACGCCTTCATGCCGACGGGCGCAAACCAATCTTCGTGGGCGGAACGGGCCTCTACTTCAAGGCGCTGACCGGTGGGCTTTCGGATATGCCTGCAATACCGGAGGAGGTGCGAAACCGCCTTCGTTCGCGCTTGCAGGAGGAAGGACGCGACGAACTCTATCGGCAGCTGCGGGAGCGCGATCCATTGGTCGCCGAAAGTCTGCGCCCACAGGATGGGCAGCGGATTGTAAGAGCGCTGGAGGTCCTCGAGGCGACCGGTCGATCGATTGCCGATTTCCAGGCGCAGACCGGCCCTGTGATCGTCGATCCTTCGACTTCTCGCAAGATCGTCGTCGCACCTGATCGGGCCATCCTTCACCAGCGGATCAACGGTCGGTTCGAGAAGATGTTGGAGCAGGGGGCTGAGGACGAGGTGAAGACCCTGCTTTCGCTTTCGCTGCCGCCCGATATGCCGGTCATGAAGGCCATCGGCGTTTCGCAGATTGCGGCGATGTTGAGAGGCGAGCTTAGCCGCGACGAAGTGCTGGAGCGGGGGGCTGCGGCGACGCGGCAATACGCCAAGCGACAGATGACCTGGTTTCGCAACCAGATGGACGAAAGCTGGGAGCGCCTCCCGTAGAACCGCTCGGAGGTCGGCTATTCCTTGTTGTTCAGGCTGCTGAGCGGCTTTTTCAGGATGCTGTCACGAAGAGACACGCCAGGTTCCCGGCGGATGCCGCCCGTGGCAGTTGGTCTGTCACCTGGTCCGGAGGAAGGCTCTCCGCGCATTTCGCGCCTCAGGGCTTCGAGGCGGCTGTCGATAGATGTTTCCGATGCTGCGAGTGGTGCGGGCGACGCGGCGGCCGCAGGCTCGCGCGCGGAGCCCGCACCCGGCAACATATCGCGGCGATAGGGTTCGATCGGGGCCAGTGGCGGTGTTGTTGCTATGTTGGCCGATGGGTAGGAAGGGGCCGCTACCAATTCGTCGAAGTCGTCACCAAAGCTGTCTTCGTCTTCGTAGGTACCGCTGGGAGAGATGGCGGCCGAATAGCTTTGCTGGAACGCCGAGATATCTGGACCGGCGACGGCACGCATGCGTGTCACGATCTTCCGCAGGTCGACGTTATCAGGATCCTCCTCGCTCACCTTGACGCTGGCGCCGTTCGCCTTGGGCAGGTACTGCACATCGACGCGCGAGAAGCGCATGCGCATCGGCACGCTGATGGCCTCGCCAAAGGCGATCGCTTCACCGTTTCCGATCGAGGAGATGAAGCTGGTCGTCGAGATCGAAGAGTTCGGGATGGCCGAGCGAATTATCTCCTGGTCCCGGTCATTGGCAAGGCGCATCGCAAAGAGGGTCGAGCACTGCGACAGGATCGTCTGGTCGAGTTCGCCGGGTCGCTGCGTGATGATCCCGAGCGATACGCCGTACTTGCGGCCTTCCTTGGCGATACGGGCGATGGCCTGTCTTGTGGGGAAGAAGCCGAGGTTCGGGTCGGACGGAATGTAACGGTGGGCCTCTTCGCAGACGACAAGCATATGGATAGCGCCGTCGCTCCACAGCGCGATTTCGAAGGCCATACGGCAGAGGACCGAGGCAACCGAGTTCACTACTTCAGAAGGGATGCCCGATAGCTGGAAGGTGCAGATCGGCCTGCTATCGCCAGGGATACGGAATATTTCCGCCACCGTCTCCATGATGGTGTCGCTGATCGTATTGCTTGAGAACATGAAGTGGTAGCGCGGATCGTTGATGGCGGCGACGATGCGCATCTTCAGCGATCTGAGTAGAGGCTTTTCGTCGCGACCCTCGAGCCTGCCGATGCGCTCGTCGATCAGGGCAAGCAGATCGGCCATGCGATAGGGAACAGGTGTATCAGCGGTAATCGAGCTTTTCTCGGTGGTGCGCCGCACGATCGAGTTGTCGCTGCCGCGAAAGCCGCGCTTGGCCTCCGGCAACAAGTCGCGCAGAATATCGACTTCCTCGGGGATGGGTGTTCGACCCCGGAAGACGACTTCCGCGAACTCTTCCAGTTTCATCAGCCAGAAGGGCAGATCGAGCGTGTCCGTGTCGATAACCACCGAATGCTTTGGGAAAGCGGCCGCGAATTCGTTGTGCGGGTCCAGGATCAGGACACGGAGCTTCGGGTCTGCCTCGATTGCCTTGTGCAGGAGCAGAGAGACGGCCGTCGACTTGCCGACGCCGGTCGATCCGACAATGGCGAAGTGCTTGGACAGCATCGAAGGGATATGAATCGCGGCATCGATGCTCTCGTCCTGAGTGAGCTTGCCGATGACCGCCGTCGTTCCGCTGCCGGCATCGTAGATCCGCATCAGGTCGCTCGCGCGAATGCGGTGGGCGATGGCGCCAAGATAGGGATAGCGCGAAATGCCGGTCGAGAACTGCTCGCGACCGTCCTCGTCGACGCGAACTTCGCCGAGCAACTCGGTCTCGATCTGGAAGTGGTTGTCTTTTCCTTCACCCCAGCCGTGACTGTCGGTGTTCATGGAGAAGACGATGGCGACCACACGATTTCGGCCAACGCTGATCGAAATCAGCTTTCCGACCGACCACAGTTCGGCAAGCTCCGTGCCCCCAGCTTCGGCGACGGCGGCGATCGTTGCGCGAGACCCGCTGCACGCAACAACGCGGCCGAGAAACCGGTTGCCCGGAGTCTGGTCATCGCGGCGGTCATGCTCGCCTGCCTTGCCTGACGTGTGCAAGTCCTTGTTCAGCAAAAGGCTACTCCCTGCGATAGTAAAGGAGGATATGAGCGAACGTTTAAGAAAGTCTTTTTGCGATAGGTGATCATTCCGGCACACGTTCGGCTGGTGCGATCGGGCTCGATTTTTTATTGCGGCATGCGTTGACGATGCGAAATTTTCTGTCTATCACTTCGCCCCATGAAAATTGCAGTAGCTCTTATCGTGGTGGGAAAGCGCATGGGCAGGATGGTGTAACCATCCGGCGATAGCCACCCATGCGCTAGATGACAGGCTCCCTCAGGGGCCTTTTTTTATGCCCGAAATTCGGGCTTCCGGACCACAGAACTCAAATCCCAGCAGTCAAAACGGAAAAGAAACATGACGGGCACGGACAATCAGGCAGCAGGCAATCGGATGACGGGAGCGGAGATCGTCCTCCAGGCGCTGAAGGACAACGGCGTCGAGCATATCTTCGGCTATCCGGGTGGCGCAGTGCTGCCGATCTACGACGAGATCTTCCAGCAGGACGAGATCAAGCACATTCTCGTCCGCCATGAGCAGGGCGCCGGCCATGCGGCCGAAGGCTATGCCCGCTCAACCGGCAAGGTCGGTGTCTTGCTTGTTACTTCCGGTCCGGGTGCGACGAATGCCGTCACGCCGCTGCAGGACGCCTTGATGGATTCGATCCCGCTCGTCTGCCTCACCGGCCAGGTTCCGACCTCGCTGATCGGTTCGGATGCCTTCCAGGAGGCCGATACGGTCGGCATCACGCGCCCTTGCACCAAGCACAACTGGCTGGTCAAGGACGTCAACGATCTCGCGGCGATTATTCACGAAGCCTTCCGCATCGCGCAGTCGGGCCGCCCGGGTCCCGTTCTCGTCGACATTCCGAAGGACGTCCAGTTTGCCACCGGTACTTATACGCCGCCGGCGGCCCATGCGATCCAGAAGAGCTACCAGCCGAAGATCCAGGGTGATCTCAACCAGATCCATGCGGCGGTCGAGATGATGGCGAGTGCACGGCGTCCGATCATCTACACCGGCGGCGGCGTCATCAACTCCGGCCCCGAGGCGACCAAGCTTCTGCGCGAGTTGGTCGAGCTGACGGATTTCCCGATCACCTCGACGCTGATGGGCCTTGGCGCCTATCCGGCATCAGGCAAGAACTGGCTGAAGATGCTCGGCATGCACGGCTCCTACGAGGCGAACATGGCGATGCATGACTGCGACGTTATGGTCTGTATCGGCGCCCGCTTCGACGACCGCATTACCGGCCGCATCACTGCCTTCTCACCGAACTCGAAGAAGATCCATATCGACATCGACCCGTCCTCTATCAACAAGAACGTTCGCGTCGATCTTGGCATTCGCGGCGATGTTGGAAGCGTTCTGGAAGACATGGTCCGCTTGTGGCGGGCTCTGCCGAAGAAGCCGGAGAAGAGCCAGATCGCCGATTGGTGGGCCGATATCACGCGCTGGCGGGCGCGCAACTCCTTCGCCTATACCAAGAACACCGATGTCATTATGCCGCAATATGCGCTGGAGCGCCTCTATGCGCTGACCAAGGATCGCGACACCTACATCACGACCGAAGTCGGCCAACACCAGATGTGGGCAGCGCAGTTCTATGGATTCGAGAAGCCGAACCGCTGGATGACTTCGGGCGGCCTCGGCACCATGGGCTACGGCCTGCCGGCAGCGCTCGGCGTGCAGATCGCGCATCCGGAAAGCCTCGTCATCGACATTGCCGGCGACGCCTCGATCCAGATGTGCATCCAGGAAATGTCGACGGCGATCCAGTACGAAGCGCCGATCAAGATCTTCATCATGAACAACCAGTACATGGGCATGGTTCGCCAGTGGCAGCAACTGCTGCACGGCAATCGCCTGTCGAACTCCTATACGGAAGCGATGCCCGACTTCGTCAAGCTCGCCGAAGCCTACGGCGCCGTTGGCCTGCGTTGCGACAAGCCTGACGATCTGGACGGCGCAATCCAGGAAATGATCGACGTGAAGAAGCCGGTCATTTTCGATTGCCGTGTCGCCAATCTCGCCAATTGCTTCCCGATGATCCCGTCGGGCAAGGCTCACAACGAAATGCTGCTGCCGGACGAAGCCACGGACGAGGCGGTCGCCAATGCGATCGACGCCAAGGGCCGTCAGCTCGTTTGATATCAAGGTAGAGGAAACCCAAGACCATGAACGCACACCTTCAGCCGACGGGCTCTGCCTACTTCATCTCGCCCGAGACGGCGGCGGTCGAAAGCCATACGCTTTCGGTCCTCGTCGACAACGAGCCGGGCGTCCTTGCCCGCGTCATCGGCCTGTTCTCTGGCCGCGGCTACAACATCGAGAGCCTGACCGTCTCCGAAACCGAGCACCAGGCGCATCTGTCGCGCATTACCATCGTGACGCGCGGCACGCCCCATGTCCTCGAACAGATCAAGGCTCAACTTGAGCGCATCGTTCCTGTTCATCGGGTGGTCGATCTGACGGTACGCGCCCGCGAACTCGGCCAGGAGCGTCCGATCGAGCGCGAAGTGGCGCTCGTCAAGGTCATCGGCACGGGCGAGACCCGGGCCGAGACGCTCCGGCTCGCGGATGCCTTCCATGCGAAAGTGGTCGATGCCACGGTCGATCACTTCATCCTGGAGATCACCGGCAAGTCCTCGAAGATCGACCAGTTCGTCTCGATCATGAAGCCGCTCGGCCTCATCGAGGTCTGCCGCACCGGTATTGCCGCGATGAACCGCGGCCAGCAGGGGATGTAAGCCAATACAAGTACCGGACGCCAGGGCGCCCGGTACTTCTCCCATTCCGGCAATCAGGTGACAATCCGAGCGATCTATTCGGCGGCGACCAAGGCGATATCGGATCCTGCATTCGCCTGAAGGACCTTGGCGCGGACAGGCTCGAGCGCCGCAAGGACCTGTTGGCGTAGCCAGACGTGCCCGGCGTTGCGGTCGGACGAGGTGTGCCATCCAAGCGAGATGTCATAGGGCGGGATGTCCACCGGTCCTGGGCTGATGGCGAGGCCGAACACCGGCGCCCAGGCACGGGCGAAGCTTGCTGGCACGGCGGCAAGTACGTGCGTATCCCGAACCAGGATCGGCAGCGTGAAGAGGTGCGGCGTCGTCACTGCTGCGCGTCGTTTCAATCCACGCTCAGCTAGCACTTCATCCACAAGGCGGCAGCGGCCGTCCTTGCTGACGATCACGGCCTGCGGGGTCGCGAGAAACGTCTCGAGGTCGATCATGCCGGAGCGGCCGGTTGTCTCGGGATTGCTGAGGATGACATAACGCTCGGACCAGAGCTTGCGGCGTTTATGGAGTTCGTTGCCGGTTTCCACCTTGCCGATCGCGAGGTCGATCTCGCCGCTGTCCAGTAGATCCGCGGGATAATCCTGGTCGAGCGACCGTATCACGAAATTGACGTGTGGCGCCTGCTCGCGAACGGAAGCGAGAAGTGGCGGCATCAACAGGCTTTCGAGATAGTCGGTCATTCCGAGCGTGAAGGTTCGCTCGTCCGTTGCCGGGTCGAATTGCTCCGGCTCGATCAGGCGGGACTGGATCGTGCACAGGATGCTACTGACGGTCTCCGCGAGTTCCTGCGCCCGTGGCGTCGGTTCGATCCCACGCGCCGAGCGAACAAACAGTTCATCCGATAGAAGCGCGCGCAGGCGGCCGAGATTGTGGCTCAAGGCGGATTGGGATGTGCCGATACGCTGCGCCGCCCGCGTGACGTTGCGCTCGCTCATCAGGGCATCAAAGGCAACCAGCAGGTTCAGGTCGAACTTCAATATATGAGCGTGATCGATCGACATCATGATTTCCATCTGTTGGATTTCTGAATGCGGCAGAGATATCTGTTTGGTCGATGATAATCAACCGAATTGAGGAATAGCGCTCATGAAGTCTCTCTTTGAAGTCTACGACCTTCGCGGCCAGAAGCTTCGCAACCGTGTCGTCATGGCTCCGATGACCCGGGCCAGGGCGAAGGACGGTATCGCCGACGAGCAGACCGCCCAGTATTATCGCCAGCGCGCCGGCGCCGGTCTGATCGTTTCCGAGGGAACGCCGATCTCGCAAGAGGGAACGGGTTTCGCCTTTATCCCCGGCATCTGGTCGGACGATCAGGTTCGCGGCTGGCAGGGCGTGACGAAGGCCGTGCACGAGGAAGGCGGGAAGATCTTTGCGCAGATCTGGCACGTCGGCCGCATGTCGCATACCTCTCTTCAGCCGGCTGGCGGCCAGCCGGTCAGTTCCAGCGCCA
This sequence comes from Rhizobium sp. IBUN, assembly GCF_000510625.1. Taxonomy (NCBI): domain Bacteria; kingdom Pseudomonadati; phylum Pseudomonadota; class Alphaproteobacteria; order Hyphomicrobiales; family Rhizobiaceae; genus Rhizobium; species Rhizobium sp. IBUN. The sequence goes on from NZ_AZNV01000047.1 coordinate 23,366, forward strand.
AGCCGGCGCGCGACGATAAGAGCACGGCCTACGCGTTCAACGACGAAGGTGTTGCCGGTTTCGTCGAAGCCAGTGTGCCTCGACCGCTCGGGACTGACGACGTCGCAAGGGTCGTAAACGACTTTGCGAATGCTGCGGCCAATGCCGTTGCCGCCGGATTTGACGGCGTCGAGATCCACGGTGCCAACGGTTATCTCCTGGAGCAGTTTCTCAATCCTCTGATCAACGACCGCACCGACCGATATGGCGCAGGCAATGTCGAAGACAGGACGCGCTTCGTGCTGGAGATTGTCGACGCGGTGGTGGCGCGGATTGGTGCCGAGAAGGTCGGTATCCGGCTTTCGCCGTTCGGCGAGCTGTTCGACATGCCGCACCATCCTTTGATCGAGGAAACCTACCTGCATCTTGCGACTGCGCTTGCTGAACGCAAACTTGCCTATGTGCATCTGAAGGATCAGGGGCCTGCCAGCGCTCCGGCTCTTTCGAGGGATTTTCTGCGCAAGTTCCGCGAGAGCTATTCGGGCACGCTTATTCTTGCCGGTTCTCTCGACAAGCGCCGTGCAGAGCAGTTCCTGCAGGACGGCCTTATTGATCTCGCCGCTTTCGGTCAGCCGTTCATCGCAAATCCCGATCTGGTCGAGCGACTGCGGCGGGACCTGCCGTTGGCGACGCCGAACCGTGAGACGTACTACGGCGGTGGCGCCGAAGGGTACACTGATTATCCGGTATATGAGGGTAGCCCCGACATAAAAGCCGCCTGATCGCGGCCCTTGCCGGCACTTCCTTGACCAGTGCCAACCCGCGCCATCAAAATCCGCTGAAGATCAGAGCATCTCCAGCGGCCTTTTTCTTGCCGGAGGCGGGAAAGCGGCATCGAGCGCCGCCCAGTCCTCGTCGGTAATGTCGAGCGAGACTGCGTCCCGGTTTTCGGCGGCGCGGGCAGCGTTCGACGTTTTCGGGATGACGATCACGCCGTCGCGTTCCAGCAGGAAGGCAAGTGCCACCTGCGCCGGCGTTGCCTGATAGGCCTTGGCGACGCGGATCAGTTCCGGATGATGCAGAATGCGCCCCTGTTCGATCGGTGAATAGGCCATGATCGGGATCCGACGTTCCTGACACCAGGGCAGCAGATCATATTCAACGCCTCGGCGTGACAGGTTGTAGAGAACCTGGTTGGCTGCGACGTTCCCTCCGGCGGGAACGGTCAGCAGTTCCTCCATGTCGTCAGCATCGAAGTTGGAAACACCCCAGGCGCCGATCTTGCCGGATGCTTTCAGTTCCTCGAAAGCCTGGACGGTAGCAGCGAGCGGATGGTCGCCGCGCCAGTGAAGCAGATAGAGATCGATCCGATCCGTGCCGAGACGCGATAGGCTGCGTTCGCAGGCTGCGATCGTTCCCGTCCGGCTGGCGTTCCAGGGATACACCTTGCTGACGAGAAACACCTCATCCCGTCGGCCCCGGATCGCCTCGCCAACGATCTTCTCCGCGCCGCCGTCGGCATACATTTCCGCGGTATCGATCAGCGTCATCCCGAGATCGAGGCCTGCGCGCAGGCTTTCGATCTCGCTCCTGGCCTCGGAAGATCTCTCTCCCATGTTCCAGGTGCCCTGGCCGATGGCTGGAACCTCTGCACCATTGGGAAAGCTGATGGTTGGGATGGCGTCGTCTCGCATGATGGTCGTTCCGGTTTTCGAAGAAGATTGGAAGGCGCGCCAATCTTTCAACCAATCGTGTCACCATGACAATGATAGCATGGAGCGGTGGATTTAGGTCAGTTAGGTTGACCTAAATCGAAAAGTCCCGCCGGACCAACCGCGGGCCTCCGGGAGGTCTCATGCCGCTGGATACATTTCTGGCACTCGTCTTGTTTGCCTTTACCACATCGATAACGCCTGGCCCCAACAACATGATGCTCTTCGCATCCGGCGTGAATTTCGGTTTCCGCCGCACCGTTCCGCATATGCTGGGGATCGGGGCAGGGTTCTTCTCGCTGCTGATCGGCGTGGGACTCGGGCTTGGGGCGCTGCTGCATGCGATGCCGGCGCTCTATGTCGCGCTTAAATTTGCCGGTGGCGCCTATCTTGCCTGGATCGCCTGGAAAATTGCGACGTCGCGATCTCTGGGCGAAGGCAAGAGCGGTGTTGAGCCGATGTCGTTCCTGTCGGCGGCAGCCTTCCAGTGGGTCAACCCGAAGGCATGGGTCATGGCCGTTACCGCGATGGCGACCTACACGATCCCGAATATCTACTTTGCGAGCGTCCTGATCGTTGGCTTCGCCTTCGCGCTGGTCAACCTGCCGAGCGTGTCGACCTGGGCGGGGTTCGGCTCGGCGCTGCGTGATTGGTTGTCGGATCCCGTCCGGCTCAAATGGTTCAACATCACCATGGCCGTGTTGTTGGTGCTCAGCCTTTGGCCGATGCTGAAATAGAGGTTGCGGCAGGCTTCGACGACATCCTGAGTGGGGCTTGGCGCTCCGGCTACAAGCGCTTAAAGATAAGCCGCCCATTGGCGGAGGATTATCTCGTGCACGACGACGATCACCATCACGACCACGACCATGACCACGACAACCGCTATACCGACATGCAGGCGCGGGTGAGGGCGCTGGAGACGGTTCTGACGGAGAAGGGACTGATCGATCCGGCGGCGATCGACGCGATCGTCGAGACCTACGAGACCAAGGTCGGCCCACGAAACGGTGCGCGCGTCGTCGCCAGGGCCTGGGGAGATCCGGCATACGCGGAGTGGCTGAGGCGCGACGCGACCGCGGCGATCGCCAGCCTCGGCTATACCGGGCGTCAGGGCGAGCACATGCGCGCGGTGTTCAACACGGACGAGACGCACAATCTCGTCGTCTGTACGCTTTGCTCCTGTTACCCCTGGTCGGTGCTCGGCCTGCCGCCCGTGTGGTACAAGGCGCCCGCCTACCGTTCGCGGGCAGTTATCGATCCGCGCGGGGTGCTGGCCGAATTCGGTGTGACCTTGCCCGAAGATAAGAAGATCCGCGTGTGGGATTCGACGGCGGAACTCCGCTATCTGGTCATTGCGGAGCGACCGGCGGGCACGGATGGATGGAGCGAGGAGCAGCTTGCAGATCTCGTCAGTCGCGATGCGATGATCGGAACGGGATTGGCTGCCGCGCCAGGAGATGCGTCATGAACGGCCCGCACGACCTTGGCGGTCAGATGGGTTTCGGCCCTGTCGCGCCCGAAAGGAACGAGCCGTATTTCCATGCGGAGTGGGAGAAGCGTGCGCTCGGCCTTACGCTTTCCAGCGGCGCCTTCGGCGCCTGGAATATCGACGAGAGCCGGCATACGCGCGAAAGCATTCCACCGGCGAGTTATCTTGGCGCGAGCTACTACGAGATCTGGACGCGGGCGCTGGAGGTGCTGCTGCGGCGCCATGGCTTCGTGACGGCCGAGGAGATCAATGCCGGTCACAAGCAAATGGATGGCGCGACGCCGAAGCGTGTCCTGAAGGCCGACATGGTGGCAGGCGTGCTCGCCAAGGGTGGTCCCTGCGACCGACCGGCGGCGACGCCGCCACGCTTCTCCGTGGGGGACAGTGTTCGAACCAGGAATTTCAATCCGACGACACATACGCGGCTGCCGCGCTATGCACGCTCAAAATTGGGCGTGGTAGAAGCTGTTCAAGGCTCCTTCGTCTTCCCCGACGACAACGCCCATGGGAAGGGCGAGAACCCACAATGGGTCTATACGGTCGTGTTCGACGGCTGCGAAATCTGGGGTGAGGGAGCGGATCCGACGCTCTGCGTCTCGATCGATGCCTGGGAGAGCTATCTTGAGCCAGTGTGAGACGCGGTCGCCGCTGGCGCAATCGCCGCAGCTGCCGAAATCGCCCGATGGAGAGCCGGTCTTTCCTGAGCCATGGGCTGCGGAAGCCTTCGCGATAACAGTGCATCTGCACGAACGGGGCCTGTTTACGTGGAACGAATGGGCTGAGACGCTATCACGGGAATTGCACAAGCCCGGCCGCGCCGAAGACGGCAGTGACTATTTCGATTGCTGGGTGGCGGCGCTTTCGGCAATTCTCGTCAAACTCGGCGTCGCTGACGCCGACATGATCCTCGATCTGCAGAAGAGTTGGCAGCGGGCGGCGGAGGCGACGCCGCACGGCAAGCCGATCGAGCTTGCCAACGACCCGCTGCGCTGAGGCTTACGACGGAAACTGCCTGTAGCATTCCTCGGCGACTTTTCTCAGCACACCGCGCGGAATCTCGCCGGTAACGGCGTAGCCGAGTTCGCCGTCGATCCAGTAGAAGGTTTCGACATTGCCCGATGACGCGAATCGGAAACTGGTCGACCTGTTATCAGCCTTGCGCCCGACGAGGACCGTCAGTCGTTCGCCGGCCTGATCCTCGTACATGAACATTGCACCCGGCCTGCCCTCGACGGGCAACAGTCGCCCGCCGACCAGCTTGAAGCCGAGTTCCTGCAGGTTCGGAACCCGCAAGTTTTGAATGGCAAGCCGCTTGCCGAGCCAGGTCGCCAGATGGGCTTCCTCATTGGCAAAGACCTCGACGGGATGGCGGACTTCATCGGCATAAACCAGGAAGGCGTTGCGGGCTTCGTTGGGCAGGGTTTCGAGTTCCGTCAGTTGCAGATCCGGCTTTTGAAACAGTGCTGGGCCGTAGTGGCCGCTAAAGGCTCCCAGGCCGAAAGCCGCTATGATCGCAGCCACTGCCGCCAGGCGCTTCGGCCAGTTTGCTGGACGTCTCCGGCCAGTGACGAGCGCTATGTCGACGTCCGTGGATTTTCCATAGTCCGCGAAAAGCGATCGGATCTCGGCATTTTGCGCGGACCATTCCGCCACTCTGGCTGCATCGCCCGGATTGTCAGTGAGCCACGCCTCGATGCGTGCGCGGGCCTGCTCGGGAAGCTGCCCGTCGGCATAGGCGTGAAGATCCGCTTCGGTCACGGTCTGGTTGATCTCGTTCATTTCGGTCTCCGAAGCGTAATGACATTGTCTGCCTTCATGCGCTCTCCCATCCGTTGGCGTGCGCGTGACAGGCGCGACATAACCGTGCCGATCGGGATGTCGAGTGCGGTCGCAACCTCCTGATAGGTATAGCCTTCGATGACAATCAACATCAGCACAGCGCGGTTTTCTTCCGAAAGGCTGTTTAATGCATCCTCCAGCCGCGATCGCTCGAGCGGATCGGGAGCGGGATCGACGGATACGATGTCCTCGGCGCCATCGAGTTCCACGAACGGCGCGCGACGCGTCTGCCGACGGCTGTTGCGATAGAGGTTCGTCATGATCGTCAGCACCCAGCCGCGCAGGTTCAGCCCCCGCCATTGTCCGTGACGGGCGAGCACCTTCTCGACGCAATCCTGCAGCAAGTCTTCCCCGTCTGCATCGGAGCGGGTGAGGCTCCGCGAGTAACGCCTGAGCGAGGGAAGGAGGGCCAGGATCTGGCCCTCGAACGTGTCGTGACCTGGTGCCTTCACGTCGCTTCGCTCACTGTTTGACGAGATCCCAATTGCCGCCGACACCGTCACCGGTGATATCGCCCATCTTCTTGTCCTTCACCCAGAAATAAAGCGGCATGCCGTCCTTGGCCCACTGCTTGGTGCCGTCTTTCCGTTCGACAATCGAATATGCACCCTCCGGCTTCGCGTCGCTAGCGGCCTTCAGCGGCGGCCAGTTCTTGGCGCAATCGTCGTAGCAATTGGAAACACCCATCTTATCCTTCTTGAAGGTATAGAGGGTCATGCCGTTTTCGCCGGCAAGAACCTCGCCCTTGGTGGACTTTACGGCCTTGACGGGCGGGGCCGCAAATGCGGACGTTGCGGCGGCGGATGCAATGGCAAAGGCGATCAGCATCTTTGCGGATTTCATGGGCTCTCTCCTCACGTGTAGGGCACGCTTGATTGCGTTGCCTGACATGAGACACCATCGATGCCGGTTTTATTCCCTTTCGATTGCCCGCTTGCGCGGATTTCAGGGTTGCCTATGTCAGGCGAATCCTGCCAAGTCGATCCACGATGCAATTTGCTCCGCAACAAGATGAAGCCCTCAGGGCCGTTTCCCAATGGCTGAAGGAAGGGCGGACACCGCTTTTCCGTCTGTTCGGCTATGCCGGTACGGGCAAGACGACGCTTGCGCGGCATTTCGCGGAGCACGTGGACGGTGACGTACTGTTTGCCGCATTTACCGGCAAGGCGGCCCAGGTGCTGCGGTCGCGCGGGGCCAGCAACGCGAAGACCATCCACTCGTTGATCTATCGTCCGCGCGGTGAGGAGGCTGTCGAGGACGAGGAGACGGGCAAGACTTCCATTGCGCCGATGTTTTCCATCAACCGCCAGAGCCCAGTCGCGAAGGCTGCGCTGATCGTGGTCGACGAGTGCTCGATGGTGGACGAGGCTTTGGGCCGCGACCTGATGAGCTTCGGCACACCGATCCTGGTGCTTGGAGATCCGGGGCAGCTGCCTCCGGTGTCGGGCGGCGGCTTCTTCACCAATCAGGAACCGGACTATCTGCTGACGGACATTCACCGCCAAGCGCGCGATAATCCGATCATCCAGCTTGCAATGCAGGTGCGTGAGGGCAACGAAGTCAGCTACGGAGACTACGGTACCGCGCGGGTCATTTCCAAGGGCGAGGTGAACCAGTCGCTGGTCCTCGATGCCGATCAGGTGCTCGTCGGCACCAATCGCACGCGACGCCGATACAATCAGCGTCTTCGCGAGCTGAAGGGCTTTGCGACCGAATACCCGCAAACCGGCGACAAGCTGGTCTGCCTGCGCAACGATCCGGCAAAGGGCTTGCTCAACGGCTCGCTTTGGCAGGTGATGACGTCGTCCAAGGAGACGACGAAGCCTGGCATCAACTTGCTGATCCGGCCCGAAGATGACGACATGGACCGCGGCGCGGCCAAGATCAAACTGCTGAAGCAGGCTTTCGAGGATGATGTCGAGGGTGAGATTCCCTGGAACACGCGCAAGCGCTACGACGAATTCGACTACGGCTATGCACTGACGGTCCACAAGGCACAGGGCTCGCAGTGGAACAACGTCGTGCTGTTCGATGAAAGCTGGGCCTTCCGCGATACACGCGAACGGTGGCTTTACACAGCGATCACGCGCGCGGCGGAAACCCTGACGATCGTGCGCTAGGCGATTTTCCTGGGCGTCAGACCTGGACGACGCCAAGCATGACGGCCTTGGCTATGGCCTGAAAACGATTGTTGGCGTGGAATTTCTGGATGATGCCGGCCTCAAGTGACTGTGCATCGTCATTTCGAAGGTCGAGGGTGCGCGCAATACGCTGCGTGGAAAGCCCTGCCGCCATCAGCGCCAGGCACCGCAACTCCTGATCCGTGAGCATCGAGCCTGTCTGATTGTCGTTGAGAGGCTGCTCCTCGGTTGCCTCCCTATCGAGCAGGTCGCTCACCTGCTGCATCTGCCGATGCAATGTGGATATTTCCGCGCTCAGTTCGCGTTTGCGGGTCACGAGCGCGTTACGAAACAGAGCCTCGGCAGCCTCCTGCGAGTCGGCTTCTATGAGGTCGCTCATCAAATCCTGGATCACAGCAACCGCCATTCCAGCCTCGCGGCAGGCATTGATGACAGCCATGCGCATCACGTCGCCCGGTTCATAGACACGCATCAAACCGATTCGGCTGGCCGAAATCAGTCCTTTCTCCTCATAGAAATGCAGGGTTCGATGGGTGACGCCAAAGGCATTGGCCATGTCGGCGATCGGAACTCGTCCGCGGGGCAAATCTGCGGGGGGGAGTGCCGCGGAAGGAAGAAAACGGTGCCGCAGTCGTGCTTGTGTCGCGAGGTCTGACGTGAAACCCTGCTTGTAACCTTCTGCCATGGTCCCTCCCATTGTGCTCATTGTGCGTCTGCAAATTGCAAAAAGGGTGCGGTTGAGTGGGGTTCCCTCTTGATCGTTCCTGTTCAGGCATCGAAGCAACTGGCGGTGTTTGCTTCGATATCGTGAGCTTACGTTACTCGTGATTGATGTATTTTGTTAGTATCAAAATTAGTGACTTTTAATTTACAGCGGAATACGGCTGGAAACTTGCCCCAGGTGAGGTGTTTCTCGTGAGAAATCAGCGCTGGAGAAACGCTTGATTGTTTAAAGCGCGAAGAACAAACCAGATCTACTTTCAGCCGCCGCGTTGACGGACCAAACGCTCGCGTCATCACAGATTCACATGCATCCATGTACGAATCTCGTTGGCCGATGCCGGTTCGTTGGCTTAGAAACGATCATCCTTCGCTTCAGTGGAATCCCGCCATGCAGACTACGCTTTCCGTCAATCTCAATGCCGTCGCGATGCTGCGCAACCGCCGCGATCTTCCATGGCCGAGTGTAGAGGGGTTGGGGCGGATTGCGCTGCAATCCGGCGCGAGCGGATTGACGGTCCATCCGCGACCCGACCAAAGACACATCCGTTTCTCGGACCTGCCCATCATCCGCAATCTGATCGATGACGAATTTCCAAACGCCGAATTCAATATCGAGGGCTATCCCACCGAGGAGTTTCTCGATCTCTGCGTTGGGGTGGCACCCGAGCAGGTCACGCTGGTTCCGGACGACCCCTCACAGGCGACCTCTGATCATGGCTGGGATTTCCGCAAGCACCGCGATTTCCTGACTGATGTCATTGCGCGGCTGAAGAAGATGGGCACGCGCGTATCGCTGTTCGCCGATGGCGATGGGGACGCCGAGGCCGTCGCGATTGCCAAGACGGTTGGTGCTGACCGGATCGAGCTTTATACGGGGCCATATGGCGGCTGCTACGATGCGCCTGAACGGGTAGGGCCAATCCTCGAGGCGCTAGGTAAGACAGCGGACGCGGCGCTGGCGATCGGCTTGGGCGTCAATGCGGGGCACGATCTGACGGTGGCGAATTTGCCACCGCTCGTAAAGCGCATTCCGAAACTCGCGGAAGTGTCCATCGGGCACGGGCTGACGGCGGACGCGCTGGAATTCGGCATGGCCGAAACGGTTCGGCGGTTCTGCCGCGCATGCGGCCAGAAGATTTGAGAACTGCATGAGTGAGCCCGCTCCGGTGGTGCGAAGCGGGCTTTATCGACCGACTCAGGCCGTGAGGGCGGTCTTGTGTGCGACGAAGAAGCCCTTGAGCGTTTGAGGCTTGTTGCCAGTCAGCGTCTCGTAATCCGCCGTTACCAGATCAAAGTTGCCGGCGCGGATGTTGGCGTCGGCTGAGACCAGCATGTCCGCGACGAAATCGGGAAGACCCGCGCCGCGAATGCCTTGGCCAAGCTGCTCATCCGTGACGCTGACGGCCTTCAACGGCCTTCCAACCGCATCGGAGAGGACCGCGGCTATCTGGTCGGCGCTCAGCGATTCGGCTCCGGTCAGCGTATAGGTCGCGCTTTCATCGCTGCCGGAGGCAAGGGACGCTGCGATTGCCCGCGCGCAGTCTTCGCGCGAGATGTTCGCAACCTTGCCGCCGTCGCTGCTCGTGTACCAGTTTCCCGACTGGAGGTTGTGCGGCATGCCATGGAGATAGTTGTCCATGTACCAGGCATTCCGAAAGATCGTGTAGGGGATGTCAGTGGCCTTCATGGCATTCTCGGTGCCCAGATGATCGGGTGCAAAGGTCACCAGAGATTTGTCGGGCGAGGGCATCGAGGTGTAGGCGATGTGCTTTACGCCTGCCTTGACGGCTGCATCCACTGCCGCCTTGTGCTGCTTGAGACGCTGGCTGGGAACGGCGAGTGCGTCGGTGCTGATGATCAGCAACCGATCGACGCCCTTGAAGGCAGATTCCAGCGAGGCGGTGTTGTCGAAATCGGCCTTTCGGGTGATGACACCCTTGGCGGCGAGATCTGCGAGCTTGGCCGGATCGCGCGTCGCGGCGATGATATTTGCCGCTGGAACCTTTTCGGTCTCAAGCAGGTGATGGATGATCCGCTGGCCGAGTTGGCCGGCCGCACCCGTGATGAGAATGGTCTCGCTCATGTGTCTTTCCTCTAGGTTTGCTGTTGGTCTCAAAAAGAGAGTAGCTCTAGATTAGGAATTGACTGCGCGCTGTAAAGAAGGCAGTTTTTTGGCTCTACGTTACCAAAAGGGAACCAAGAATGAGTGGCGCTGTCGTCAACCTGAAGAACAAGGCCCCCGGCATTCGTCGAGACGTCGGTCTCAGCAACCTCGACTTCAACAATTGCCCGGTCCGGGACATGATGCAGCAGATTGGCGGCAAGTGGTCGACACTGATGCTCGAGGCGCTGTCGCAACGTCCGTATCGCTTCGGCGAATTACGGCGGATGATTCCAGATATCTCGCAGCGCATGCTGACACAGACCCTAAGGGATCTGCAGCGTGACGGTTACATCGAGCGGGAAGTGTTTCCTACGAAACCGCCGAGCGTCGAGTACCGGATGACTGATCTCGGCCGCTCGCTTTACAGCACGCTCGCCTTGCTACTGAACTGGGCGGAGGCAAACCATGACGCGGTTCGCGCCGCCCGGCTCCGATTCGATTCAGCCAGCCTCTGAGACTGCCTGCCGGTCGCGGCCTTCAGTCAGGAACAGAAGGAACGCAAAGGCTGGGAAGCAGAAGCCGATCCACGCGGTCATCGTCCAGCCGCCGGTCGCGTAGGCCCAGCCGCCCACGGCGGATCCGATCGCACCGCCCGTAAAGAACGTCGCCATGTAGAGACCGTTCAGGCGGCTGCGATGCTCGGCGCTGATCGCGTAGACGGCGCGCTGGCCGCAGACCAGATTGGTGGTTACGCCGAAATCAAGCAGGATTGCTGCAGCGGTCAGCAAAAGCAGCGCCGTCAGCGACCCATCGGTGGCGAACTGACTGATGAGAAAGGCCGACATTCCAAGCAGCATCGCCAGCGTCGAAGCAGCCTTCGTCAGTCCACGGTCGGCGAGCCGTCCAGCGATTGGCGACGCAATGGCGCCGGCGGCACCGGCCAGCGCGAACAAGGCGATGCCATTCTGCGTCAGCCCGAACTCAGGGCCTGCAAGCAGCAGGGGCGTCGTGGTCCAGAATAGGCTGAACGCACCGAACATCCCGGCCTGGTAGAGCGCGCGACGCTGAAGAATGCGCGAATGGAGGGCGATATCCGCCATCGAGGCGAGCAGTCTGCCGTAGCTCAGTCTGGTGTGGGGAACACGGACCGGAAGGTTGGCTCTCAGGATGACAACGAGCGCGATCATGAGCGCCGCGGTCACGAAGTAGACCATGTGCCAGGAGGTTGCTTCGGCAACGAAGCTGGCGAAGGGCCGGGCCAGCATGATGCCACAGAGAAGGCCGCTCATGACGTTGCCGACGACGCGACCGCGCGTTGCGTCCGGCGCCATATGGGCGGCAAAGGGGACAAGTACCTGGACGGCAACCGATGCAAGGCCGATGCAGAGCGATGCCAGAAGAAACATCATCGGTGTCGAGGACAGTGCCGCGCCGACCAAAGCGACCGCAGAGATGGCGATGAGCGTCAGCACAAGTCTGCGGTTTTCCAGGAGATCGCCGAGCGGAACGATCAGCAGAAGGCCGAGGCCGTAGCCGATTTGCGTCAGGGTGACGATCAGGCCGGTTGCCGCCGGTGTGAAGCCGAGGGATACGCTGATCGGGCCGGCGAGCGGCTGGCCGTAATAGAGATTGGCCGCGACCAGTCCACAGGCGGCCGCAAAAAGAAACGTCATTAAAGGCGAGATCGTCTGCGGCGCGACGGTTTCCCGCGTGGTATTCGAAAGGCTCATAATAGGCTCCGGTGGGGCTCGGATGATCAAAAAGCTTGTGCGTTGAGGCGGGTCGATCGCAACCCGATTCACGCCAGGAGCTTCATTGCAGTCTCGGCGACAGCGACCATTTCTTCCTCGCTGCGTCCCGTCTTGCCAACCACCCGCATTCCCTTGGTAACGCAAAGCAGGGTACGGGCGGTGGCCGCGGCGTCAATCTCGTCGGCGATCGAGCCATCGCTTTGGCCGAGGCGGAGGAGATCGCCGATCAGCGCCTCATTGGCTGCAAACGCAGCTGCCACACGGTCTGCAGCCTCTGCGTCGAAAAGTGCCAGGTCGTTCGCACTGCTGACGACAAGACAGCCGCACCGACCGGAGGCGCCATGCGAGGAGAGCGCATAATGGGCCAAGACTTCGCGGATTTTCTCACGGCCGGTTGCGGCCTTCGCCATGCGTGCGTCCAGAAGGCTGCGACGAACAGCGCGGTATCGGTCGAAGGCTGCGAGGAATATGCCGCGCTTGTCCTTGAAGGCCTTGTAGACGCTGCCGGAGGCAAGGCCCATGGCTTCGGTAAGTTCGCTGATCGACGCGGCATGATAGCCGCGCTCGGAAAATACCTGCAGCGCCTTGTCGAGTGCCGCGTCGCGATCGAATTCGCGCGGTCTGCCGCGTGTCCGGGTCGTTTCAATAAGGGTCGCCGTGGTCATGGCTGACCTAATTAGGAAATGATCGTTTCCAAATCAAGCGAAACTTTTGCACGCAGCAAATCAGAGATCGAGAACCCAGGTTTGACCGTTTTCCTCGGGCCCGAACATCCGGTGTCTCTCTTCGGAGACAAGGCGGAAGCCGGCCTTCAAATATATGCCGCGCGCGGCATGCAGGATGTCGTTCGTCCATAGCAATAACTGTCGATACCGCTTTGCCCGGGCAAAGCGAATGCACTCGCCGACCAGCATCTTGCCGAGTCCGAGGCCGCGCGCCGCCTTGTCCACATAGAGCAGGCGAAGCTTCGCAACGCCATCGCCACCATTGGTGACAAGGATCGAGCCGATGTTGATGCCTCCACGCTCGGCAATCCAGCAACACTCCTTCGACGGATCGAAATTCGCCAGGAACTTGCCGGCGACCTCTGCAACGAGGCCCTCGAAGCGCATGTCCCAGCCGTATTCCTCGGCGTAAGCCTTGCCCTGGCTTTGGACGATCCAGCCGATGTCGCCGGGCCGGTGTGCGCGGATGATCAAGGGCGGGGGCGCGGCCTCGGGATCCAATAGCCCCCGAATAGCGGTCATCGCGGCCACGACGCTTTGCGGTTCGCCGTCGACGAGGTTAGCGAAGCGCTCTGCTATTTGAGTGTTGGAGCGACGGCCAAGTTCCTCGAATTGAATGTGTCCCTTGGTGGTGACAGAGATGATTTGACTGCGAAGGTCGTCGGGATCGGCCGTTGTTTCGATCAGGCCATTGGAGCGGAAGCGTTTGAGAATTCTGCTGAGATAGGCGGGGTCGAGTTGCAGGTCGCGTGCCAACGCGACCGCGGTGACGCCCTTGCGCGAGCCGATCTCGAAAAGGACGCGCGCGTCCGTCAGCGTGAAATCGGTGTCTAGGTAGGCCCGGTTCAGGACCCCCAGGAAGTTTGTGTAAAAGCGATTGAAGTCGCGGGCAGCGTCGATCAAGCCAGAATCGGACATGGACAAAACCTCCTGATAGGAGATTTTGTCCTGCTTTTATTTGACGTAGTCAACTAATTTGTTGACTTAGGCAGCGGCGATCACGCGGGCTTGTTCGTCGCCAAGTGCGAACTCGACAGCGGCTCGAGCATGGATCTCGGTTGTGTCGAAGCCGGGCAGGGGCAGATGTTTCGGGTCAAGGATGAGGCAGATTTCCGTGCAACCAAGAATGATGCTGTCCGCGCCCTTGGCGCGCTCGCGTTCGATCATCTGCATGAGCTTATCGCGTGAGCTATCGAGCACCTTGCCGGCGCAGAGCTCATTGAAGATGATATCATGGACGGACGTGCGGTCGGCGGCCTCGGGAACCACGACGTTAACGCCCAGGCTCTTCATGCGGTTGGCATAGAAACCGTGTTCCATGGTGTATCGTGTGGCGAGCAGCAGCGGGCGCTTGCGCCCGGCTGCCTTCAGAGACTTCGCGGTCTCGTCGATGATGTGGATCAGCGGCACGGAGATGCGGGAGGCGACCTGATCGGCAATCAGATGCATTGTGTTCGTGCAGATCAGCATGCAGCGGGCGCCGGCGATCTGCAGGTGCAGAGCCACGTCGCCGAGACGGCTTGCTGCAGAGTCCCAGTCACCCGCCTTTTGCATAGAGACGATCTCGTCGAAATTGACGGAATGCATCAGGAGGTCAGCCGAGGTGAGCCCGCCGCGGCGCTCGCGTACCATTTCATTGATCAGGCGATAGTAGACCGCCGAGCTTTCGAAGCTCATTCCGCCAATTAGTCCGATTGTCTGCATTTTTGTTATGCTCCCGTCTGGAATTTCGTAGTGGCGAGATCATGCATCGAACCTCGCGCAAATGGTTTGCTTTCTTTGTCTCAAACTCTTCATTGGCGCGGCATTTTTGCGTATAATCTCCAAATTACGCAAACTGCAGCCGTGAAATTTCCGAAGCACCATGCTTGATGACCGCGATCGACGAATCCTAGAATATTTGCAGACCGATGCGGGCATTTCGGTGACGGAGCTTGCTGAAAGGGTCGCACTATCGGTCTCTGCCTGTTCTCGCCGCATCCAACGGCTGGAGGAGAGCGGCCATATCGCGCGGCGGATTGTGGTGCTTGACCGTGAGAAAATGGGCGTGCCGACGACGGTATTTGCGCTGATCAAGACGGCACACCATGCCGACGAGTGGATCGAGGCGTTTCGCCGGGCGATCAGCAGCATACCGGAGATCGTCGAGGCGCATCGGCTTACCGGCAACCACGACTATATTCTGAAGATCGTGCTCCCACGCGTCGAGCACTACGACGTGATCTATAAGCAGATCGTCCGCAAGATCGAACTCTTCGATGTGTCCGCGTCCATATCGATGGAATTGCTGAAAAGCGGGACATCGATCCCTGTTGCCTATGCAGACTGAGTGACCCCGACACCAAATTGAGCATTCGTGACCACCGCCTAGAGCAGGCGAGCTATGCCCAAACAGTGATTGAAAGCCGGGCGCGACCAACGACATTGGCTATAGCGAAGTGGCACGGAAAGGCAGCTCATGAGCGAACACCATGTTGTGGTTGTCGGCGGCGGCTTCGGCGGCCTGCAGTTGGTCAACGATCTAAAGGGTGCGGGCATCCGGATCACGATGATTGACCGGCGCAATCATCATCTCTTCCAACCGCTCCTTTACCAGGTGGCGACGACAATCCTTTCCACCTCTGAGATCGCCTGGCCCATTCGCCATCTCTATAGCGACCGCCAAGACGTGACGACGTTGCTGGGCGAAGTCGTCGGTGTCGATACTGACGTAAAGGAAGTTTCTTTACGCGACGGCACTACGTTGCGTTATGACACGCTCGTCCTCGCCACGGGAGCAACGCACGCCTATTTCGGGCGAGACGACTGGGAGGCGGTGGCCCCCGGTCTGAAGACGCTGGAGGATGCAACGACGATCCGCCGGCGCATGTTGCTCGCATTCGAGCGGGCGGAGACCGAGACCAATCCTGCCGTGCGCGACGCATTGTTGACCTTCACTCTCGTCGGCGCCGGGCCGACGGGGGTCGAGCTTGCCGGGATCATCGCCGAGCTTGCACGCAAGACCCTGCCGCGCGAATTCCGCAATATCGATACGCGCAAGACACGGGTCGTGCTGGTCGAGGCGGGGCCGCGCGTGCTTCCGACCTTTGCCGAGGAGCTTTCCGACTATGCCAGCAAAGCCCTCCAGGAACTCGGCGTCGAGCTGCATATCGGCGAGCGTGTCCTGGAGTGCACGGCAGACGGTGTCGAGACGAGCGAGGAGTTCATTCCGAGCCGCACGATCGTCTGGGCTGCAGGCGTACAGGCATCGCCCGCAGCCAAGTGGCTCGATGTTCCGGCCGATCGAGCAGGGCGCGTCGTCGTCGAGAAGGATTTGACGGCACCGGAGCATCCGGATGTCTTTGTTGTCGGGGACACGGCTTCCGTCATTCGGGAAAGTGGCGCTCCCGTCCCGGGGATCGCGCCTGCGGCCAAACAACAAGGCGCTTATGTCGCAAAGGTCATCCGCGCGCGTCTTGCGGGAAACCCTGCGCCCGCACCGTTCCGCTATCGCCATCAGGGCAGTCTTGCGACGATCGGTCGAAGCGCGGCCATCATCGATTTCGGTCGGATCAAGCTGAAAGGCTGGATCGCCTGGTGGATATGGGGCATCGCCCATATCTACTTCCTGATCGGGACGCGTTCGCGTTTTGCCGTGGCTTGGAGTTGGCTCTGGATTTACCTGAGCGGCCAGCACAGCGCGCGGTTGATCACCCAGAAGGAAACGATGCGCGACGATAGCAGCGCATAGAAAGGGCGGCTCAAGGCCGCCCTCAGACTGCTGACAAACCCGTCGATATTTTCGGCGGGTTTGTTTTTTGGACGTTGGTTGTTTTAGTTGGGTTCTGAGGCGGGGCGAAGTTGGCGGCCTCTGGCCCTCATGCCATGGCTGGTCTGGGTGGCTTGGTGAGCGCCATGGCGATCTTCTTGATGTTTTGGGCGGCCGCAGCCAGCAGGCACTGGCATGCGACGCGGGTGAGACTTCGAAAGCGGGCATAGCGATGCCCGTGAAGCTGCTTGGCATCGGCAAACGAGCGCTCGACCGTCTCCTTGCGGCGCTTATAGATTGCCTTGCCCCAAGGGGTCAGGCGGTTGGCGTCGGTGCGCT
>NZ_AZNV01000048.1:0-39468 GCF_000510625.1 Rhizobium sp. IBUN
CCAGCGGATTGGCATGGCCAACCGCCAGGTAGTAGCGCTCATGCGCAAGCGAGACGAAGCGCAAGCAGCCGATGTTTTCCACCGGCCGGATGAAGCCTAGATTGAGCTGGCCGGTCTCCAGGCCGCGGATGATCTCGCCGGTATTGCCCGACGCAATATGGATGCGGACATCGGGAAACTTGCGGGCGATCTTGGCAAGGAAGGTTGGCAGCATGCCCATGGTGGCCGGATAGATGCTGCCGATCCTGATCTGGCGGATGCGACTGCCGCCGGCTGCCCGGGTCAGTTCGGTGGTCAGGTCGATGTCGCTCAGGATCCGCACACAGCGATCGTAAAAGGTTTCCCCTGCCCTGGTCAGTTCCACCCTTCTGGTCGAGCGAATGAACAGCGGACAGCCAAGCTCCCTTTCCAGCGACATCACATGATTGCTGAGCGCCGGCTGGGCAATGTGCATCCTGGCTGCCGCCCGGCCGAAGTGCAGTTCCTCGGCCACCGCTTTGAAATAGGTGAGTTGGCGTAATTCCATGAAGTAATTCCCTGCCTCAACAGCAACTGAGGGATGCGTGATTGCCTCGCGTCGCCGAGCAGAACTAGGTATATTATCGCGCAGAATCACTGGCCGGGCACAACCGCGGCAGCGAACGGTATTCAACGGGTTACTATTGCTAGACTACACCAAGCTCCCTTCAAGTCAATACAAAATGTTTGGGGTTTTACAAAATGTCTATATCCGGGGCGCAGTGTCGTGCCGCCCGAGGCCTCATTGGATGGTCGCAGACGGAATTATGCCAAGCAGCCGGCGTAGGTCGGGCCACGCTTGCAAACTTTGAGGCCCAGAAGTCAACGCCTTACGATCGGACGCTGCGCGATATTGAATCGGCGCTGCACGCCGCAGGGGTGACGTTCCTTGATGGCGATTATACTGGGTCAGGCGGTGAGGGTGTGAGACTTACACAACCGCCAGCAGCTTCGATCGAAGTTTAGAGAGAAGGGGTGGGAATAGAAGGATTGTGTGTTATTGCGGCAGCCTAGCTCTTACGGGCGCACCTCCGCCTGTGGATTTTTGAGTACGCCATTCCCCCGTGTGATGAACCGGGAAAGGATAACGGGCGGCATCGCGCAGTATTTGGCATGAATGCGCCACTGTCCTCCGTTAAGGTTCCGCTAGGTCACCAGGAGATTGATTGATAAGGTCCGGCGAAATGACCTATCAGGCGGAGCCGCGTTGAAGATTCTCATTATCAGTCGGAAAGCCGAGCAAAGAAGACGACAGTTTCAATCACAGCAAATGCAGAGGCTGGGACTGGATTTCGAGTTTCTGGATGCGTTCGAAGCATGCGACCTGTCCGTCGAAGACTGCCAAGCAGCAGCAAACACCTGGCCAAGCCCGACGCTTCGCGAGGATATCGCCTGCTTCACCTCGCACAGGCTGGCCTGGAAAATCATTGTCGAGTGTAACGAACAGACCCTGATTCTCGAAGACGACGCAGTACTGTCTTCAGGTTTTGCTGATGCGATCAGCAGCATCGAGGCTCGCCGTGACAAATGGGACTGGGTCTATGACCTCGAATTCGCGCCTCGCCCGCATATCCTTGCAAAATCAGCAGCTTGGTCCGATGGCATGCACCGCGCGACCAGGGTGTTTCAGAACCGCGTCGGCAGCGCCGGCTACGTCATCGGCCCGCGTGCTGCTGGGAAAATGCTGGAGGATACGAAGAACTACTCTCTGCTCGACGCTTATTTGTGGCATCGCGGGTGGCTGAAAGCCTACCAGATTGAGCCCACACCCGTCGTTCAAATGCAATTTCTCGACGGAATCCCCGACAACTCGGCTTTTGTGCGCAAATCCATAGACCGGGAATATTTGCCCCAAAGCGAGCTACGCAGGAAACTGATGCGGCTTCGCCTTGAAGGCATCAAGGCGAGAAATCTGGTCAGGGGTTGGCTTGGCGGCGAAACGCGCCCGCTCCAAATCGACCGGGCAAGCTTTGCGGCCGATCTCGAAATCAAGTCCCCTGCAGTGACGGCCTCCCCCTGACCAGCACCTCTGCCCCAAGCTCTCTGGCCGCGGTCGAAGAGCTCCGGTGCGATAGACCGGAGGACATAGTCCGCATCCGCGACGCGCAGACGACTTCTCGAGCGGATGTCGTTTTGACGGTGTGCGGCAGCAGACCGGCATCCGAAGCCAAATCATCTCTGATCGGGCTAATATGCTTGTCTTTGCACCCGGTTTGTTCAACGATCGTACCACTCGCGGAATCAGGATGGTTCGAGTTTAAGGAATTCTGAGCATGTTGGATGTTGATGGACTGATACGCACCAGGCGCTATTTTACGCGCTGGGTGCGGTATCGGCTCGCGGCACCACGAGTCCCCAACCTAGAGCGCCTCCTTCTTGGAAAGACGGTTGTCGTTGCCGGCTCTGCGCCCTTCTCCACCAAGCCTCTGGGCTGGGACGACTCATTTCGCGTATTGACCATCAACGCCTCTCAAATCGCAGCTCAGGGCTGGCTGCCTCACCCGCCTGATGTGACATTGATGCAGTTCAATCAGATTGAAGGGCTCAATCCCGCCGCAGTCGAGGTTCGCCGGGTGCTACAGCATCAGAAAACCGGACTTCTTTGCCTTCTCAATTGGCGACATGAGCGGGAGCGGCTTCTTAGAGGACTTGAGGCGTTCGACTATCGTTATAACGAACTGACACTGATCAGCCGCCATGAACGCATTGCCCTGATGCATCGGATGACAGGAAGATTGAATCTGGAACTGGAAGGCGAAGCCAAGTGGTCAAACGGCGTTGTTGGCGCGGCTCTTGCGCTGGCGAGCGGGGCAGCAAACGTGGTTCTCACCGGGATCGACCCTCTTTCCAAGGGCCACAAATACAACTCGTTGAATCTGTCTCGCATGCATCAAGAAACAGATTTGGAAGCACTGCAAAAATTTCGCGACCAGAGATTACCCGTCTTCACGGCTGATCCGAACGTTGCCCAGTCGGTCGGGTTGCCCTTGTGGGATCCGCGAACAACCTAGCTTCATCGACAGTATTGGAGCCTCACCGGTCGCGCTGCCGGGCCAATTTCGTTGCCACGTTGGATCATCCTCCTTGAGACGCTGTTAAGTCCAATCTCGCAGCCACGACAAATATTCTTCCGCTAGGACTTCCCGAGGCTTCAATGCGCCCTGCAAGTCACGACCTGAGTGTTCCCGCCTACCCCAGTGCAACGGCCACCGCAGGCACGATGATGGGATGAATCGATAAGGCAGCGGCCGTTGGCGTGACCACCTTCCCTTCGTTGTGCTCCAGCCAGAAAGCACTGCACCAACGATCGTTCCGACGGTCTTTCGTTGGCCTTCAGCAAGAGTTCTTGGGATCTGTCTCCTTCGACGCGATTCAGCGAAAAATCTGCAGCCTATCGGCTTAGAAAGCAGAGTGCGTCGCTCGCGAAATAGACTTGGAGGCTGAAAACCGCTAACACCGTACCATGAACAAGACAGCAGTAAATGTCATCGAGGCTGGTGTTCTGGCGTCTGCGATGCGGACGGTTAGCACCGAAAGGCGGGCTCTTGAGGCCTTGGAACGTGCTTTCGACGATGGTCTCGCCGCTCCGTTTATGCGTGCCATCGAAACGATCAACGGGATCACCGGTCGTGTGATCGTCACCGGCGTCGGCAAGAGCGGACACATCGGGGTGAAGATCGCGGCCACGCTGGCTTCGACCGGCACGCAAGCGTTCTTTGTCCACGCTGCGGAAGCAAACCACGGCGATCTCGGGATGATCAGCACGACCGACGTGGTTCTTGCCTTTTCCAAGGGCGGGGAAAGTGCCGAAATTCGCAGCATCGCCGCCTATACGCGCCGCTTCTCGATTCCCCTGATCGCTGTCACCTGCTCGGAAAAGTCGTCGCTTGGGTCAGCGGCCGACATCACCCTGCTGATGCCGAACGAGGCAGAGGCCTGCCCGCATGGACTTGCGCCGACGACCTCGACATTGATGCAGCTCGCCATGGGTGACGCGCTGGCAATTGCGCTTTTGGAAGCGCGCGGTTTCTCCGCCCGCGATTTTCATGTTTTCCACCCGGGTGGCAAGCTGGGTGCAAGCCTTAGCCATGTCGCCGATATCATGCATACGGATGATCGCCTGCCGTTGGTGCGCAGGGGGACGTCAGTCCCGGAAGCGATCTCCACGCTCTCACGCAAGCACTTCGGTTGCGTTGGGATCATGGAGGATGACGGTCGTCTTTGCGGCATCGTCACGGAAGGCGACCTTGCTCGCAACCTGACGCGCAATCTCTCCGAATTGCTGGTTGACGATATCATGACCCGAACGCCCAAGACTGTGAAGCCGAACGTGCTGGCAACCGCGGCGCTGGCGAAGCTCAACCAGCACAGCATCGGGGCACTGATCGTCATCGATGACGACAACCGACCGATCGGCCTCGTGCATTTCCACGACCTTCTCAGGATTGGCGTAGCCTGATCAAGTCGAAGGAAAGGCGGTTCGTCTGTGCATGAATATTGACAGGGACGCAGGAAGAGCTGCCGCTCACTAGGCGTGAGCCCTTCAGTGAGACAGGCGAATGGACGAGGTCCACCAGGATGACGAGATTTCGGGTCCTATCACTGACTACCGCTCGCTACCTGGTTTCAGAATAACCTGTAGCTCACAGGTTACTCGCGCCTGACGGCAAGGCGCGAATACCTATTTGCCTTCCATCGCATCCCATCGCCGCTGTTTTCGCGTCTTCGGCTTCAGTTTCTTGTACGTCCTGTCGATGAAACGCAGAAACCTCGTCACATGCATCAGCCGGTCAACGATCGAGCTCAGGTTCACGAGGCGCTCCGACAGCACTTCGTTCGCCGTCAGGGCAATTTCGCCTGGAGAATATTCCGGGAAATGCGTCGCCAGATCGGCATAAGGATTGGTCTTTTCGCGGCCGATGATGTCAATCTTCCCGCGCCGATACATGAGCCGCAGGACCACCTGTTCATACGTCCAGTCGTGAACGTCGAGAACCTGATAGCGTTCACTTCGCTTGGACGAGAAGCCAGCCAGAGTGATCGTTGCTGACAGCTGAAGGTTGGCGAGCCAGAAGCAAAGCGCAAATCCGCTCGTCGGAAGACTGGTCTTCGGATAAAACGGAGCAAACAGGGCCGTCAAATCGAGGTGCCTGACGGCCACGCCTCCGAATTCGGATTCTGGGCTGAACTTTTCGCGATCACCAATTGCCAGATTGATGATCCCGAGGAAGCTGTTTTTGTCGAAGTATTGGACGACCCTCGACACTTTGCCGCTTTTGACGAGGTTTGCTCCCAACGTTCCGCTTCGCGACACCAGAATGGCATTGCGCATGAACGGTTCACTCAGGACCTTGTAAACCTTGTTGAAGAAGATGAAGAGTGTCGTCTCCGGAAACCGCGAGGTTAGCTCGTTGATATCGACCTCATCGCTGTTTGCGACCAGGACGATGTGACTATAGCCGAGAAAAAACGATCGCCATTCCTCCGAGTTGATTTCCCTCGGAGGAATTGCATTCGTCGCCTGTAAATCTTTGACGTCAGGTCCGCTCATCGTTCAACCGCATGTGTTGTCTTGCTAGCCAAACGCTTGCACTCGGACGGGACGATCGACGGCCTCTGATCTCGCATGTTTGCCTGTCCTAGTTTTTACAAGGCGCGCAGGTGCTCCCACATACACACCATAGGGAACCGTTCTCCCCTTCACCACACTGTTTGCCCCGATCACCGTGCCACGGGCAATGTGAGAACCCGCGAGGACCTTGGCGCCCGCTCCAATCCAGACATCGTCACCAATCACAACAGCCTCTTTCCTGATAGACTGCAAGCGTATTGGCACCGTCGGATCCTCGTAGTTGTGCTCAAACGCAACTATGACGACGTGGGCGGCGATACGCACATTGTCGCCGATCCTGATTCCGCCGTGTCCCAGCAAGATGGAATAGTCATTGATCGAGACATCATTTCCGATGTTGATGTGCCCACTTTGAGCATCGACGATCACGCCACAACGAGTCGTAAACCTGTCGCCAATTTCTATGCGGCCCCGGCCCCGGAATCGAGGCCAATAGCGCATATTGGGTGCGTTTCCGATGCTAAAGGAGCGGCGCGACAGCATCCAGCGGAGCTTGACAAGAAAGCCGAGATTCAAGCGTCACACCGGAGCGAACCGAGGATCGATGGCGAGCGCCTTGTCTAGCCACTTGTCAGCGTATTCAACCTCCTGCCAGTTTTTGAACCACGGCCCCCCATTGGTGTAATGGACCCCCTTGGGGTAGCCGGTTGCTGGCTTTGAACTCCAGCCCTCCAGCCAGTTCCACTCTTCCGGGATTTCCCCGATCTCGCTGTCATTGGCCCATTGAAGGCGATGCAGAAACGCACCCGTTTCGGCATTGATGAGTTCCGGGGTCAGCTTGCGAGTGGAGGGATGATCACAATTGAAGAGCATGAACGACGACCAGTTCTTGCGTGGGTACGTCGTCTGGATCTTGCCATCCATCTTCACGCCTTCCTTTGGCGTGTAGTCATGATGTACGCATGCAACGGCCTGATCCTCATTCCGATACTGCAGCAGGTCAGCAACGTCTCCAAAGAACAGGAAATCGCAATCGCAAAACAGGGCCCAGCCCTTGTAACCGGCAAGCCACGGCGTGAAGAAGCGCGAATAGGTGAACTCGGTCGAGGCCAGGGGATCAACCGGTCGCGTATAAACGCCGCGATCAACAAGGTCCTGCAGCTTGATCGGGTGCACATCGACGTCGATCGACGCATGCTCCAGAAGCGATTCCTTCGCAACCTGGTAGGCAATATCTTCTCGGGAATCCCAACCAATATAGACCGACAGTTCCGCCATACGAGTTCTCCTTGCATTAGGTTCTGTGAAGGTAGACGACGAAGGGTTGCAGACGTCATAGACCAGTACATGGTCGCCGTGAAGGCTTGTCCGGGACCAATTCACGGAAATACTCCGTCCGATGATGTTCGAGCCGGTGGCGCAGGCAGCCCGTGAGGCAAGTCACGCGATCACAGCTAGTCACACTTGCGTGCAACCAGCCCGGCATCTCGCGGCTAGATCCAAAATCCGCTTACGCCCAACGTCGCTACAACGTAAACCCCGATGTAGATTACCGCCATGATGAGAACGAGTGTTTTGGGGCGCAGCATGTCGCTCTCCTGTAAGCCGCATCGACTTTAGTCGGGAAACGCAAATCCTGGAAGCTGTGCAATGGTCGCTCAATTGTCAATTGTCAATGCCTCCAGTTACTACGGAGCCCACACGCAAATTATTTGCGAAGGCCTCTTCTGGATTGGTCGACGCAGCCAACTATCTATGGCGCCCGGCGGCTGTAACGTTAGCGCCTTGCCAGCGACCGTGCGATGTCGACGATATCATCACGGCCAGCGGTTGGATCTTCTTCACATGAGGAGTATGGCGTCAACGGCTATCAAGGCGGCATCTTGATCTCCTCGTCTCGAATCCAAGTCTGGGCCCGATACTTTACCGGCCCGGCCTGCGAGCCTGTACAACCTCACATACGGTCGCCGCTCTGGGCGGCTGCACCACGATCCCGCTTGCGGCGGGCAAGGGCTCAGGAGAACGGGACCAACCTTGCTCCCGGCTGTTGAAGCCATGAAGATCCACGGTCCGTTCGCCTGGATCCGTCAGGGCTGATCAGGCCCTGGGGATTGAAAGAGCTTTGCAGTTGAGCTGTCGTCAGTCAGGCGGATTTCAGGACCACCCCCTCGATAACGATGCCGGATTTCACATATTTCCATAAGGCGACCAACAGCTTGCGGGCGAGCGCCACGATCATCGTCTTTTTGAAGCGTCCGCCGTTGCGAGCGACGCGCTCCTTAAACCAGCAGGACAGCCTGGAGCCCGGCTGGTAGCGCAGCCACAGACCCCGGGCGGGCAATGCGGACACGTCTTTCACCGTCCGGCTACAGGAGCCGAACTTTCAGCAGGTTCGACGGATTATTTCCGACCTATGGCCTGGCTGCGTCGCCGGTCATCAACCACTCGAACTCAACATCGAACTCCAAAGAGCAGGGGTGATGGCGTATTGACCCGGCATTGGTGCCCTCCCCCCCGGCTGTGGCTCAGACTAGGAGAGGGTGTGAAGAGAGATGGGTAGGTAGTAGTTCTAGCGAGAAAGCAAGCAAGTTATTAGGGCGACCCGCTCCGCTCCACCCATGGCGCGCCTCCGAAGCAAATAACGCCTTCATAGAAGACGACCGGGTGGCAAAATGTTGCCAAAACCGTCACCAAAGGATAGTCGTGGCTCAGAAAATTTTTAGGCCGTGGGTTGAGTAAAACTTCGCGGCAGAACGAACGAACTGCCAGATATGCCAGGCGCCCTTCCTGCCCGCGTTTCCACCACCATGTACAATTCGAACCGAAGGAACGTATGCGATCCGGGTGATCAGGGAAGCGCGTAGCGAGATGTCAAAGTCTTCGAAATACAGCATGTATCTAGGATCGAAGCCTTTCAGAGCACGAAAAACATCTCCCCGGAAAAGCATGAAGCATCCGCTCACAATGGGTGGATCCCACACAGGTTGCTCACCAATCTGGTCGCGCATCTCGTAGCAATCTAGCCGCTTGGCAAAGAACTGCCGGATAAACGCAGGCGCAAACCCTCTAAGAAATAGATCAAATATAGCAGGATAGCGTTTACACAGATACTGACGGCTGCCGTCAGGCGAAAATGCGGCCGGGGTTAGCAGACCGCAGGCCGGGTTTGACATCATGAAATTTATCGCGTGCTGCAAGGCAGCAGAATCCATCTCGACATCGGGATTGAGTACGAGATGCAGGGGACTGTTCCATTTTGGAGTCAGGTTATTGGCTCTGCCGAAGCCGACGTTTCCATGTCCGGAAATGACCGTCATTTGGAAATCCGGCATACTCGATCGAATCCACGTCGAGACATCGTCGACAGGAGAATTGTCTACTAACACCACATCCGCATTAATTGCAGCGTGATCGAGGGAAGCCTTGAGGCTTTTCAACGTCGCCTCTAAGACAGGCCATTGCGGTTTGTAGGTGACAATGCCGACAGACAGAGAGGCAGACCGCTGGTCTCGCTCTGCGACCAATTGATCGGTTTCGTTCACTTTACTTTTTTCCCATCCGATTCATGATGCCATCGAGCAAACCGACGGCCATCATTCGCGCAAGTTGAAGTCGAGGCGCAGTCATGATGTTGAAGAACGCGAACTGGAGTGCAACTCGCCACAGAAGCACGATCTTCCACCGTCTCGTAAACCAAGGCTGGCGGCATAACCAAATTGCGTTGCGCACGTGATAGTAGTGGCGAAGCGGGCTATGAATGGGAACGTGGCGTCTACCGAACGCGACACCGATTCATCTCCTAACGCGTGCTCCATAGGGGCTCCGCAAACTCCGTAGGAACGGTGTCCCTTTCCCTGGGCCCGCAAACCCCGTTCAATGTCGAGGTAGTCAATGAACATTTCTTCAACCATATCGTCCACCCCAGCGATGGTAGAAAGCGGGATGAGACATCCGGACGCGATGAGAAAATCGACATCGATAATTGCAGTTAGACGCGCGCGGGCCTGCCGCTTCAGCCGAAGCCCCTCAAGCCTGACAAATGGGGCGGCATCCAGCTTCCGACTGTCAGCGTAACAAGGCCCTACACAGGCCACCTTGAAGCCCTCCGCTTCCTTGACTGAGAGTGCAGCAAGAAGGGTCGCGACCATGCCGACTGCGGGAACGCTATCCTGGTCAAGCAAGAGCACATAGTCTGAGCCATTGGCGCGAGCTCTCTGTGCCCGCGCGATCCCATAGTTGTCGTCAAGCCGTATGACTTCGCCCGGCACGATGTCGCCAAGTCCGACGCCAACACGAGAACCATTGTCGACCACAAGTAGTTGATCCAACTGCGGCGCAATCGCGTTCGCCAAATGCCTTAATCCGTCCATATCCGGATTGCAACTAACAATCACGCCGGTGATTTTGGGCGGGCAGGAATAACTTTGCATACAACTTCGCGGGGGTTATCGTCTCATTCGGCGTCGGTAGCATATTGATCCCGGCGGCGAAACCAAATAGGGGCTTGAATTAGGAAGTTTGCAGCGACAAACGTCGGCCGCAATCTATGTTAGTGGGGATTGGATCGAAATGAAGGGCATAATTCTAGCGGGAGGCAGCGGCACGAGACTGTATCCTTTGACGATCGCTGTTTCTAAGCAGATCCTCCCAATCTATGACAAGCCGATGATTTATTATCCGCTGAGCGTACTTATGCTGGCTGGCATTCGTGAAATTCTGGTGATTTCAACTCCGCATGACTTACCTCTCTTTCAGAAGCTTCTCGGGGATGGAAGTGAGTTCGGCGTAGCATTCAGCTATGCTGAACAGCCTCAGCCTAACGGGCTGGCGGAAGCATTCATTATCGGAAGGGATTTCATTGGCGACGATAGCGTCGCAATGATCCTGGGCGATAATATTTACTTCGGGAGCGGTCTACCGGAAATCTGCAAGAGAGCTGCCAAACTTGATAAGGGCGGTGTCGTATTCGCTTATCATGTGGATGACCCTAATCGTTATGGTGTCGTCGAGTTCGACAAAACCGGCAAAGCGCTTTCGATAGAGGAGAAGCCAGAAGAGCCAAGATCAAACTGGGCGGTCACGGGCCTCTATTTCTATGACAATGACGTCGTAAATATTGCCTCCTCCATAAAGCCGTCGGCCCGCGGGGAGTTGGAGATCACAACAGTCAATAATATCTATCTGGAGCGTGGCGAGTTGAACGTGCAGCAGCTGGGGCGTGGCTATGCGTGGCTTGACACAGGAACGCACGACAGCCTGCATGAGGCCTCGTCTTTCGTGCGCACAATCGAACACCGCCAAGGGATTAAGATCGCCTGTCCCGAAGAAATAGGGTTGGATAATGGCTGGATATCTGTCGACAAAGTGCGGGATCGTGCATCTCGGATGGGCAAGACGGAATATGCAAGCTATCTAATGCGCAGAGCGCAGGAACTAGGAAACGCATAATGGAAGTTGTACCGTTGGGCCTTGGGGGCGTCCTTGCAATTCGCCCGCAAAAATTCGGCGATGCGCGTGGTTTCTTCTCCGAGACGTACAATGCTGAGCGTTTCGCCGCGGCCGGAGTTCCCCTCACGTTCGTCCAGGACAATCACTCCTTTTCCGCAGCGAAAGGCGTAGTGCGCGGATTGCACTACCAACTACCCCCGCGAGCCCAGGACAAGCTTGTCCGAGTGGCCAAGGGGGCTATTCTCGACGTTGCAGTCGACATCAGGAAAAGCTCGCCGACTTTCGGTCAATGGGTGTCGTTAGTCGTTTCGGCCGCTGAATGGAACCAGATCCTGGTCCCCAAGGGCTTCGCCCACGGGTTTGTAACCTTGGAGGAGAATACGGAAGTCATTTACAAAGTGACTGACTATTACTCGCCTGAGCACGATCGCTCTATTCGCTTCGACGATCCAGACATTGGTATAGAATGGCCGTTCTCCTCATCCGCGGTTCAGCTCTCTGATAAAGACAAAATGGCGCGAACTTTGGCGGAATCGGACGTCTTTGAATAAGGGGAAGAGGCTTCATGAATATCCTCGTTACCGGCGGTGCCGGCTTCATTGGCTCAGCGGTCTGCCGGCACTTGGTCAGCGATTCGGCCAATCGAGTCGTTAATGTCGATAAACTTACCTACGCCGGCAACTTGCAGTCTCTCCGGCAGATCGAGAACCTTCCGAACTACCGTTTCGTAAAGGCCGATATTGGAGATGAAGCTACGATTCTCGATATTCTGCGCGACGAGAATATCGATGTCGTCATGCATCTTGCTGCTGAAAGCCATGTAGACCGATCCATCGATGGGCCCGCGGTTTTCATCGAAACGAATATCGTCGGCACCTATCGATTGCTCAATGCCGCGCTGACGTACTGGCGCGAGCTGCTCGGGGAACGCAAGGCAAGCTTTCGATTCCATCACATTTCGACGGACGAGGTATTCGGCGATCTTCCGTTCGACAGTGGCATATTTACCGAAGAGACGCCCTACAAGCCCTCTTCCCCATATTCCGCCTCAAAGGCGGCGTCTGACCATCTGGTGAGGGCGTGGCATGAAACCTACGGTTTGCCTGTCGTCCTATCCAATTGTTCGAACAATTACGGCCCGTTCCATTTCCCTGAGAAGCTTATTCCGCTCGTTATCCTGAACGCGCTCGATGAGAAACCTCTGCCCGTTTATGGCGCGGGAGCAAACGTACGCGACTGGCTATACGTTGAGGATCATGCTCGCGCCCTTGCAACGGTTGCAACGAGAGGCATCGTCGGTGAAAGTTACAACATTGGCGGTCGCTCTGAGCGAACGAACCTTTCTGTCGTCCAGACGATCTGCGATATTCTCGATCAGAAGCATCCGAGGCCAAACGGAATGTCTTATCGCGACCTTATCAGCTTTGTGACCGATCGCCCGGGACATGATCGACGTTACGCCATCGATGCATCAAAGATTGATCGTGAACTGGGATGGACTCCGGCTGAATCGTTCGAGACAGGACTGGCAAAGACTATCCAGTGGTACTTGGACAACTCCTGGTGGTGGACACCCATTCGTGAAGGCAAGTACGCAGGTGAGCGGTTGGGAGAGCAGGATGGCCAAGCGCGAAAGGAAGTTAGGTGAAAATTCTCGTCACCGGGCACCAGGGCCAGGTTGTTCGAAGCCTAATCGAACGAAGCGCATATCATCCTGAATACAGCATCGTTGCTGTTGGCCGACCGGAGCTGGATCTCGAACGTCCAGAAGGGATTGAAGCCCTGGTGCGTGCCGTCCGACCGGATATAGTCGTCTCTGCAGCTGCCTATACTGCAGTGGATCAGGCGGAGGATGAACCGGAGAGAGCGCACGCCGTCAACGCACTTGGTGCAGAGGCGCTATCCGCGGCGGCAGCGGCCATTGGCGTGCCCGTCATACACATCTCCACTGACTACGTCTTTTCCGGAGAGGCCGAGCGTCCGTATATAGAGTCTGACCCTACAGGTCCGCAAAGTGTGTATGGCGCGACAAAACTCGAGGGTGAACGACGGGTGGGCGCGTCCAATCCCAAGCATCTGATATTTCGAACGGCTTGGGTTTACAGTCCCTTTGGAAAGAACTTCCTTAAGACAATGCTCCGTTTGGCAGAAACACGAAATGAGATATCAGTTGTGGCTGACCAGTGGGGCAATCCGACATCGGCATTGGATATAGCGGACGCAGTGCTCCATGCGGCTACAAACATTTGCAATACCAGCAATTTCGCTGAGTACGGCATTTACCATTTGGCGGGCACGGGCGATACGAACTGGAGTGGCTTTGCCACCTACATAAACGAATGCGCAGCAAGATTGGGTGCGCCCAGCGCAAAAATCAAAGAGATAAATACGTCGGAATTCCCAACTAAGGCACGCCGTCCCAAAAACTCCCGTCTATCCACCGAGCGTTTCGAAAGAATATTCAATTGGAGGGCACCTTCCTGGAAAGACTCCTCGGCGACAGTGGTTAATCGGCTGTTAAATCGTAACGGTTGAATTTTGCAGGCCAGGAAATGCACCAACGCGCAGTATGCGCGCGGCCGCTCATTGGCCTAGGATATTTTAGAAGAAACAGAAGAGTTAGGACCCCGCTTTCAATGCTCAATCGGCCGCGACGCGTCATAAGGAAAGTTCTACGCTCTGTTTATCGACGGCTTCCGTCGCGCATGCAGGTGCCAATAGGTCGCCTCTCTCGCGTTCAATTGCGGACAGAAACGAACTCACACCTGATGCTACAGGAGTACGGCGCCGGTTGGGCGCCTTTGCCGGTATTCGCAGACCGAGCCGCCCTTCCTACTTTGACAATTGTGACTGATAGTGTCGATTCAGACAGTCTGTTTGGTGGCGTGGGGACCGCCCTGGTTGTCGGCGCCGTCGCCGCTTCTCGCCTAAATGCACGTCTTCGACTTGTCACGCGAACAACCGCGCCGGACCCCGCTGCCCTCGGTCAGATCATAAAGGCACACCGGTTGGAATTTAATGGGCCTGCGGACTTCGCGCAGATGCCGCTACGAACTGAAAAGCCACTTCCAGTGGGGCCTGACGACCTAATTCTTACAACTTCATGGTGGAGCACACGCGCCGTACTTGGTTCCGTTAGTCCAGACCGAGTTATCTATCTTCTGCAGGAAGACGAGCGAATGTTCTACCCGTACAACGATATGCGTCTCCGATGCGCCGAAACATTACGCGAAGCGGGAACGCGGGTTCTGGTAAATACGCAACTACTGTTCGACCACTTGGCCGACGGGCCAGATTTCCTCCCAGGTCTTCGCGAACGGGGTTGTAGCTTCGAGCCTGCCTTCCCCGCCTTCAAGCGACCTCAAACTATCAAGGCACATGCCGATGGAAAGAAGAATTTCTTCTTCTACGCGCGCCCAAATCATCCTCGCAATCTCTACTGGCGCGGACTTGAGGTCATTGACAGAGCCGTTCGTGAAGGATTGCTGCCGGCGGACGAATGGAACTTTCACTTTGCGGGTCATGACATCCGCGGCATCGAGTTGCCGGGCGGAGTTAAACCAAAGGTGTGGTCCAAAATGCCATGGGCGCGATACGCGGACCTTATATCACAAATGGACCTGGGGCTGTCCTTGATGGATACGCCTCATCCGTCGTATCCGCCGTTCGATCTGGCCGCTTCAGGCGCGGTCGTTATCACTAACACACATGGGCCGAAGGTTTCTCTCGACCAATGGTCCCGCAACATCATTGCTGTTCCGCCCAGCGTTCCCGACTTGGTCGATGCAATAAGCAGAGGTGTGGCACTCGCTTGCGACACGGAAACGCGGTTTGCTAACTGTGCCGACGACCGAATCGCACGCGATTGGGAGTCATCGCTGGGTCCTGCCCTTGAACGGCTGCTATCTCTACGGAGCCGATAGAATTGTTCCTCCACATCCCCGGTCCATTGGAATACCGAGACCCATGGACATCCACATATGACGTACGACTAAGGCAACTCGTTTCGCAGCCGAAACGAATTGCCTACTTCTATGAACTCCCCGACACGAGTACTTTTCGGTATCGCGCATTTAATCCGGGATTGACATTGTCGGCCCATCCTGAAAATGGGCTTTCGGGCGCATGGTTTGATCACCGTGATCTTGCGGTCGATGATCGTTTCATCGATGCCGCAGACGCGCTGGTCCTATGCAGGGTACGATACAGTGCTGCTGTCGCACAAATGATATCGCGCGCCCGCGCTCGGGACATTCCCGTCCTGTTTGATTGTGACGACCTCGTCTTCGACACTGAACGACTTCATCTAATTGTGGATGCACTAAATCAAGACCAGCGTTCCGAGGCGGTATGGAACTACTGGTTTTCATACATCGGCAGATTGGGCGCGACGCTCCGATTGTGCGACGGTCTTGTCACGACGAATAAATACCTCGCTCAGCGCGCAAAGGAATTCTGTGGCAGGCTTACGACCGCTGTCGTCCCCAACTACCTGAATCCCGAGCAACAGGCTCTATCTGAGAGCTTGTACACTATAAAGCGGGACGCCGGCTGGGAACGGGACGGTCGTATCCACATCGGTTATTTCAGCGGGTCACCGAGCCACGCACGCGACTTTGCTGTTGCCGCTCCAGCGTTGTTCCGTCTTTTGGATGCGGATCCCCGGGTTGTTTTGCGTATCGTGGGCTTCGCGGATCTGGACCCGAGGTTGATAACGTATGGTAAGCGCGTCGAAGTCTATCCCCTGCAAGACTTTATGAATCTTCAACGCCTGATTGCGGAGGTCGAGATAAATATTTCGCCCTTGCAAGACAATGAATTTACGAACTGTAAGTCAGAGCTAAAGTTTTTCGAGGCAGCAATTTGTGGAACCCTCACGCTAGCATCACCCACATTCGCGTTCAACAATAGCGTGCGCAACGGTGAGACTGGTTTTTTGGTCCCGCCATACTTGTGGGATGATGCTCTTCACGAGGCGGTATCGATTGTCGAACACCGAGAAAGCTACAGCAACATAGCGGATGCAGCTTTCAAATGCGTAAGAGGTGCCTATGGCTGGGATCAGCATGCCACGACGATTGCTCAGTCGGTATTTGGCAACCCTTCTGATATTTGGAGTAAGCCCACGGTGAATGTTCGCGTATGAAGTAGCGTCGAACATTGGAAGCCCCAGCGAAGGGTCAGGCCCCATGCGCGGCAAGGAACGGCGGACCTAAGTCTGATCGACAACGAGTTCTACCTTTTGCCCATGGCTTGTTCTTCGATCTCCGAGCTTGACCAACCACCGACGATGCGCCGCAGGTTGAAATAGGCGTCCAGGAACAAGAACACAAGAACCGCGTCATAATGTCGAGTGGATCACGTAATACACAACGAGCTAGCGTCGCCTGCTCCAGATATGCCTGTTTTTGTTGTATCTCGAGCCTGACTTGCTTATACGCTGAAGCGGCAAAATCATTCGAGGAGCGCTTATGAAAGCGGTAATTTTGGCCGGCGGTTTGGGAACGCGGATCAGCGAAGAAACAAGTTCTCGTCCGAAGCCGATGGTCGAGGTTGGAAATCGACCGATCCTTTGGCACATCATGAAGATTTACTCTCACCACGGCATCAATGATTTTATCGTGTGTTGCGGATATAAAGGCTATGTAATCAAAGAGTATTTTGCCAATTACTTTCTCCACATGTCAGACGTCACTTTCGACATGCAGAAAAACAAAATGGATGTTTTGCAAAACTCAGCCGAGCCCTGGCGCGTCAGCCTTGTTGATACCGGCGAATCAACAATGACTGGTGGCAGGCTTAAACGGGTACGTGACTACCTCGGCGATGAGGACTTCTGCCTCACCTATGGCGATGGTGTAGGTGACATTGACATCACCGCCCTCGTGTCTTTTCACAAGGAACAAGGGCGCTTGGCAACGCTCACAGCGATGCAGCCCCCCGGACGGTTCGGCTCCCTCGCCTTGGATGGCCACAAGATCCAACATTTCCAGGAAAAGCCGCAAGGCGATGGTGGATGGATTAACGGCGGTTTCTTTGTTCTTTCCCCGAAGGTGATCGACCACATCGATGGGGATGCGAGCATTTGGGAACGCGAACCTTTAGAGACTTTGGCCAACCAGGGACAGCTTAACGCATGGTTCCATCATGGATTTTGGCAACCGATGGACACGTTGCGCGACAAGAACCACCTTGAAGAGCTTTGGGCATCGGGACAGGCTCCCTGGAAGATCTGGTAGATAAAGGCATGTTTAACAATATCTACCGTGGACGCAGGGCCCTCATAACCGGGCATACTGGCTTCAAGGGCAGTTGGCTCGCACTTTGGCTGCAAAAGCTCGGCGCCGACGTAACCGGAGTGGCGCTGGCTCCGAACGCGGAGCCTAATCATTGGGCGATGCTAAAACTCGATCACGAATCGCACTTCATCGACATTCGCGACGAGGACGCCCTTCGCGCGGCTGTGACCCAAGCAAATCCGGAGATCGTATTTCACCTCGCGGCTCAGCCCCTTGTTCGCAGGTCCTATGTCCAGCCGGTGGAGACGTTCGCCACGAATGTCATGGGAACGGCCAATCTGCTGAATGCCTGCCGCTCACTGAAGGATCTCTCGGCAATAGTGGTTGTTACCACAGACAAATGCTATGAAAACAAGGAATGGGTGTGGGGTTACCGTGAAGTCGATCCTCTCGGCGGCCATGATCCTTATAGTGCATCGAAAGCAGCGACCGAGATCGTTGCTTCAAGTTTCAGGCGTTCGTTCTTCAACTCGTCCGGAGGCGCGTTACTGGCAACAGCGCGGGCCGGCAACGTAATTGGAGGGGGTGACTGGTCGGAGGACCGGCTCATACCGGATCTTGTGCGTGCCGTCGCTGGACAGCAGGCACTTGAGATCAGGTCACCGCGATCCACGCGGCCGTGGCAACATGTTTTGGAATGCCTGTCAGGTTACCTCACGCTTGGTCAGGCGCTTATTGATCGTGATGGTTCGGCTGCAGATGCCTGGAATTTCGGGCCCGACCGAGAAGGCAACCGTTCTGTTGAAGCGTTGCTGACTGCGCTTGCGCGGGACTGGCCGAACGTCAAATGGCGACTAAGCCAGGACGTACATCCACACGAAGCACAACTACTGCAACTCGACAGCAGCAAATCACGCCAGCTGCTAAAATGGCAACCTGTTTGGTCTTTCGATGAGGGGGTAGATGTTACCGCACAATGGTACCGCACCTTGCTGGAAGATGGCAGAGTCACCAGCGAGGAGCAGCTTGATGCCTATCAAATCACGGCAACGCAACGAGATCTGGTTTGGGCATCGCTGACATGAATCCGCCGAGTTTATAGATCGAATTCCTTGGGATCACGTAGGAAGAGCCGTATGAAATGTCGCCACTGCGCAACCGAACTCCAGCACGTTTTTCTGGACCTGGGGTTTGCACCACCATCCAATGCATATCTGACCGCGGCGAAACTGCGTGCGCCGGAAACAACCTATCCGCTGAAACTGTTCGTTTGCAATGAATGCTGGCTGGTGCAGACAGAGGATTATGCCGAGGCCGGCGACCTTTTCTCCCACGACTACGCCTATTTCTCATCGACGTCGAAAAGCTGGCTAGATCATTCAGCGCGCTACGTTGAAATGATTACTGAGCGTCTTGGTTTGACAAGAGATAGCTTCGTTATCGAAATCGCGTCGAATGACGGCTATCTGCTGAAGAACTTTGTTGGGATGGGCGTTCCATGTCTTGGCGTCGAACCGACGCATAGCACAGCAGATGCCGCAGAAAAGCTCGGCGTTCCCGTTTTACGCGAATTCTTTGGCGTAAAGACAGCTGGCTTTCTCGTCAGCCAAGGTCAAACTGCGGACCTCATTTGTGGGAACAATGTCTACGCCCATGTTCCCGATATCAACGATTTCACACGGGGCCTGAAAACCGCCCTGAAAAAGAACGGAACGATAACGCTCGAATTTCCGCATTTGATGCGTCTTATCGAGCAGAACCAGTTCGACACCGTATACCATGAACATTTCTCATATCTATCGCTGATAGCCGTTCAGCGTATTTTCAAGGCCGCCGGGCTGCGCATATGGGACGTAGAAGAGTTGTCCACGCACGGCGGCAGCCTGCGTGTATACGGTTGCCACGCAGAAGATGAGCGCCCGACTAGTGAAAGCGTTGAGAAAATTCTTGATCGTGAGACCTCTGCGGGACTTGGCACCCTCACAACTTATAAGGACTTTCAGTCCAAAGCAGACAAAGTCAAAGATGATTTTGTTGCCTTCCTCATCGAACAAAAACGGGCTGGCAAAACCGTAGCAGCCTATGGCGCGGCCGCAAAAGGCAATACTCTGTTGAACTACGGAGGCGTAAAATGCGATCTCGTTGCTTTCGTCTGTGATGCGGCGCCATCCAAGCAAGATAAATTCATGCCAGGTAGCCATTTGCCAATCATGAAACCATCTGCCTTATCGGAGCTAAAGCCTGATTTCGTTGTGATTTTGCCTTGGAACATCGCTCCTGAGGTCAGGCAGCAGCAAAAGCAGATCGCGGACTGGGGCGGTCAGTTCGTAACCGCGGTTCCGCAACTAACTGTGATGCAGCCCTGAGGCATTAGACGCTAGAGTTTTCCGGCCCGGTAGGCGGGCAGATTGCGCGTCCCTAATTTATCAGCGCGATCGGCACGTTGATGCCGATCGCACAGTGAGCTCGCCCTTCGCTACACCGCATCTTCACCACTATACGCGGATCAAGCGCGGGACCGGTGGGAACACTAATATCGGCGACGAAGCTAAATCAGATCTGGCTGGAACTACTTGATTAGCGGATGCTCGATTGAAAAGTGCTCTCATTTGCAATAGCTGAGCTACCCTCACTATGAGAATCAGATGATCTTGCCCCAAGAACGAAGCAGAGACATTGGTCTCGATCATGTCCGAGCACTTGCAGCATTTATGGTCTTTGGCTGGCACTTTATGCACTTTGCCAATGGCTACCCTGTTCCGTTCGAGGGCGCTCCTTCGATTTTTCCGCTTGCAGTCCTGGATGAGGGGCACACTGGGGTTGCCCTTTTCATGACGCTGAGCGGATACCTGTTCGCCAAGATCCTTGACGGAAAGACCGTCAACTACATCGCGTTTCTGTCGCGCCGAGCGATCAGACTCCTCCCACTGCTCTTTGCCATGTTGATTGTTGAGGGAATTCGTCAGTACATCGTAGGCGCAGACCTCCAAGCCTATTTTCGCAGTCTGGTTACTGGCATAGTTGAGCCGACGCTCCCAAATGGTGCCTGGTCGTTAACGGTCGAGTTTCACTTCTACGCCCTGCTCCCCCTTCTCTTGCTTCTTGGCCGCAAATCGCCGGGCCTTCTACTCGGCATCGTCTTGGTAACCGTATCCCTTCGGACCATGCTGTTTCTACAGGATGGGACGGTGTTTTGGCCAGCCTACTGGACAATCGTTGGCCGCCTTGATCAGTTCGTTTTTGGTATTTTAGGCTATCAATTCCGCGGATTGATTGTGAAGGAACATCGACGAGCAGCTGTCTTGGCCCTAGCCTTCTTCGTCTTCTACTATTTTTACGATCGTCTTGGCGGACTCTATCAAATGCCAAGTTGGCCGTCATCGTCGCCGGTATGGATCGTGATGCCGGCAATGGAGGGCATCGTCTACGGTCTCCTGATCGCCTACTACGACGGCTCCTTCAACCACTCTCAAGGCCTTCTTTCGAGAGCCGTTGGCAATATTGGCAAGTACTCGTACTCGATTTACCTCTGGCATTTTCTGGTTGTATTTTACATGGCCGATTTCGTTCAGAAGCACATTCTTGACATCTCCTACTATTACACAGGCCAGTTATGGGCACTAATCTGCTTTCTGGTGCTGGTTCCCTTTGCCTACGCAAGTTATCAAGTCTTTGAGAAACCATTTATGAGGCTGGGCTTGTCCTACTCCTCTAAGAAAATGGCTACCCACCGCGCGGACCAAGCATTTTCTCGGTAGGACACAGCGTCCCACAACACAGATACGGACGTTTTGCCGCGATGTCGGATCAACGTCATTGGCTTCGCATCCCTCGGGGCCTGCCCCTCTGACACAACTGACGTGCTCCCGCCAAATTAGGCCATTTTGAACTGGAATTTTCCACTTATGATCCCGGATGGGAAGAAGAGGAGAATTCGATGAAGGCCTCGAAGTTTTCGGAAGCGCAGATCGCATTCGTTTTGAAGCAGGCGGAGGATGGCACGCCGATCGGCGAGGTGTGTCGCAAGGCCGGGATTTCCGAGGCGACTTTTTACAACTGGCGCAAAAGATACGCTGGTCTGATGCCTTCGGAGATGAAGCGTCTGCGGCAGCTTGGACATGTCGATCGCTACCAGCACGGCATCAGTGGGGCTATAAAGGTGTTTGGTCATGGTCTGTCACGCTCCAGAGTGTTGTCTCGACAACTTCACTTTAGAGACCCGCGGCCGGCCATGGCCACAAGGACGGCGCGCTGCGCTAGGTAGGGCTTCGCGCGCCGTCTGCCACGGCAGAGCAAGCTTCCCAATGTGCTATGGCAGCGAATTCATCTCTCGAGACCTCGACTTGTGAGCCTACCACAAGGGCGTCGTCCTCGACTTCTCCCGGCCTGGCAAGCCGACGGACAACAGCTACATCGAGAGCTTCAACGGCAAGTTCCGCGCCGAGTGCCTGAACGCTCATTGGTTCATGAGCCTTGACGACGCGCGGGCGAAGATGGAGGATTGGCGTAGAGACTACAACGAATTCCGGCCACACAGCGCGATCGGCAACAAGGTGCCGATTTCGCTGATGAACGGCTCATCGGCACCCCCGCCGAACTGAGCCTTAACCCCGGAAAATTCCAGCTCCCGCTGGCCCAAAATCGGGTAGCACTTCAACAAGCCTTAAAACTCCAGCCTCCGCTGGTCCAACGTTTGGGAGCGGATCAAGCGCTTTCAATACACTAAATCGAAGATCGTCGCTCAGTGCTCGTGCCATCATCCACTTCTTCGCTGTGGATGTTGAACCAGCTTCGCAGCGCCGCGTCATTTAACAATCGATTCTTCGATCGCAGGACCTGCTCTAAATTAGACAGAGGGCTCGATGCAAACAGCTTGTCCCCATTCGAAAAGCCGGCCGTTACAACGACATTGAATTTGTTGGGAACGGCGGTACGGAGATACTCAGTACATGCCGGGCCGATTTGGCCCGGCAGTGCCCTTTACCCGTGTAGGTTGGAGTGCCGACGAAAGCTCGCGTAGCCGCGCGTTACCAAACCACTGGCCCTCGTTTGCATCTCACCAATTTTTGGGATAGCCCGGTTCAGCCCTTCGACTGGATCACCCACAAGCAACCTCTCTTCTGTGACAAAACCGCGAAGAAGGGGCTCATATGTCAGCGTCATCGATTTTTGGGCTGCAAACACACCTAGCCACAGCCCGAAGCTCCGGAGACCTAGCTCTGAAGGGTAGCACGCCAGGGCCTCCTGAACAAAAGTCCGACGAGCAATGAGAATATCTGGCGACAGCGCGTCCACAGAATGCGGCTTAAGCGCCAGAGAAAAATGGCCGGCGCTATTGAAACTTGCACCCACGAGCGGATCGACCAGTGTACTCTGATCAATCAACACTGGCGCTCCAGACACAATGGCGCCCTCGAAATCAACAAGGCAGCCACCTACCGCTGCACATTCATCGATGAGCTCAAGGTGTTTAATTGCTTGCCACAGGCCACTCGAATCTATTTCCGCTAGCGCTTGCCCGAGGAACATCACAAATTCACTCTCGCCCTTCCCTATCTCTTCCCGAAGCACCTTTATTCCTTCGAAGCCTCGAAGAAGCTCTGAACTGATGACCGAGCGGAACGGAAATTCAGGGAGCGCGATGGAATTAGGGCTGCTGCTCGAGCGACCGAAGCAAACCAAATCGATCCCCGGCGGATCGATGGGCAGTCGCCTCAAATAGAAGTCGGGAGAACCGACTTCCGCAGGATAGCGGGCGACCACTAAACGTGAATTCATGTCTTTTGCGTCAGCAATGGACTCCAAAACGCCTTGGATAGACCTAAGGCTCCCCTCGAACGTCTTTCCGCTGTTTGATAGCGACGATCTGTGCTGACGCCAATGGTATAGTACCTCTTGGATATGATCCGGTGCATGGCCAGCAAGGTAGAACCGAACCAAGGTGTCCCAGTCCACGGCGTACTCAGCATCTTCTCTGGTGTAAACACCCAACTGAAGCGCAGTGCTCCGTCTATAGAGGATAGCGTGCCAGACATAGGAATGTGAAAATAGCAGCGCCGGGTCGAAATCTGGGCGGTAATAGGGATATCGCTGAACGCCTTCGATCAAATGATCCTCATCCGAGTAAAAAATCTCGCCATGTGGATTACTAATCGTGGCGGCCGTCAGGATCTCGATCGCATCGGGTGTCAGGAGGTCATCTGCATCAAGTGAGATGACAAAATCACCGACAGCCCGCTCGAGGCAGTAACGCAAGCCTCCATGAATGCCCAAATTTGTGTGTGTCTGAAGTAGACGCACTACCCCATCACGAACAAGAGATTCTAGTGTCGAAAGCAGCTCGTCTGGTATCGGACCATGGGCCAATATGAGCCACTCAACTGGCGCACGTGTCTGATTGCGGACTGAGTTTGCGGTCTCCACGAACAGAGCTGTATCAGTGTTCTTGTAGACTGTTGTAATGATTGTGATGGTTGGCGCCTCGTCCCCAATCGACCGACGTTCGTCTTCCCGGAGAGTCATCCGGTTCGAAAAATAGTCGCCGTAGGTGGTAAGAGATAACTCGGGCTCCAACTGTTTCGGCTGGTAGGGAGCAGTTCCAGATCGGTCCAAATGCTCGGCATACCCCACTAGATTGTTTGACAGGTTGCCAAACTCTCCGTTGAACTGTCGGATCTCGGAGACCGACAAGCCCTGGCCCCGCGGAGCAACTGCCTCGACGTATGGGGAGTAAATCACTCGTTTGCCCGCTCTCGCGGCCCTTGCTCCCAGCCAGGGCCCCAACAACGATACACTGACATCTGCGGGCATGGATGAAAGGCAGTGGGTCAGGAAGGTGCGCTCAACAACGCAGTGGCGGGCCGACACCGCGGCGACAGAACGAGGCTTCCACATTTGCGCAAAGTAACCAGGGTCGCGGACGGCTCTACCAGCATCTGGGCATCCAATACCACCGCCGTACCCAAACACATATCCGGCCTCGGAAATTATCGCTGCATCGTGGATGCGCCCGCCGACGATTACACAGTCGGAGAAAAGGCCGAATAGGGTGTCCGCCTCCGCTCGCCATCCGTCATCGGTCGGCTCGCAATCGGACGCTAGAAGATGAACTCTGCTCACATCGTCCGAGAGTTTGCCAATCTCGGCAATAAGTTCGGCTGGAGTCGCTGTCGATGAAAGTCGAACAGTGGCGACCCCAGAACTCTGATCGCCATGAGTCGGAACCTTAGGTGCAAACCGATAGTCTGGAGTTCCATTGAATAGCGGGGCTGGCGTTACCGCAACATTTGATGCCTGGCTCCGCGTTGCCAAAAATCGTTCGAGAACAAAATGATGGGAACCATAGATATAGCTTTTTGACTTATAGTTTGATGACGTCGACCCCGGATGCATTCGCCAACTGTAAAGCACTTCGGAAAGGTGCGACGGCTCGATGCCCACCGCCATAAAACGAGCAAAGGTGTCCCAATCATGACATCCCTCCGCCTCAGCATCCCCATAACAGCCAAGCTCGATCGCTTTACGCCGGTTAATGACAGTAAGGTGGGCGATATAGCAGGAATGGATGAAGAGAACAGGATCCCAAGCAGGCTTGATGTATGCCTCGACCTGGTTCGTTCCGTCCGTCTTGTCCTCGTTGGTGTAGACGACAAGAGGAAAGCCCGTTTGCTCAAGGTGAGCAGTAATAGTTCGCAAGCAATCTGGAAAAAGCAAATCATCACTGTCAAGTGGCAAGATATAGCGATTTTTCGCGTTTTCGAGGCACCATCTCATGCCGCCGACAATCCCGAGATTTCGCTCCACACGTTCTAAACGAACGCAAGGATGCTGCCCAATGCGATCAAGCGCCTCCAGCGTTTCCAGGTTTGAAGAGCCGTTGTCTAGGATGAGCCACTCGAACTCAAGCTTCGTGTCCTGCCCAAAAACAGAATGAGCCAAATCATAGAGAAACTGTGCGTCGGTATCGTAGACAGTGGTCACTAGGCTCAAAAGATTATCGCTCGACCCCTCCCGATAGAGCTTCCGGCGCTTGTTTAGCCTCTGGGAGTAAAACGCAGGGCTGCCCTCAACGTCTTGCGTCCGTACAAAGGATTTCGGGGCGGGAAGGCGTGCAGATCCGCTACCCTCAACGCAACCGCTCTGCAGCAGCTGTTGAGTAATCTCGGCCGTTACCTGCGACAAGCTTTTTTGCCACGTAGTCCCACCAAGAGCGTCCGACGCGCCTGAACCGCGAATAATTGCGCTGCGTGTTACAGCCCTAGCCAAGCCGTTAACTAGATCCTCGATGCGGGGCAACACCCCGATAATATTGGGAGAAATTTGCCTTAGCCTCTCGGCAGACTTGCTTCCAAACGTGGTTGTAACCGACACGCCGCCACAAGCTGCCATTTCTAGCGGCGGATAGCTTGGGTGCGGCGAAAGCATCAATGAAAGAAGTACATCGGCGCTCCGCATTTGTGCGGCATAGGCTTCCAGGTCATGCCACGGTGCGGGCTTCAAGACATATCCCCGCCCAAGATCTATCGGATCGAACTGTTCGCCCATGCCGAGGAATTCCCAGCCACGGTCGCCGAAATGGCCCCCTCTGACCGCTGCTTTCAGTGCCGCAACTCCAAGGCCAAACAGATTGCGCTCCGCGACTGTCGGCCTTGCATAGAACAGCAGACGCTGCGGTTGACCATCTTGCCGTTGGGTCGGATAAAATTTCGAGTCGTCAACAGCGGGCTCAAAGACCAATGCGCTATTGGCGAACTCGGCATCGGCAAAGTGCCCGACACGTCTCTCAACAAGGTGATCCCGGAGCAGAGATGTATTTATAATAGGAACGCACGGAAGGCTGTATGAGCTTTCAGCATCCGCATATTTTTCGGACGCGCTGTAAAAGAGAGTCTCGTAATCCTGCACTAGATAATAGAAACGAGACGCCCGAGTGAGCCGCATCGCTGCCGCCGCCGCGTAGGCGGTCCACCAAGCGGTTGCAACGAGCATATCATTGATACCAATCGCATACGGTACTGATCGATCGCTGGCGTCTTCAAACGCTATCCCATGCGCGTCTGGGTCGATGCCGGTTAGATCCTTGAGGTGCCGCTTGATCAGGCCGAGGTCGTCGTCGAGTTCGATGTCAGTTGAGACGAAGGTAACACGAGTTCCCTCGCGAGCGAGAAACGCACCGAGAAGATATGCAGTGTTGGGCCCACCGGTAGCGTGTCGCTTCTTTACGCTAGGTAGTAGGATACGGAGCCTGGGCGCAGCGTTGAGGCGATGATCAATCACCACGTTCAGCGGCCAATTTGGCTGGAAGAAACGCTGCAGGGCGGCCGGTCCGGCGAGATGCAAAGCTAGTAGTGTTGAGGCGTTGAGATCCCCAACTTCCGCGTATAGGTTCGCCATTCGTTCGGCTTGCGGGTGCATTATTGTGGATGGTGCGCGCGGTTGCCGCCCCTCTGCCTGCCCGTACTTGAGATAATGGCTAAGTGGGTTCAAGCCTGCCGTCGCGACATCGGGATATTGTTGGAGATACCAACTGGTGCTGAAAAGCGCGCTAGGGTCACGCCCTTCTTTGGCGCCGTACCTAATGTAGTGACTAACCGGATTCAGCCCGGCCGCCGCCACGTCCGAATATTTGGACAGGTACCATTGGGTGTCGAACAGGGGATTTGGATTGCGCCCCTCCTTCCACCCATATTTGAGAAAGTGGAAAAAGGGATTGCGCCGAGCTGCCGCGACGTCCGGGTAGGAGCTCAAATAGTGTGAGGTGTCGAAGAGCCCACTAGCGGCGATCAATCGGGCTTCACCAGCGTACCTAGCCCAAAGCCTAGGTACAGCAACAGCACGTACAACATTTGCGCGCATCTTTCCCCTTCGTCCAGCCGACCCAGTCATATGCCCTCAACCGCATTTGAGCCCGTTCGGCCGAGCAATTTCCTTGTCGTACGTCGACAAGTAGGCCGCCTTGCGAGCGATTCGCACGGCAGATGCTAGTATGCCGTGCGATATTCGCCTGAACAGGGTCATATAAAAATACTGAACAGGGTCAAGTTATTTATCAGCGTACCGGCCGAGTACAGTTCTTTCCGGAACCCTTCGGCGTGAGATATCCTGGGTGTCGAAAGCACCTTCGGCGCCATTCGTTGTCTTTGATTTTTTTCCGCGTGGCTTTAAAACGTCAGCGTCGCAAGAACCGACGCCTCGCGGTTTCCTTTGGTGGTGGCAGGGAGGACAGTATCAACCTCGACGGCCGAGACGGAAGTCTTGGACCCATTTTGCGGTTGACAGATATCCACTCTGCCGGCGAGAGGATTGACACGACGTAGATCCGCTGCATTTTCTTTGGTGTTCGATCGCATTTCTAAAAAGAGCCTGGAATGATCCCTCCTAATCTCCGCACCATTTTTGACGCACACAAACGCTTGGGCGCGGATAAATGGACCTCGTATTTCGATACTTACGACACGCATTTTGCCCAGTATCGGGACAAACCCATCTCGTTACTCGAGATCGGCGTCCAGAACGGCGGAT
Organism: Rhizobium sp. IBUN; assembly: GCF_000510625.1. Lineage (NCBI taxonomy): Bacteria > Pseudomonadati > Pseudomonadota > Alphaproteobacteria > Hyphomicrobiales > Rhizobiaceae > Rhizobium > Rhizobium sp. IBUN. Next base: position 27,799 of record NZ_AZNV01000048.1, read on the forward strand.
CTCTAGAGATTTGGGGTAAGTACTTTCCTGAAGCCACCAGGATCCTGGGGTGCGATATTGACGAAAAATGTCGTACGCTCTCGTTTGACGACAATCGGATCCGAGTAGTGATTGGCGACGCGAATTCGGATGCCGTCTACCAGCAGATAGTCGCCGACACGCCGGCTTTCGATATCATCATTGATGACGGCAGCCATTTGGTTGAGGACGTGCTTCAGTCGTTTTCGCTATACTTCCCAAAGCTCAAGCCCGGTGGAGTGTTCGTCGTCGAGGACTTGCATACGTCATATTGGCCGACCTTCGGCGGTGGAACTGATATGACCCTTAGCTCCATGGGCTTTCTAAAGCTTCTGGCGGACCTAACTAACAGAGAATTTTGGCGCGACGATCGGGTTGAGTTCAATCTTCTCGAACCGTTCGCAGAACGCTATCGCCTACCACTTGACGACCGTTCTCTTGATATCGACGAAATATCATTCTGCAATTCGGTATGCGTTATTAAAAAGGGGACAAGAGGGTTCGAGAACCGTCGGCACCTTGCCGGAACTGAATTTAGGGTGGTGGATGCAACCTCGTCCGTTCCATTGTCGGGTACTCGGGAGCTTGTTCTGAACGCCGGATTGCTAGATTTTCGAAAGACAGCGACGGATATGCTGCGGGAGTTTGTTGAAGCCCTACCGAGGGCTCTGGCCACGCGAGATGAGGCTGAGAGTTTGCGCAGAGAGTTAGCGGCCACTCAGGCGCAACTCCAGGACGCGACACAGGAGAATCAACAACTGCGGGCTAGCCGATCCTGGCGAGTAACGGCTCCGATTCGCCGTGTGTCAGATTTGCTGCGCCGGATTGTCCAGGGAGGCTAAGCGAGTTGACGATGATGCCTTGAAGAGCGGCTCGAAAATCTGAGGTACGAGGCAAGGGCCTTCCGCCGAACTATGCCGCCAAAAATACAAAAATGAAGCGTTTAGCAATGAAAAAAGTAGCTATTCTTCAATCGAACTATATTCCTTGGAAGGGTTATTTCGACCTGATCGCGGCGGTCGATGAATTCATAATATACGATGAAATGCAGTACACTCGACGTGATTGGCGCAATCGCAACCAGATTAAAACGCCCCAGGGCCCTACTTGGCTGACTGTTCCAGTCAAGGTGAAGGGCAAGTACCACCAGAATATTCGCGAAACGGAAATTGATGGACGAGGATGGGCGGAAACGCATTGGAAGTCGATTGTATTGAACTACAAGAAGGCACCTTATTTCGACGAAGTCGCGGCCTTCCTGGAGCCTATCTACCGGGATGAAGATCACGCTTTCCTGTCACCGCTCAACCGCCAGCTTTTGGAGAGTATCTGTGGCTATCTGGGAATCTCCACACGCATTGCAAATTCATGGGACTACGACCACGTAGGTGGCAAGTCAGAGCGACTAGCGGCTTTATGTGTTGAGGCCGGCGGGACGGAATACGTATCAGGCCCGGCAGCCCAAACATACCTCGATGAAAACGTCTTTGCAGAACGTGGACTGAAGGTTACTTGGTTCAACTATAACCACTATCCGGAATATCCGCAACTCTGGGGAGAGTTTGTGCACTCGGTTAGTATTATTGACCTGCTGTTCAACTGCGGTAAAGAGAGTCCAACATTTATGAGATTTGTCGGCAGATGAAGCTCTCAATCGTTACGACTCTATATCACTCTGCCCCGTACATTAGCGAATTCTACCGCCGAGCCAGTGCTGCTGCGCAGAAAATGGTTGGTGATGACTACGAAATCGTATTCGTTAATGATGGCTCACCCGACAACAGCCTTGACGTCGCCGTGGAAATTCTGAACTCCGACCACCACGTCATAGCGGTCGATCTTTCGCGAAACTTCGGTCATCACAAGGCTATGATGACCGGCTTGGCACATGCCTCTGGGGAGCTGATATTTTTGATTGACAGCGATCTCGAAGAGGAGCCGGAATACCTACTTGCCTTCGCGGAAAGGCTAAAAGCAGGCTCCGCAGATGTCGTGTATGGTGTACAGCCACAGAGAAAAGGTGGCTGGTTTGAGCGCGTCAGCGGCGAGCTGTTTTACAGGCTATTCGATAAGCTAACCGGCGTAGTATTGCCTAGGAATATTGTCACAGCCCGTCTAATGAGCCGCCGATATGTCGAGGCGCTTCTTATGCATGAGGAACGCGAAGTTTTCATGGCAGGGCTCTGGCACATAACAGGTTTTCAGCAGTTACCATTGCCGATGACTAAACATAGTACAAGCGCCACGACGTACACTTTCAGGAAGAAGATGTCGGTGCTTGTCAACTCCGTCACGTCTTTTAGCAATGCGCCGCTCGTCGGTATATTCTATATTGGCACTGTGATCTCGGCGATAGCTGTAGCGTACATCGCATACTTGGTCGTGAACTGGGTGTTCTTTGCTAAACCTCTTAGTGGCTGGACATCGGTCATCGCATCTGTGTGGCTTCTCGGGGGGCTAATCATTTCGTTCATTGGAGTAGTCGGCATCTATTTGTCGAAGATTTTCTCAGAGACAAAGCGACGTCCCTACACGATCGTGAGACACGTTTATGCAAAGCGATAAAGATCCAATCCTTGGCAAGATTGCAAATTACTATTCTGGCAAACTCGCTGAACACGGACCGTCGGCACGTGGCGTCGACTGGAACAGCGAGCAAAGCCAAGTGCTACGATACGAGCAATTAAGCAGAGTGATTGACTTAGTTGGCGGGTTCTCGATCAATGACTTAGGTTGCGGCTATGGCGGCTACTTTGACTATCTCGCTAGGAAGTATGATCGGATACAATACAACGGGTTCGATCTTTCTGCCGATATGATCTCGGCGGCACAGCACCGTTTTGCCCGGAACGACTGTGCGCGCTTCATGGTCGCCGGAGAACCAGATTCTGTGGTGGACTTCGGAATCGCTAGTGGCATCTTCAATGTCAGACTTGACAGTCCAGGGGATAGCTGGAGCGCGCATGTCTTGCGCACTCTCGACGTTATGAATTCTACTAGCCGCCGCGGTTTCGCCTTTAACTGCCTAACGTCCTATTCAGACCAAGAAAAAATGCGCGACTACCTATACTATTCAAATCCTGGCAATCTGTTCGATCACTGCAAACGAAACTATTCCCACAATGTCGCGCTGCTGCACGACTACGGCTTGTATGAATTCACGATACTTGTGAGGAAGTTATGACAAAAAAACTGGTCATATTTGGGACAGGCGACATCGCCGAAATCGCTCATTCCTATTTCACAGCAGACTCCGACTATGACGTTGTCGCCTTTACTGTAGACGAAGCCTACCTGGCTCAATCAGAGTTTTGCGCCTTGCCAGTAGTTTCGTTCGAACGCGTGATTGAAGCGTATCCGCCCGCGGAATATTCCATGTTCGTAGCCCTGAGCTACGGCAAGCTAAATGCCCTCCGCCGTCAGAAATATGAAGCCGCGAAGGCAAGTGGGTACGCGATCGCAAGTTACGTCAGTTCCCGCGCCAGCGTTTTGAACGGCGGCCGTATCGGCGAGAACTGCTTTATTTTCGAGGACAACACTATCCAACCGTTTTCCTCGATCGGCGACAATGTGACATTGTGGAGCGGCAACCACATCGGGCACCATTCGACCATCGGCAGCCACACATTTGTCGCTTCGCACGTTGTGGTCTCAGGCGGGGTGGAGATTGGAGAACAGTGCTTCATCGGCGTGAACGCCACGCTGCGTGACCATATCAAAATAGGCGACCGCTGCGTGATCGGTGCAGGCGCAGTGATTCTTGCTGATGCCGAACCCGAGGGGGTTTACATGTCACCTGCCACAGAACGCTCGAGGGTACCCAGCACGAAGTTGCGGAAGATATGAGCTGGCACAAGCTTGGACAACTCTATGTTCCGACAGGAACGCACCCGAAATTGCGCTCCCACGCGGCGAATCCGCTTCCCGTACACCTTAACGGTGACACCTACCGGATATTTTTCAGCGGTCGAGATGAGCAAAACCGGTCGTCTGTAGGCGCGGTCGACATCGACATTGCGCAAAGAGCTATTGTTGCAGAATATGAAGACCCGTTTCTCGAACATGGTCCTGCCGGCAGCTTTTTCGAAGCAGGGGTTAGTGTCGGCAGTTGCTACAGCATAAATGGCCAACTCTACATGCTCTTCATGGGTTGGCAAAATCCTCCGGATGGGCATTGGCGCGGCGATATCGGTCGATTGCGGGTGACGCCTTCACGCACCCTTGAGCTAGACTTGGATGTGCCATTGTTAGGGTCAAATTGCATTGACCCGATCAGCCTCTCCTATCCCTGGGTGGAGCAGTGCGACAATGGCGGCTTTCGGATGTGGTACGGATCAACAGTAAGCTGGGACGCTGGCAATGGCGAAATGTTGCACGTGATCAAGTCGGCTAGGTCCGATGACGGGCATCTTTGGCAACGGGAAGATGTGGCAGTCCCCTATGAACTTGGAGTAGTTCAGGCCTTTTCGCGGCCGACTGTTCTGAAGGATCACGGAAAATATCGCATGTGGTTTTCGTACCGCAGTGGAATGGGTGAAAGTTATCGTATTGGATACTCGACAAGCGAAAATGGGGAGAACTGGGAATTAAAGCTGCGGGACGCCGGCATTGACGTGTCATCTTCAGGATGGGATAGCGACATGATCGAGTATCCTTTTGTGTTTGATCATAACGGCCGCGTGTATATGCTGTACAATGGAAACGGCTTTGGGAAGACCGGTTTTGGCCTCGCTATTTTGGACTAGGAGCCGCCCTTTAATGTCGGCCGCCAACCGGCGATGGTTTATACAACTTCTGCGCTATGGGATATTGGGAGTTTCAACCAACGTCTTAGGCTTCGTGCTTTATCTTGTCGTTACCCATCTCGGTGTCGGTTCGAAAATGGCAATGACCGTGCTCTATTGTTTGGGTACGTTTACTGGCCTTGTAGTCAATAGAAACTGGGTGTTCGGCAGTGACGCAAAGATGGTCGGGACAACAATTAGATACCTAGCAGCCTACGTGGTTGGCTACTTTATCAACTTTTCAATTTTGGCCTTGTTTGTTGACCGCTTGGGCTTTTCTCATACTTACGTGCAAGCGGTGTCCATTATGACCGTAGCAATTTTCCTCTTTATCTCTTTCAAGCTTTTTGTGTTTCCGCGCACCCTTCTAACGAAGGGGAACATCGGATGATCCGTTGTCTATCATGCAGTTCCACGTTTCCCACTTCCGGAAATTCGGAGATATGCCCTGATTGCGGATGGGAACCCCACACTATTGAGGGGATCACCGCGTATGCACCTGAATTTGCTGGCGGCGGTGGCGGTTTCCAACCAGAATACTTCGAGGATCTCGCGGCCCTTGAAGCAAGTAATTTCTGGTTCCGATCACGCAACAAATTGATTCAAGTGATGTTGAGACGGTTTTGTCCGAACTTCGGATCTTTCTTAGAGGTGGGCTGCGGAACCGGATACGTTCTATCTGGTATCAGGCGTCTCAATTCGCACGCTGCAATCGCAGGCAGCGATATATTCATGGCTGGCCTTAAATTTGCTGTAGAACGCCTCCCTTCGGCACGCCTGATGCAAATGGATGCGCGAAGCGTACCATTTGTTGAAGAATTTGACGTCGTCGGCGCGTTTGATGTGATCGAACATATCAATGAGGACGAACTTGTTCTCGAGCAACTACATGGTGCGCTTAAGGAAAACGGAACGCTAATAGTAACTGTTCCTCAACATCGCTGGCTGTGGAGCACACTTGATGATTACTCTCACCATTTTAGGCGCTACACCGAGGCGGAGCTTCGACGGAAAGTGGAGGCTGCCGGATTTGAGATCATCAGGAACACCTCGTTCGTGACCGTACTGCTGCCGCTCATGGCAATATCGCGGCTAGCTAGACGCAACAAGCCCGTAGAAACTATTGATGTACGCTCGGAGCTGCAATTGTCCCCCGTCTTCAACTCGATCCTCGGGTTGCTTTTGGCATGCGAGATTGCGCTTATCAAGGTTGGCGTCAGCTTGCCGGTTGGGGGGTCAAGACTGCTAGTCGCCCGAAAACGATGAGCAATGCCGCCCAGTGCAGGATCACTCGCAGTCGCTTCGGCATGATGAATTGCCACGGTTTGTTGGCAGGTGTATCCACTGTCAAACTCTGCGCCCAAGCAAATACGAGATGATGTAATATGAATAATGAAAAGATCCCATTCAACTGGCCCCACATGACCGGCAAGGAGCTCTATTATATTGCAGAGTCTCACTTTAATGGTGCGCTGGCTGGTGACGGGCCTTTTACTAAGCGATGCCACGAATGGCTGGAGCGGCAGACTGGCTGCACAAGGGCGCTGCTGACACATTCGTGTACGGCCGCGTTGGAAATGACCGCTCTGCTGCTGAACATCTCGCCGGGCGACGAGATCATCATGCCATCTTACACCTTTGTTTCGACGGCCAACGCCTTCGTTTTGCGGGGAGGAGTACCGGTTTTCGTTGATATCCGAAGCGATACCTTGAATATAGACGAAAGCCTCCTCGAAGGGGCGATCACGCCACGAACAAAGGCAATTGTCGTCGTCCATTATGCCGGTGTGGCCTGTGAAATGGATACGATTATGTCCATTGCAAAGCGACATCGTCTAAAGATTGTGGAGGATGCCGCACAGGGTGTTCGGGCCTTTTACAAAGGGCGCGCCTTGGGAGGTATTGGTGATTTGGGCGCCTTCAGTTTCCATGAGACGAAGAATGTCATTTCCGGAGAAGGTGGCGCCTTACTGGTCAACGACCCTGACTATCTCCAGCGCGCCGAGATCATCCGTGAGAAAGGTACCGATCGCAGCCGTTTTTTCCGAGGCCAAGTCGATAAGTATACCTGGCAGGAAGTGGGCTCGTCATTTTTGCCTGGCGAATTGATTGCCGCCTTTCTCTGGGCCCAGTTGGAGGAGACCGAAAAGATCACTCGCGAGCGCCTGGTTAGCTGGCAACGTTATCATGATCTGTTGGCTCCTCTTGAGGAGAGCGGCTTCATTCGTAGGCCGATCGTCCCGGATGAGTGCCAGCATAATGGGCATATCTATTATGTGCTCCTTAACTCCGATATCGAAAGAGGTAAACTGCTTGCTAAATTCAGAAGTCTGAATATCGGCGTCCTCTTCCACTATGTACCGCTGCATTCTTCACCGGCTGGCCTGCGCTATGGTCGCGTACACGGAGGGATGGCCGTAACTGACGAGCAGTCGGCGCGCCTGGTTCGCTTGCCATTGTGGATTGGCTTGACCGCGGCACAGCAAGATAATGTTGTGGAGATTCTGGCCACTGCGACCAAATAGTTGCGGAAGAATCATAGTTCACCGTGAATAAATCGCCTTTCATCGGCGCATTTTTCGGCATCTGTGGTGGCTCCGCAGTGAGACCGACTTGCGCGCCTTGTGCTTCACGAACACCGATCAGCAGCATAAGTGAGGAACACGAACAGTGACTGGATTCATCCGCAGTCCTTCAACGCAAGTGGCGGACCGTGAGCCATCGGCGACGAGTACAAACCGCTGGTTCGGCTCGGCTCCCATCTTGGCCGGGACGTCGGTCGCTCTGTTCCTTTGGATCGTGGCAACTTGCACCGCTCTAATACTTTACTTGATCTTGAAACCTGTCCCGGTTCCTTGGCTGCCTGAAGTCGTAGATCTAATTGGTTCGGTCGATACCCGGATTCAGCGCTGGGCTTTCCTCGTAACAGCACAGATCTTTGCCGTAATACTTGCGATTGCGTTGCTAATACAACCAGCGCCGCCTCGATTGTTGAGTATCGCGAGCGCGGCCTTGTGCGTCCGCTTCGACCGCGCCTTCGGCCTTGCACGACTGTCACGAGTGTTCAATCTGCCGCCTCCGCGCTGGCTTGCGCGTGTCGTGCTATCACTGTGCGTCGCAATGGGTCTCACCATTTTCGTCTTGGGCCAATTGCACCTGTCCAGTTCTCAGGGCGCAACCCTTCAAGTCCAAGCCGGCGATCCACATATTTACGCAATTTTCGGCCAGGCGGGTGAAACACTTATAGGGCGCTTTTCATCAAGTACCTCTAGCCAAAACCTCTACGCATACGGCTTTGGCCCAGCAGCGATTTATGCCATTGGTCGCCACCTTGGTGCGACCGCAACCTATTTTTACGCTTATCAAATCGCTCGGTGGTCTAATCTCTTTGTGGTGCTCGTATTGTTTGGGGCGTTGTTCCGACCTCGGCTGCCGCGTTTGGGATACCTTCCCACCGCTCTCATTGTTTTAGCCACCGCCGTTGTCACGACCCCGCTGCTCTTTCCCAGCAGCTACAGTGCCTATGCTGCCAATCTGTCGGGCTTGCGCTACATGCCCATGATCTTTTTTATCGTTAGTGTCGGCGTCATACCAGAAAATTCTGCTTCGAGTTCCCGAGACTTAATCACTCTAGCGGGCTTCGCATCGTTAGGACTCATTTATTCGGTTGACGTTGGGATCATCAGTCTGATTGCATACATTGCGTTCTTGGGCCTCCAGGGGGGCAGTATTCCCAACAGACTCCTTAAAGTTCTCATCTTCTTGGGTGCGACCGCTACTGGTTTTGCCACGATTGGCCTCATCTTTGGAGAATGGTTGTCCGTTGACTTTTTTACTATTGCAAAAAGCGTCGCCAGCAATGCTGGCAATGATTTTGGCGGCCTCACGGTGCAGTTCAGCCTTCGAGATAGTTTCATCGCTACTTTATTCGTCGTGACAGCCTCGGGTCTGGTATTTAGCTCCATTGACCGGGAGCTCGATAATGAAGAGCGCTTTGTCGCTGCAATCGCGATAATGGGGTTTGTCTGGTATCTGTATTACCTGCGCAGGCCTGGGGACCTCTATTGGATTTTTGGGTATCTCGCGTTGCTTAACTTACGCTATTGGGTGGGGCGAACATCCGGATGGGGAACACCAACATGCAGAGTGGGCGCCATTGGGGCACTCGCAGCTACGGCGATGCTTGCCCAACAGAGCTATACCAGTTTGGCGCTAGGGTTCGACCTCGAACGCGCCAGTAGGAACAAGGCCACCTTAGCAACTACATCAGAGCTTTCCGGCATCAGAGTGACCGCTACTTTCGCCGATATGGTGACCACCCAAATCAAAGTCCTGAAACAAGTCGGCACTCGTGACTCGGTAGTTATAACAGGCTTTCCGTACCTCGCGACCACCGCAAGCAATGTCGCAAATGCACCCCGCGACATTGTCTTCTCGCTCACAACCACGCAAAAAATCGACGATGTCGTAGCATTGATCCTGAAGCAACGGCCATCACGCGTATTCCTCGAACCCACTCACACGGAGGCTTGGGGCCCGGGACTTATGCAAGCCGTAGTCCATCGAATTGAGACGGGAATTTCCGGTCAATACAAGCGAGACGAGGCCATTAGCGAGTGGCGAGTTTGGGATGTGCAGAGCCAATGAATACTTCGGGGTTGACGGCCGCCTTAATGTTGCACCGCGAGGGAGAGACTCTAATTTCGACAAATCGTCGCTCCTTCCCAGAAGATCTGCAAAAAACCGCCCCAAGATTTAAAGCGCCGCGATGCGAAAAATAGAGAGGTTTTCTCAACCAAGCCCGTCGGAAGGGGCGGTGGGCGGCGGCAATCTCTTCTTTCAGCTCATCAATGCCCGATATGAACGGGGTGCGATGATCCTGACGTCAAACCGCGGCTTCGCAGAATGGAGCGATGCGTTCGGAGATCCCGTCCTCGCGACGGCGCTACTCGACAGATTGCTTCACCACGCCGTCGTGGTGTAGATCGAAGGATCCAGCTATCGGCTGCGGCAGCATGCCGAGCTGATACCGGAACATGTCCGATCCAAAGCCCCGATCGCACCCAAGGCGTTCGCGCCACCTTAAAAACAACGCGGACGTTCACCGAAAATTCCCAAATCTCCTTGGCGTCCACATCGGCATATGTTGGGAATTTTACTTCGGCACTATTGGGGAGTATTGCTCCAATACTGACCGCTGCCCCTAAACTGTGTTTCGGCATGCAAATTTGCCCTCTTGGCGGGGTAATCGGCGACACCAGATGTGGGAAGTCAGCAAGGGCTCAGACAATCCACGATTGCTTAGAGTAGAGGTTGATGGTACCCACTCATCGGTACAAATTCCGGGGGGAGACCATCGTGCGTGATAGCTTGGTTCGGATTAAGTCTTCGCTATTTCCGAGGCTCGTATTCGACAGGACATCGCTAGACAAGCATATCGAGGCTCTTACGGAGGCAAATTCGGAAATCGCCAAGGAGCGCGATTCCCTGCTTCTCGAACTCAACTCTCTTCGCAGCATGAAGGGAGGTAATACCTTCCTCTTCGAAGGATACGACATCCCGATTGACCTGATGCAGTTGACTGGTGGCGGCCCTGATACGTTCGAGACGATTTCGAGACAGCACACCGAGAATCTGCGTAGGTGGATCGGCCTTGAGCCCCAACACACCCTGCTTGAGATCGGCTGCGGGATCGGCCGGGATGCTATACCGCTTTCAAAAATCCTGACTGCTGGACGGTACATCGGCATCGACATCATCGGTCGCTCAATCGAATGGTGCAAATCCCATATTTCGGCGCACAACCCGAATTTTCAGTTTTACCATTTTGACGTTGACGATCAGCTTCACAACGCAACCGGCAAAACAGCGACTACCGACATCAGGCTACCAGCCGATGACCAATCCGTAGACCGGATCATTCTGTTCTCCGTCTTCACCCACATGCTTCGCGAAGATATCGAACACTATCTCCGCGAATTCCGTCGCGTCCTGAAGCCAGGTGGCCTCGTCTATGGCACGACGTTCATCTTTGATGACGCCATTCTCGCTTCGGCAAGAGCTACCAACTTGACAATCTTCGATCTTCGTTTCGAACATCCCTTGGAGGAAGGTTGCCGGATCAACGACCCAGTTCACCCCCTTGGCGCCGTCGCCTTCACGAAGGGCGCATGGGATGGCATGATCGAAAGGAGCGGGTTAACATACGCGAAACCAAACCTAAAGGGCGCCTGGTCAGGATTCTATTCTGATGCCGAAGACGGCCAGGACGTAGTTATCCTCACCAGAGGAGACTAGCTCCTTGACGCGGCTAAAAAGAACTCGTCGATCTGCTCTTCAGTGAAGCCCATCGCGGCAAAGCCCGCAGCCATCATCGGTTCAGAGCGCACGAATGTGCCCCTATACTCGAAAGCGTCCTGCACTTTGCCAGATTCAGTGGCAATCCACGCCTTTACCTGATCGAGAATTCCGGCTTTGCAGCGCGGATAGCCGGAACTGGCGCGCCGAGAGCGGCCTTTTTCCAGATCAGGTCCGAGTTGGTGGCGCAGAGTGCGGGTTTCACAAGGTCGCGGACAATGATTTCAGTAAGTTGCGGACACCGATTTCAGTAAGTACGGGACAGCGATTTCAATAAGTCGCGGACAGGCCCGGCGACGGATTTAGATCGATTTTCGTGAGCGCCGATCTGGCACTTTGCCCTCGTGTTTTGAGCGAGGACATGATGCCCAGACGGAAGCAAGCGAGACATACTGACGTGAAGGACATCCGATCGATCCTGCGGCTGACGTTCGAGCAGGGATTGTCGATACGCGCCGTTTCTGAACGGCTGAAGATGAGCAAGACGTCGGTTTCGACGTATCTGCTGCGA
>NZ_AZNV01000049.1:0-35676 GCF_000510625.1 Rhizobium sp. IBUN
GGAAAAAGTTCCGCGACGAGAGCTTCGAATGGTTCCGCGTCGCTGAATATAGCTACGATAGCTACATGTATGCCGCCCAAGCGGCTAAGAAATAGCGAAAGAGTTGGAGCCGGGGTCATCTCGGCTCTTCACTTTTGCAGCTGGCGGCCTGGCGGCGTCCACATTCATGTTGTTGCAAGCGCCCAACGCTCTGCTGTAGCTTACGGAAAAATCAAGCATCGTTGGATTACACCATGGACTTCAAAAGAAGATGGCGGGCTTACTGGTCGGCGGTGCTCTCGTGCTCATCGCGCTGGTCCAGTTCGCGGTGGTCGGCGCCGGGGCGGCGGGATGGTTCAACCACCATTGACGACCATCGTTGCAAACGGCTGTGAGTTCACGCTGAACCGCGACTTTTGTAGCTCATCAAGCTAGCCGGCATGTCTGATCTGCGCGAGCAGTTTCTTACGGAAGACTTCGGCCGGTGTTCGATGGCCAAGGCATTTGCGGGGTGTTGCGTTGAGCCGGTTGCAGATCTCGATCAGATCGGCATCTGTGACCGACAATGGATCGACCTCTCTCGAGAGCCATTTCCGGACCCGGCCATTGGTATTCTCGACGGTGCCTTTCTGCCACGGCGATTGCGGGTCGCAGAACCAGGTTTGGGTGCCGATGCTCGCCTGGAGATACGGCCAGTCCGTGAACTCCGTGCCACGGTCGAAGGTGATCCGAGCGACGGGCGAGATGAGGTAGGGCCTTGAGAGCCTATATGAGACCGTCCATGACCGGACGTGACTGACGGTCGTTGTTACGCAGGAAGATCGCAAATCGGATAACGCGCTCGACGAGCGACGTGACGTTGGCCTTTCCGTCGACAAAGTCCGGGGCATTGCTGCCGACACCACCCATCCTGCCACCTTCTTCTGTGGCGGCTCGCGCAATTTCCATAAATTCCTGGACTTATTCGACAAGGTTTTTTGTGCTCGACCTAGACGTTGAGACGTTGAACCGACGATTAGATGGGCGACCGAATGAGCCAGGTTTCGATCCGGCCGAGCGGCGGCTGGTACTGCGCTACCATATACCCGGGAATATCTTCCCGTTGGCATCGATATTGACACGGCCGGTACGGTCCCCATGGTAGTCGACAATATCCTCGCTCAACTCGCCTGAGGCCCTGGAAAAATTGTGAATGGGGTAGGAAGCACCGAATATTGCGGGAAGAGGCTAGTCGCCTGAAGGGCTCACCGGCGGCGCTGAGATTTTGGCGGCGCTTACTTCCGCTATCGGCGGCGCATGTTATTGTCCACTGCCGAGAGCGGACAATAAACTGACCTCTCTTTAACTGGAGGATCTCTGGTCTTGAACAGACACGAACCAACGACTCAATCAATTGAGCCGCTGAAAAATTCAATTAGTGGCAAGCGAAGTCGGCGTTCGAACTCTCCGTCCGATCGGATCGTGATGATGGTGTCGGTGGGCGCCGCCTTCTGCCGCCCCGGCCTTGCCAGCGACCGGGCGATATCAACAATGTCATCGCGCGCAGCGGTCGGATCCGCTTCACATGAGGAGTATGGCGTCAACGGCTATCAAGGCGGCATTTTGATCTCCTCGTCTCGAATCCAAGTCTGAGCCCGATACTTTACCGGCCCGGCCTGCGAGCCTGTACAACCTCACATACGGTCGCCGCTCTGAGCGGCTGCACCACGATCCCGCTTACGGCGGGCGAGGGCTCGGGAGAACGGGACCAACCTTGTTCCCGGCGTTGAAGCCATGAAGATCCACGGTCCGTTCGCCTGGATCCGTCAGGGCGATGAGGCCCTGAGGATTGAAAGAGCTTTGCAGTTGAGCTGTCGTCTGTCAGGCGGATTTCATGACCACCCCCTCGATAATGATGCCGGCGTTCACATATTTCCATAAGGCGACGCTTGCGGGCGAGCGCCGCTGTGAGCGACGCGCTCCTTAAACCAGCAGGGCAGCCTGGAGCCCGGCTGATAGCGCAGCCACAGCCACGCAAGCTCGACCATCGTCGTTCGCAGCCGTGGATTGCCCGCTTTGGAGACGCCCTGCTCGCGATCGATCGAGCCGCTCTGCCATGGCGACGGCGTCGATCTCGTGTCCGAAAACTAAAGGCAGCTTTGGATTGAAGCTCGCCATCGAAGACGTGAAGGTCGGTGCGGCAAACGCCGCAGGCTTCCACCTCTATCACAGCCTGACCGCGGAAGGACACGGATCCGGCGTCTCCATAAGACGCAGCGGAACGCCGACTCTTTCCAAGAGGTGATATACGGGGTACGTCCTGACCAGTGGATCCTGTCAAAAGGACGATACGGGCGTACCGGCGACTGTCGAACTGATCGAGCCGACAGGGGCCGAAATTCTCTTGGCAGCCCAATTGGCGGGCAAGCGGGTGCTGTGCGCCTTCCGCGAGCGCCACGCGCTGAAGCCGGGCGACAGCATACGGCTCAAGGTCGATCCCGCCGCAGCTCATGTGTTCGACAAGCAGACCGAACAGAGACTCGCGCTCTGAGCAAGAGGCACGGAAGGACCAACCATGTCAGACTTTACAGAAACAACGGCGCCCGCGCATCGTCAGGGCTGCGCCTTCACCGGCAGCCGGAAGGGAGCGCCGAGCCGGTTGAAGGCGTTCATGGCCGCGATCGTGATTGTGAGATCCACCAAATCTTTGGGCTCGAAAACTGCCGAAGCAGCAGCATAGGCTTGGTCAGACGCATGTGTCTCGCTGACAAGCGTCACCTCCTCGGCCCAGGCCAGCGCTGCGCGGTACATCTCTGAGAAAAGGTGCGGCACCTCTTCCCATACAGGAACCAAAGTAACTTTGTCAGCCGCCATGGTCTTCAGCAGATCGCGGGTGTGCAGGTCGATACAATGGGCGCAGCCGTTAATCTGCGATACGCGCAGGAACACCAGATGGATAAGCTCCTCAGGCAGGTTCGTGTTGTGTGTCACATAGTGATGGATACCAAACAGGGCCTTGGCTCCAGCGGGTGCTACCTCGTACCAGTTGAGGCGCGTGGTCTCATTCATGATGGTCTCCTTGAATTGGCGCCAACAGGCGGCGCTGCTGGGTTGACGACGCAGCAATAGGAGGCGTGACATCTCCACCTGATTTTATTATTTGCAGGCGCCATGTCACATTCGCGCGACCTGGCGCGTCCAGGGGCGAGACGGGTCGGATGCGGGAAAGTGGCATGAGGCAACACGGTACGAACGAGACAGATCGGACTATCAAGGTCCGTGAGACGGCGATGGCCAATGAAGCGAGCGCTTGTGCGTCGCTTAGAGATGAAAGGGTCATAGAATTCGCGCGAGAGAGCAAGCGCCTGCTGCGCCTGGGCTACCGGATGCTGGGATCGATCACCGAGGCGGAAGATGTGGTGCAGGATTCGTGGTTGCGCTGGGAACGCGTTAAAGACGAAGTCCGCACCCCGACCGCTTATCTCACCCGCATCGTCACCCGGTTATGCCTGGATCGGATTAAGTCTGCGCGAGCACGCCGCGAAATATACGTCGGTCCATGGTTGCCGGAGCCATTGGTCGAGCCTGCTGATGCGCAGGAAGCCGTTGCTGACGATGTAACTGTGACGCTGATGTTGGCGTTGGAGCGACTTTCGCCGCTTGAAAGGGCAGCCTTCCTGCTCCACGACGTGTTCGACGTAGCGCTGACCGAGGTCGCCGTCGTGCTTGATCGTGACCCGGCCGCCGTTCGGCAACTTGCTTCGCGCGCACGCAAGAATGTTCAGAACGCACGATCACGGTACAGCGTGGGGCCGGCAGAGGCTGACGGAATCGCGCGCGCTTTTTTTGCTGCGTCGCGTGACGGCGATGTCACCGCACTTTCGGCGTTGCTTGCGCGCGATGTCGAGATACACAGCGACGGCGGTGGCAAGGTGCTGGCGTTCCGAGAAGTCATTCGCGGCCAGGAACGCGCACTGCGACTGTTCGTTTCCGCTCAGCGGAAGGCCGCAACTGCGCCGACCTTGCTGCGAACCGCGATTATCGACGGCTTACCAGGATTTGTAAGCCTTGATCCCGTTGGCGTTTTACAAACAACAGCTCTGGGCATTCGTGACGGAAAGATCTTCGCGATCTATATCGTCAAGAACCCGGATAAGCTGACGCATGTAAACGTTTAGGATCGCCGCCGCAGCGCCATTCGAGCATCGGCGCCCTCCCGCGCAAAAGCAATTGCTGCTGCGCGGCCAACTCCGGAGTTGACACCTGTCACAAGGGCCTTGCGTCCGCCAATTTTTCCGATCCACGGCAGCTCTGTTCACCGTGATCAGGAGCAGGGTCCAACTTCCGGGTAAACCCTCGGGGTCGGCTGCGGCTGGTCTGGAAACGGAGCAGTGGATAGAGTGTGCGGGGTCAGTCAACGAAACCTTGTCGGTCAAGAGAACAGCAATTCCTGCCTGAGGGTTGGATTGTGGCGAGCGAACGTCACCAACCGATCTATGTTCCTGACCGCGCTGCTAGAGGCCCAGCCGCCTTCAAACGGGGTTCGCGCAGATGCAACTGACAGAACGATCAGCTAAACGGAGCGGCTCGCTGAAGAGCAGCTTCTTAGCCGTAGGCGATCAGTCAATAACTTCGCCGCGATGGGATTGGAAACCGCTGACCCACTCGTTCAATCGCTATTTTTGGATTAAATTGTCCAATCAGAGCAGCTGGTTACTTTCGGAATAGCTGGTAAGGGCAATTGCAGACAGTTATGGCGAAGATGCTGACGTGGTGGGTCAGCCTGTCGAGCAACGCACCGGTCAGCCGCTCGGACCCCAGCACCGGCGTCAAATATCGTTCCGGCCGATATCAGCCGCTGTATTCGGGGTTTCTACGCCCCAAAGCGGTACGTGCCGCTTCAAGTCTTGTATAGAGAAGATGTATTATTGACGCCATTCTCCCGAACGGTTGCGCCGCTCGAGCTAAAAAACTTCTCAACGTTTTAGGGTGGCGTCTCTGAGTGAGGTCGACTGAGCGTCAGGCGTCCCGAACTATTTTGATGATTTTGTCGACGGCTCCGAAAGCGGTCGTGAAATCGGGCCGGCGTCCATAGACCAGATGGTCTAGAAATTTCGCGTAGCGATTGGCGAAATCTTCATCAGTCGATATCTTTTCATAAGCGCGAAGAGTCTCTCCCTTCGGGTCTTTCGAATAATCGGGATATTTCTGGCCGCGTGTTGCGGCTTCTTCTTTCATCGTTCCGAGCGCTATCGCGACCGCCTCATCTAGATCATATTGCCCATCCATGCGTGCCAAGTCGTAGACGTGACGAACGAGGGTATGATCAAAATCCTCGACGCCTGCGAACGCAGCGCCGGCACGGCGGCCGAGTGCAACAAACTTGTCTGCCGCTGTCTCTACAAGCCTCACGCACGCAACATCTTGCGCCTCTGCCGCGGCCCCTGTTGCTTCAGCGACGAACGAACTGACGGAAAGTCTCTGTGGCTCTGTGCAAACCGGGAAGGCGGCGATCTCGATCTTGATCTCCGGGCGTAGAACGCCTTCGCCTTTTGCAATTGGTTCGTACGGCAAATCGTAACGAACGTATCGATCGTTCTGCTTCACGACGTAGTGCTTCTTTACAGCTGCACCATCATCTGATTCCAGCTTGAAGCCAGCGCCTTCCAGTCGATCGTTCACCGCAGCTCTTAGACGCTTAAGTTCGCCTCGAGACGGGTCCGCCTTTCCGACGATGCGAAGATCGATGTCTTCGGACATCCTCTCGAGTAGGCGGTAGGCACGGCCTAGTGCCGTCCCACCACCGAAAGCCAGAGTCAGCCCATCGACCTCCACATCGTGGATGGCAGCCAAAGCCTTGACGACAAACCAGTCCTTTTCGACCAGCGCTAAAGAAGGAAGATTGAAGTGCTCCTGAACCTCTAGGAGCGTCCTGTTGTCTGGCCTATCGCTCAACACGAAGCTCCGCGCGACCATCTGATAGACGGCGGCTAAACCTCGTCTTGACCTTAACTGTCGGATTCAAGGGAATCTGCGTAGATCGCCCTTCATTGTAGTCCTTCGTGCTTTCAGTCTGCTCCCAGGCAACTCCAAGCTTGTTCAGCGCCTGAATTGCAGCGCTGTGGAAACCGTTGGAGCTGGAGACCATAAGTCGGCCCGATATCCTGGATCGAATAGCGCGAGCGTAGACCCCGTAGCCGAGCTTCAGCAAAGCACCGTCACGCACAAGCAACCTGAGCGCACGCAGGACTTGATCCTCGCCGCTGAGGTCGGCAAAGTCTTTTGGAACAAAGACATCTGTCTTCTTCGTTTTTGTGACGCGGCTCTCAATTTTCTGCTTCAGCGTCTTGGACCGGCGCATGATCGGCGCTCCTTACAAAAACCCGACACAACATATATGCAAACACCCGACAAATTGCAAGGAATATTTAGGCGCATAAAGTAATTGAAAGATAAGACTATTTGAACCGTTTCAAGCGACGTTTTAGAGCGCACCTCACAACTTTTCTGAAGCACGCCTAATCGAAAGACCAAGCCATTTTTCACGCGAGGTCAGGAGGCAGCCGAGACCTCAATCCTCGGACCACAGGTTATCAGGACCCAAATAACGCAGTGCGACCTTTTCTGCCCCGAAAAGCAGATCAGTTCAGAAAGCTTGCGTTACGCGACACCAAAGATCGCCGATACACTATGATTTGACATTCCTATACGATCTCGGGCGGCTTCTAGAGATTGCAGATCAAATTGGGCACGACCAAAAAGGCATCAGCAAACCTGTTTCTGACCAATCGGCCGCCATGCGTTTTGAAATTGCGATGCATCTTATTCGCAAGCTGGAGAAGGTGATAAACTGGAGGCGCCGTGTGTTTATCGCCTTGATGGGATGAATAGAAATCAATCGCCCAGATAAAACCAACATACTGAAAACATGGAAAAACCCGCTAACTTGTTTGGCTGGCATCCCTTCCAAAATGGCTGTGGGAAAAATACGTATCGGCTTGAAGTCGTGACGCTTGCCATACAAGATGCGGCCCTACTCGCGGGCCGGTGTGCCCGCCACGCAAAGCTATGTCAGCGTTTTCCATACTGAAGTGTCACTCCATGCCAACAGGCATGGTCTGACCATTAGCGGGCACATGGTCGGATCATTTCAGGACATGGATATGACCGAAGCAACAAAACTCAACCGCCTTAAGCATTTCGCTAAACGATACGCGCGCGCCAAGCGGATCACCCAAAACCAAGCGCTCAACTTGGTTGCGGAGAAACTGGGTTTCGCCGACTGGACCAAACTCGTCTCATCTAACAAGAAGGATTGGAGGCCCAGTTCCGAACAGATGGCGGGCGTCGAAGCCTTCGTGGCAAATGCTTTTCCGGCAGCAGATTTTCAAGCGGGGCACCCCGATGCAATGGCTCGCCGCTCGGCGTACCTAGAGCGCGTCCGATGAACGCGGAATCGGGTTGAGGATTCCCTTACTGTCCGAATTCTGATTCCATCGCTCCGACTGGTGATTTGGTCGGAGGCAATATGACCCGAGCGTTCAGCGATGATCTGCGTAGCCGCGTCCTGGCTGCGTCACGGAATGGCATGTCGGCGCGTTCAGCAGCGGCACGATTTGGGATTGGCATTTCGACGGCCATCGCCTGGATTGCGAGTGCGCGGCAGGGTCGGTTGACCCCGGCGAAACAGGGCCGACGCGGCGGCTCGCGTCTCGATGCCCACGAGGACTACATCGTCGGCATGATCGAAGAGGAGAAGGACATCACGCTCAACGAGATGGTTCTGCGATTGAGTGAGGAGAGAGCCGTATCCATTGGCCGCAGCGCGCTTGATATCTGGCTGCGAAAGCGCGGCTGGACTTTCAAAAAAAGACCGCACATGCATTGGAGCAGGAGCGTCCCGACCTCCTGAAGCGCAGAGACTGGTTCGACGGCCAGCTCGATCTCGATCCGGCGCGTCTCGTCTTCATTGATGAAACCGGCCTGAGCACAAAAATGTCACGGCTTCGCGGGCGGGCCCTTTGTGGAGAGCGATGCCGCTCCCCGATCCCACACGGGCATTGGAAGACGACGACGTTTACCGGAGCGCTCAGGCTCTCGGGCATGACCGCGCCCATGGTCCTCGACGGTGCGATGAACGGGGTCGCGTTCCAGGCCTATGTGCAACAGGTTCTCATTCCAACCTTGGCACCAGGCGATATTGTGGTCATGGACAACCTGCCCGCACACAAGGCGGAAGGCGTGCGGCATGCAATCGGAAATGCGGGATGCCGATTGCTTTATCTCCCGCCCTACAGCCCGGACTTCAATCCCATCGAGAAGGCATTCGCCAAACTGAAGGCGGTGTTGCGCGCCAAAGCCGAGCGAACCGTCGAGGCGTTATGGGACACCGTCGGCCAGATTGTCACTATGTTCGAGCCGCAGGAGTGCGCCAACTACTTCAAATCCTGCGGATATGACCCCGAGTAAAGTGG
Organism: Rhizobium sp. IBUN; assembly: GCF_000510625.1. NCBI lineage: Bacteria > Pseudomonadati > Pseudomonadota > Alphaproteobacteria > Hyphomicrobiales > Rhizobiaceae > Rhizobium > Rhizobium sp. IBUN. The sequence continues at coordinate 8,433 of NZ_AZNV01000049.1, forward strand.
ATGCGCTCTAGATGACGCCGAGCATGGCATGATTGGCGATCACCCATATCGCCTTCTCGTGACTTTGCACGACATCATCATGATGGGAGACGGGTGGAGCATAACGGTGCCTGAAAATCCTGGCGCGCGGCCGATCGTCCAGACAGTCACCGAAGACGATGGAAAATACCCGGTGTTTGATCCGGAATTCCTCCAAGAGGCGCTTAGCCTAGCGAGAGATCGCGCTGATCGGGTTCGTGGCGAGATCTCTACGGATTGGCCCCGAAGGTCCACGAAACCCGACCATGACGGCGTTGTTCGTCACCCGCTCTGGGGCGACGAGTCTGCAGTCTGGTACTGCCTACATTGCGATGGAAAAATCACCGGTGTTCAAATCGCTCAGAACCTCTGGCATTGCCCCGGTTGCGGCGCATCCCCACTCGACATCTTCCACACGGCGTTCTGGTGCGAAGATGAAGGGAATTCTCTCTCGCCAGTGAAAACCGACAGCGCCAAAGACAATGACAAGCCTGATTTCCGGGTTGTCGATGACAGACCCAAACTTGAGCCAAATGCGGAGAAGATCACTCTGCTCATTCGAAGCGCCTTGCTTGATGATGCAACCAACATCAGCGAAAGACTGGGCGCGCTTCATGCCGAAATCACAGTCGATGACGACAATGACGTGTGGATCTCGCTTGAGGAGGATTTGTGGCCGCACGACAAAGAACCCATTCAGGCTTTGATTGTAGCGTCTCAGCTGGGAATTGAGGTCGAACTCGAAACGATGTGGTCTACCATACCTTTCCACTGGCCGGGACTAGGTGAGCTAACCTCGAGCACGAGTGAATACACGCAAATGATGTTGGAGGCGTACGCGAAGTACGATTCCTCACCGGATAACGACACGTAGTCCTGTTCGGCCAACTTCCCGCAAACGATGCTAGTTTTCGAGTTGGTGAACACGATCGCTGTGCGTCGGTGATCGAGGCCCAAGCTACCGAGCAAAATCGACATGAACTGCGGTGCATATGCGCCGCAGTTCACTTTAGTTCATCCCACCCGTCATAATCATATGCACCAAATCTTTTGAGCCGTGTTCTAGTCGGCATCTCGCTGGCCTTTCGGCCGCGATCCCGCGTAGCTTCAACCTCCAAAGTCAGGTGATTGCATCACTTGGCTTTGAGCTTCCTGCTCGACGTTGGCTCCAGCTTGAAATTAACCAACCGTTAACCCTTCATCCTTAGCACGCCACCCCTCGGGCTGGCATGTCTATCGCTAAGGGAAACCTGAATGGTCACGTATCCAACATCCGACGCTTTTCGACGCAAACTCCTCAGTTTCAGCGAGCTCCGGCTTGCACCGCTCTTCACCGCGGCCGATCTAAAACAACTAACTGATTACATGCAGGCGCTTGTTGAACGCTGCCAATTCCCGCCGATGCGCGGCACTTTGGTAGATTGGTCAGAAATCACAATCGCTTGCAATTTTTCTGCGTCACTGACCGGCAAGCAGAAGCGTGTTGGCCAATTTGGGTTCGATGCGATCATTCGATGGATAAACGACGGTGGCCGTTCGCCCCAGTCAATAAGCGCTCGCGCTGATATCCGCTCTACCCGAAAGCCAATTAGTCCCCGGTCGGCGGCTCAGAGGAAAAGCATTGATGAACACGAAAGTGCGAAGCCCGGGCCCAAACCAGCCCCCATCGAGGATAGTCCACGACCACTGTTTGCAGTCACCGACGATCCTATTTCATTCCAAGGGGCATTAGCGCTGCAGCTCAAGCGCTTTGGCGAAACGTACTATTATCTCCATCGAGCGGTCATCAGACCGGGCGACGACGTTGACACCAAGACAGTATTGAGTTGGCTGAAAGGCACGAAATTGCCACGCAGCCTACAGAGTTTCGAAATTCTCGGTCGCATTGAACAGCGATACGGGTTGCCGACGGGCTACTTCAAGGAAAAGCTGCCTCATCAATCACGTTCCGCATCCGGCCATGACGTCGGCGAAAATATCTCGCCAGCGGAGCGACGACGGCTCGCATGGCATCTGCCGGACAACTTTAACAAACTCCCGCATGAAAAGAGGGAGGAGATCCTGGAGTGGGTCCGCCGGGTCGTGATCAGTGGAGCCACCGACTATCGGCGCTTCCAGGCAGCAGCGTCAAAGCAGCGCTACGCAATTCGGTTCCCTGCTATGGCATATGGTGGAAGAACCAGCACTCAACCCTTCCAATCTCATGGCAACACTTTCACGGGCCACGGGGACATAGATGACCCCGACCTTCTATCCGGTGTGATCGACGCCCCACCTCAGTTGACGCTCGAGATGGCGAGCTTAATCACGTTCAAGACTGCCACGTTGACGGAAATCGGGTTTCAGAGAAACGGCGTTTGGGGAGAGGAAACCGCCTCCCAGAAGCTCGAACATCTCGGTCTGATGTTTGGCGCATTGGCAGCATCGCCGAAGGGAGAAGTAGCAGGACGTGGCTTGGCACTCGGGAGCCTGACATTTGGCCTGCTTGTATTTCCATCTGTTTGGTATTGGTACCTCCAATGGCGAGAGCGCCGACGCGGATTTTTCACAGCGTGGGAGGTTGATATGCTCAGCATTTCGCTCGCCCTCACGCGGGAAGAAACAGGATGGCTTCGCCAGCATCCGGAACTGGCTGACCGCTTGGTCCCTATCAATGGGCTCATAACAGCAGAGGATGTCGCACTCGCTAAGCGCGATTGGCACGCGTGTTGCGATGCTTTTCACGCACACGCGCGCACCCGGATCAAAGAGATTCAGAGGGTGATGCACGTGCATCGCGATCCGTTCGAACCGATCATGTGTGTTTTAGAAGCGCCTAGTCCACTGGCAGAGTATCGGAAGATCACCGAGGAAATCTTGCTGCGGATGCCGGACAAAGATCGCTACCCGCGCGCCGCGGCGGAATCGGTCCGCTCATTCCTCCTTCTGAGGCTCGGGCTGCATCTTGGGCTTCGTCAGAAGAATCTGCGCCAGCTTTTGCTGTGCCCGCGAGGTCATTTTCCAACGTCCGAACGGCGGCTTGAAGAAATGAGGCGCGGTGAAATCCGATGGAGCGAGCGAGATCATCGCCGGGAGGTCTTGATCCCCTCGAACGCATTCAAGAACTCGAATTCTTCATTCTTCGGAGCAAAGCCATTCCGATTGGTGCTGCCCGATCTCATGGACCTCTACCACTATCTGAATGCATACACAGATCGCCACCGCGGTGTCCTTCTTGGCGAGACTGATGACCCGAGAACCTTCTTCGTGAAAACGGTGAAGCAAAGCAGCACCGATGCATCATACAACCAGACGACCTTCTACGAAGCTTGGCGACTCGTGATCCAGCGCTACGGAATATACAATCCATACACAGGTCGCGGGGCGATCAAGGGACTATTGCCGCATGGGCCGCATAATGTGCGCGATGTGCTCGCGACGCATATTCTGAAGCTTACCGGATCCTATGAGCAGGCAAGTTATGCAATCCAGGACACGCCAGATATGATCCAGCAGCACTACGGAAGGTTTCTGCCGCAGGACAAGGCAGCCTTGGCAGCCAGAATTCTAAATGAGGTTTGGCAAGCAGCTTGATGAGGATCATGGCGGCTAAGAAACGAGTGACAGCTTTAGCTCCCGATTACTGGCTCCGCACTACGAGTAGTGCAGAGCTCTTGAAAGGAATCGAACTGCGGACGGGATAAGTTAAATGGCATAAGCATTTGATAAGGTAGGCTTTATTCAAAGCGGCTGGCACTTCAGGCGCTGGCGCCGCGCAGGAAAAACTCGATTCCCGCCTGCGCGCAATCGCTGTCCTGGGCGGGCGTGCCGGAACTTGCGCCAACGGCGCCGACAACTTGACCGTCGACGATCACTGGGATGCCGCCCGCCACGACCAGCAGCCGTCCGCCGATGGCCGAGTTAATGCCATAGGCCGGCTTGCCTGGCAGGCTCGCTTCTCCATAGCTCTCTGTCGTTCGCTTGGCGCCGGCGGCCGTGTAAGCCTTGTCCTGTGCGATGACGGTGCTGGTTATCTTGCCGCCGTCCATGCGTTCGAACGCGATCAATTGCCCCGATTCATCCGTCACAGCGATGCACATCGGCACCCCAATTTCTTCCGCCCGCCTGCGCGCACCCTTGATCAGAATGCGGGCGTCGGCCAGGCTCAATCTGTTAATCGTCAGCACATCTTCTCCCTCTTACTTTCAATGGTGCGCTGCAAGCGCGAAGGTATCCGCCTCGGGGCGTTTCGCTAGAAAGGCAAGCGCAGCCGAGCCCACCAGGCCAGAATTCTGGCCGAGGGCAGCACGCACCACCTTTACATCCTTGAAGGCCGGCATTGCCCATTGGCCGATGTAGGCCTGGATGCCGGGCTGGAGGCGTTCGAACTCGTGCGAAATCCCCCCACCCATGACGACGATGTCGGGGCTGAAGATGTGGATCAGGCTGGTAAACCCGCGCCCGAGAATCTCCGCTTCCTCGTCGATCAATATCTTGGCAAGGGAGTCGCCGTTCCGCGCCGCCGCGAAGACATCGCGCGCGTGGATCTCGCTACCGTATTTTCCCAACATCGTCTCTTCGCAGCCGATTGCACGCGTCCGGGCGCGCAGGGTGAATGCGGTGCCGGAACCGTAGGCTTCGAAACAGCCATGATTGCCGCATGGGCACAGGGCGCCGTTGGGCTCGACCGACATGTGGCCGATGTGCGCGGCCATGCCCTTGCGGCCGCGCACCACGCGGCCGTCCGCGACGACACCCCCGCCGATGCCCGTGCTTACAGTAATGTAAACAAGGTTTTCGAGCCCTTTGCCCGCCCCGAACTGCCATTCTCCGATGGCTGCGGCAATGCCGTCGTTCTCGAGGCTTACGGGGAAGGCAAAGCGCTTTTGCAATTCCGCTTTCAACGGGAAATCCGCAAAGCCTGAAAGGGTCGGAATATCCTTCGCGATGCCGCTGACGGTGTCTATCGGACCCGGTGTCGAGACGCCGATACCAACGACCACGGAAGACTTGGTTGCGGCCAGCAGTCTTTCGGTCAGGCCGTGAATTTGCGAAAGAACTCGCTCGGGCCCCGCCTGGGCCTCGGTTGGCTCCTCCATGCGCGCAACGATCGTGCCGTGCTTGTCGATGAGGGCCGCACGCACCTGCGTTCCCCCTAAGTCTATCCCGATGGCGATCTGATGCATGTTCATACCGTGCGTTAGAGTGCGCGTAGCCACGCCATCCGCTCTTCAAGCGATGGAGCATTGAAAGCCAGAGAGCCGAGAACGACTGTCTCCGCGCCTGCCCGGCGCAGCAGCGGTACCGTATGCTCACGGATACCGCCGTCGGCGGCAAGGACGATGCGGTGCGTCGCGCCGCTGGCCGCGATGATCCGGCCGGCTTCCTCAAGCCGCGGACCGGCACTTTCATCGAGCCCCTGCCCTTTTACGCCGATGGCCGTTCCGAGCAGCGTCACGAAATCCAGGCGTGGGACATATTTGGCGATACGGTCCATGGGGGTCTCGACCCGCAGCACCATACCGGATGCAACGCCGCGCTGGTCTAGAAGATCGATCGCTGCTTCAGCCACCGCTTCGTTCTCAACGTGAATGCTGATGAGATCACTGCCGGCATCGACGAATTGTTCGATCTGTGGCAGCAGTACGTTGTCGGCGACCATTAGATGAACATGGATCGGACGAGAGGAAACCTTGCGCACGCCCGCGACCAGATCAGGGAAGAAGAGCATCGCAGGCGCGAAGTGACCATCGGCGACATCGATATGTAGGACATCAACGAATGGATCCACACGCGCGAGATCATCGGCAAGCCGAACGAGATCGGCCGACCACACGGAAAATTCCGCGATCAATCGGTCTCTCGGCAGATCGGCGATCCAGTTTTTGTCAGGCTTGCTCATGTCTCAGACTCTTCAGGAAATTGCCCATCGCAAGCCGGAAGTCGGCAACATACTTCTCCCGGTTCTCCACTTTGGGCGTTATTTGAACGAGGCGCGCACCGGGTATGATGCGGGCCAGTGTCTGGGCGTGGGTGAGCGGGTGAATCACGTCCTTCTCATGACCCATCACCAGGGTTGGAATATCAAGGTTGCGAACCTCAGCTTCCGTCACGCCAGGTCCGTCGCCGGAAACCGCAGTTAGGAGTGCCGCGGTCACCTCGGTCGGATCCCGGGTAAAGAAACCGGCAAGCGATGCCAGATTGTCAGGCGCGTCCGTTGCGAGGCGGCGGCCGATCGGTCCGTCGAGAAAGGCGACCCTTGCCTCTTCAGGCGGCATGGTTTTCAACAGCCTGCCCACTTCCGCGTTTGGCGCCATGTTTTCCGGCCCGGCCTCCACAACCCACGCAGGTCGAGCAATCACGAGCCCATTGATGAGATCGGGCCGCTTGACCGCAAGTCGCAACGCGATTGCCGCCCCCATCGAAATGCCGCCGATCACCACGGGCGCCCGCAGATTGCGTTCAATGTATATTGCAATGTCGTCCGCGAACGTCGCGATCGACAGCTTGTCGAACGCGCCCGGCTGTGAGCGGCCATGTCCCCTCGCCTCCACCGTAATTCGGCGCAGCCCCGGCTCGGTCGGAAAGGCTTCGCGCGTCTGGCCAACATTGCCGCAAAGGCCGTGCTGAAAGACGACGGTCTGCCCTTCGCCAGCTGCGTCGACATTCAGCAACGTGCCGTCGGAGGTTTCGAAGGGTCCGATGGCCTTGCTCATGAGGTTGCTCCGTCCTGCAGATGGTTTTTCAGGAAAGTGGAGACGCCGGGCGCTTCGCCTGCCGATAGACCGTGGGTGATCAGGCTGCCTTCAAAGCCGATGCCCTTGAGGCGGCGGAGGTAATGGCTGTAGTCGAGCACGCCCTTGCCGGCTGTCGCGAAGCTGCCGTCCGGATTGCGATCCTTGGCATGGGCCATGACGATGCGATCGGCGAGAAGGTCAATGGCGCCCGATACGAGAGTGCGCTGCTCTTCAAGGGTTGCGATCTCGACGAGGAGGTTGGCCGGGTCGAGCACGACCTTGATGCGCGGGCTTTTTATTTCGTCAATGAGCCGGCGAGCCTTCGCCGCCGAATTTACAACATTGGCAAGCTCCGGTTCGATGCCGAGATCGACGTCGTAGCGGTCGGCGATATCGACCGCCGTTTCCATGGCTTCCAAGAGATCGCGCCACGCTTCTGGCGTATTATTATCCGGATGCTCCTTCCACTGATCGACGGGATCGCGCGTGCCGGTGCACAGCGTGATGAGCCCGGTCGACATGCCCGCACAATTGCGCGCAATGATCTCAAGCTTAGCGTGACCGACGGCGCGAATAGCCCGGTCGGGGTGGATCATGTTGTAGGTGCCGGACACAGCGACAACGTCCACGCCGGTAGCGTCTGCTGCACCGCTTACCGCCCTGGCCTGCGCCGCCGAAATGTCTTCCGGCATGGATGGCAGGCCGGAACACGCCATATTGTATTGCGCGCAGACGAACCCGGCGGCCGCGACAGCCTTGAGGACCGTTTCGGGATCGTTGCCATCAAAGGTCTTTGCAAATATCCCGAGCTTCATCACACGCCACCCGTGACGTCGGAAAGTGCAACAGATTTCCCGCTTTCAGCGGAGCGGGCAATAGCAACCATAGCCTGGACCGAGGCCAACCCATCGTTGATGTCGGCACCTTCCATAGGTGCACTATCGAGAATAGTGCGTGCGAAGCCTTCGACCTGGCGGCGGTAGAAGTGACCGTCGGCGCCGAGAACCCGGTGGGTCGCGCCATCCGCCTCGCGAAAGATATCAACCTCGCTCGACTTATAGTACCACGGGTTGTACGTCTTTCCGAGAATGCTGCCGTTCTTGCCATAGATCTGGAACCCTTCGTGCCAGTCCATGCGTACCTGAACCGTCAGATCGAGATGGCCAAGAGTGCCGGACGCAAACTCAACTTCAACGAACCAGCACCAGATGCCGGAGCGCTCGGAAAGCCGGGCGTTCACAGAGACGATATCGCCGGCGAAATAGCGCGCGGTATCGATCAGGTGGCAGCCATGAGCCAGCATATAGTAGCGGCGAAGATCAGCCTTGGGGTTCGTGGAGGGACGCTTGGCGTGTGCGCTGGTCACGATCAGCGGCTGCACCGCATCCGTCATTGGGTAGCGGTGAGTATTGTCACAATACCAAGCCTTCAGCGCGATCACATCGCCCATCTCGTCACGGATGAACGATTTGGCAGCCTGCAGACCTGCGTCAAAGCGCTTCATGTGGCCGACCTGGAAGGTCTTGTCGGATTTTTCGACGGCGGCCTTCAGCTCCACGCATTCCTCGACGGTGACGCCGACCGGCTTTTCGCATAATACGTGCTTGCCCGCTTCCAGTGCTCGAATCGAGGCCGGAACGTGGAAGGCATCGGCCGTGGCGATGATGACGGCATCGAGATCGGGATCAGCCAGCATCTTGTCGTAATCGCTGTATGATTTTTGCGCGCCGTGGGTGATCACCATGCGCTCGCGCAGATCGTCCGCGACATCGCAGATAGCATAGAGATCGGCGTTTGCGGCCTTCGTGCAGGCCTCGAAATGCGCTGCCTGGGCGATCTGACCGGCTCCGAGCACGCCGACGCGAAGGCGTCTTTCCTGTTTTGCTGGCATTGGTAACTCCTTGGGTCGTTAGCGTTTAGAGAGCGACGCCGGTCTCGGCGTCGAAGAGAACTGCTTTTGATAGGTCGAGTGCGAAGGATGCTTTCTCTCCGATCCGGACCGGGGTGCCCGTGGGCAGGCGCGACATGATTTCGCGCTCACCGGTGCGCAGGGCCACGAACACGTCCGGGCCAGTGGGCTCGATGACATCCACATGCAGCGTCAGTGTTGGATCGGAGGAATTGCCGTCCGTCGCCAGTGAAATCCATTCCGGCCTGAGGCCCAGAAGCACCTCCCTGCCAGGGGCAGGCATGTCGATGACTGAGGTGGGGACGGGCAAAGTCGTATCAGCGCCTTTAATGGAGAGGCTCTGGGAGCCGGGAGTGACTACGGCGGGGAGCAGGTTCATGGGCGGCGACCCCATGAAGGTCGCGACGAACACGTTTGCGGGCCGATCGTAGATGTCTTCGGGCGTCCCGAACTGCTGCAGTATACCGTCCTTCATCACGGCAATCCGGGTCGCCATCGTCATGGCCTCGATCTGGTCGTGTGTGACGTAGACGATGGTTGCTCCGAGCCGCTGGTGCAGTTTCTTGATCTCGGTGCGCAATTCCACACGCAGCTTGGCATCGAGGTTTGATAGCGGCTCGTCGAAGAGAAAGATTTTCGGCTCGCGAACCAGCGCTCGTCCCATGGCAACACGCTGACGCTGCCCGCCCGAGAGCTGGCCTGGGCGCCGCTTAAGCAAGTGGCGGATCTGCAGCAGATCTGCAACCGTGCCGACGCGCTCCACCCTTTCGGCTTTCGGCATCTTTCTCATCTCCAGCGAAAAGCCGATGTTCTGCTCGACCGTCATTGCCGGGTAGAGCGCATAGGATTGAAACACCATCGCAATGTCTCTTTCCTTCGGTTCAAGGCCCTGAACAGATTTACCATCGATGGTGATCGAGCCCGATGTGTGCTCGTCCAGTCCCGCAATAATGGAGAGCAGGGTCGATTTTCCGCAGCCTGAAGGACCGACAAGGACAAGGAACTCCCCGTCTTCAATGGAGATGTTGATGTCCTTCAGGACCGTCAGACTCCCGAAGCTTTTGTTGATGTGATTGATCGCCAGGTTGGCCATCGTCGTTATCCCTTCACTGCACCGGCCATCAGACCACGAAGGAAGTACCGCCCTGCCGCCACGTAGATAATTATGGTGGGTAGCGCGGCGATCATCGCGGCGGCCATGTCTTCGTTGTAAGCTTTGGTGCCTGTTGATGTATTGACCAGATTGTTTAGGGCGACCGTCACCGGTTGACTTGAGCCGGATGCGAACGAGACCCCGAACAGAAAGTCATTCCAGACCCCCGTGAACTGCCAGATCATGGACACCATCACGATCGGCCAGGAGATCGGCAGTAGTATACGGAAGAACACCGCCCAGAATCCGGCCCCGTCGATACGTGCTGCCTTGAAGATCTCCGCCGGCACGGTCACGAAATAGTTTCTGAAAAACATCGTCGTGAAGCAAATCCCGTATACGACGTGAACGAGAACGAGACCAGGTATCGTGCCGGCGAGCTTCAATTGCCCAAGGAGGCCGGCCATCGGGATCAGTACGATCTGTAGCGGGATGAAGCAGCCGAACAGGACGAGGCCGAAGAGGATATTGTCGCCCCTAAACCGCCAGTTTGCAAAAATGTACCCGTTCAGTGCGCCGAAGCCTACCGACAGCAATGTGGCCGGTATGACAATCAGGAAGGAGTTGCCGAAATAGCCCTTCAGCCCCCCGCACGTAACGCCGATGCATGCTGAATCCCAGACGTGCTTCCATGCTTCGAACGTGATCGCTTTCGGAAAGGACAGAATGTTGCCGGACCGAATTTCGTCCATGCTTTTCAAGGACGTGAAGATCATGGAAACAAGGGGCGCCAGGAAAACCGCGGCCGCGACAATCAGGCATCCATAGATAAAGCTCTGGCCGAGAATACGGGTCACTTTAATGTCGGTGCCCTTCGATAGGATCGCGGCGCTTTCCGCATCAAGTCGCAGGCTCATTGCGCAGCTCCGAATAAAGATAGGGGATGATGATGCTCGCCAGAGTGACGAGCATGACGGTTGCGCTGGCCGCGCCGACCGCGAGCTCGTTGCGCGTGAATGTCATCGAATACATGAACGTCGACAGAAGTTCGGTGGACACGCCAGGACCACCCTTCGTGAGCGCGACCACAAGGTCGTAACTCTTGATGGCTAGATGCGCCTCGATCACGAAAACCGTGAGGAAGGCTGGCCGAAGGGCGGGAATGATGATGCGCGTGTAGACTTTGTGTATGGGCGCCCCGTCTATGCGGGCAGCGCGAAGGATCTCGGTATCCATCCCGCGAAGGCCGGCAAGGAAAAGCGCCATGACGAAACCGGTTACCTGCCAGACGCCGGCGATGACGATCGTATAGATCGCGCGGTCGGGCTCGATCAGCCACTGAAACGAAAAAGACGCCCAGCCAAGCTCGCGCATCATGTGCTCCAAGCCGAGGCCCGGGTTCAACAGCCACTGCCAGATGACGCCCGTGACGACGAATGAGAGTGCCATCGGGTAAAGGAAGACAGCCCGAAACACACCTTCGAAGCGGATACGCTGATCAATCAGGATGGCGATGAGCAGGCCAAGGCAGGTCGCTCCAATGATATAGAGACAACCAAAGATCGCCATGTTTTCAATGGCTGTGATCCATCGGGGGTTCTCAAAAAGTCTCCCATACTGTCGCCACCCAACGAAAGTGAAGTTGGCGAACATCTTTGATCCGGTGAAGGACAACAGCGCCGTGTAGGCGATGAAGCCATAGACGCAGACCGTGATGACCGCCAACGATGGCGACAGGACGATTGCTGGCATTACCTTGCCGAGGCGTTTTGAAAAGGACATCTGCTGGCTCGGAATGAACAGGTCGGCGTCCCCTGATCGGACGGGTGCGCAACCTCGCTGCAGGATACCCCCGCCGCCTCTCGACGGCAGGGGCAGGGAGGAATTGGTTACTTCGCAGCCTGGATGGAGCTGATCAGCGCAGACACGGCATCCTTGGACGACATGTCCGAGTTGAAGTGCTGGGTCACGACGTCGAAGATCGCACGCTGGATCGACGCGGGCTCAGCGTGGCCGTGAGCAAGCGACCCCATCAGGGTGCCGGCCTTCTCGGCCGTCTTCAGGTCGGCCATGGATTTCTGAGCGCAGGCATCGAACTTGTCACCCGGCACGTCGGAACGCGCTGGGATCGATCCTTTCACGAGATTGAAGGCTTGCTGAAATTCAGGCGACATGACGCTCGATGCAAGCTTGGTCTGTGCATCGACCTTGTCGGCACCGACCGGGAACATCGCGAGAAAATCCGTGTTGAAAAGGAACGAGCCCTCGGTGCCTGGTGCGGTAACGCAGAGGATATCGACGCCAGGTTTCATGCCGGCCTTGACGATTTCGCCCTTGGCCCAGTCGCCCATAAGCTGCATCGCTGCGTCGCCCTTGAGCACCATTCCCGTTGCAAGGTTCCAGTCGCGGCCGGAAAAGTTCGGATCGACATAGCCGCGGATCTTGCGCATTTGATCGAAGACCTTGATCATCGTGTCCGAGCCGAGCGCCGTCTCGTCCAGCTCAATGATCGCTTTTTTGTAAAAGTCCGGCCCGCCGAGCCCCAGAACCACGTCGTCAAAAATCGTCGTGTCCTGCCAAGGTTGTCCGCCATGCGCAAGGGGCGTAATGCCCTTGGCTTTGAGCTTTTCGGCAATCGCGTTGAACTCGTCCCAAGTTTTCGGTGGCTCCAGCCCGTTGTCCTTGAACACTTTGGCATTGATCCAGAGCCAGTTGGGCCGATGTATGTTAACCGGAACGGCCTGCCACTTCCCATCATGAACAGCGAACTGCTTGATCTGATCCGGGACGACCTTGTCCCATCCCTCTTTTTGAGCCACCGAGGTCAAGTCGCCGAGAAGACCCTGCTCGGACCACTCGTTAACAGCCATTCCGAGCAGCTGAGCAGCCGTCGGGGGATTCCCGGCGGCGACCCGGGCTTTGAGAGTGGTTGTTGCAGCTTCACCGCCGCCGCCTGCGACCGGCATATCCTGCCAGCTGACGCCCTTCGTCTGCAGGTCGTCCTTCAGAACACCCACGGCTGCAGCCTCTCCGCCCGATGTCCACCAGTGCAACACCTCCACGCTTTCAGCCGCAAGCGCATGGCCGCTGACCGATGCGGTCAGTGCAGCCGTCAGGGCAAGCATTTTAAACGATAAACGCATGTAGTCCTCCTCCAACCTACCGGCGCCACGCCGGATCTTCGACAAACGACACTCCTCTCGTTTGTTTCGATTGAAAACAAACATTTTAAAGTTTATGAGTCAAGCTAGTTTGTTGTGGAGCCGAACAATGCTGGTTGGAATCACGTTGCTGCTGATATTTCAGCTCGTTGGTGAAATCATCGCCTACTACCTTGGCGGCCTCGTGCCGGGGCCGGTTATAGGCCTGGCGTTAATATTCGGGGCTCTGATTGCTTCTCGAAGAACTCCAATCGGCAGACTGATGCAACCAACCGTGCCCACATCCCATATGCTATTGGCTAATTTTGGAGTCTTGTTTGTCCCAGCCGGCGTTGGGATCATCCAGCATTTGGACCTCCTTGCTGAAAGAGGCCTGGCGCTTTTCGTCACGATAGCCATCTCGACAGTTGCAACGCTGATCGTCACCGTGTGGTGTTATTTGGCGATAAAGCGGCTCATCGGAGGGGCAAGCCATGGATGAAGGCTTGTGGGTCTACCTGACAGCGTCCCCGCTCTCGTGGCTTTCCGTGACGCTCTGTGTCTGGATAATCGCGCTCAGGATCGCAAGCGCGCTTCCCGCCAATCCTCTTGTCAATCCGGTGCTGCTGTCGGTCGCGACAATCGCATGTCTGCTTTCCATCTTCCACATTCGATATCAGACCTATTTCGCCGGCGCGCAGTTCATTCATTTTCTGCTGGGGCCAGCGACTGTGGCGCTCGGTATACTGCTTTATGAGAAGCTCCATCTGGTCAGGGCCAATCTTATTCCGATGGTCGTGGCGCTTTTCGTCGGAAGCCTGACGGCGGTGACCTCCACGATTTATCTGGCCCGCTTCTTCGGCTTCGATCCAACGGTCGTCGCTTCTCTCGCTCCAAAATCTGTCACAGCGGCGGTCGCCATGGCTATCTCGTCTGGTTTGCACGGCGATCCGGCCTTGACCGCGGCCGTCGTCATCATGGCCGGCATTACTGGCGCCGTCGTCGTGACCCCGCTGATGAACGCGATGAAGATACGCGATTATAGTGCGAGAGGGTTCGCCGTAGGGCTTGCATCGCATGGAATTGGCACAGCTCGTGCCTATTCGGTCGACCCGGTGGCGGGCCTTTTCTCAGGACTGGCCATGGGCTTGAATGCGCTCGTCACTTCCTTGATTGTACATCTCTTTTTGTGAGTCTGATTTTATTGGAGAACACCAATGTCCATGCCGCGCGCCGTAAGGCACATTAATGAAGTCAGGGCGCTGGATGTTGTTTTTCGCCATGGCCGGATTAGCCGCGCGAATATCGCCAAAGAGCTGGGCATGGTTCGCTCGACGGCAAGCAGCATCGTTGCCAGCCTGGCTGACGAAGGATTGCTGGTGGAAGACGACTCACAGGATGACAAAAGCGCCGGCACGGGCAGGCCCGGGACGTTTGTTCGTATCAACCCAAACTATGGGATGTTCATAGGCGCAGATATCGGCGTCGGTCGCATGAACGTCGTCGCTCTCGACATGGAGGCGTCGCTCATCGCACAGTCGACGGCGGACTTCAGCCTCCTTGAGGCAGGCCCCGACCTCGTGGTGCAAAAGTTAGTGGATGTCGTTGAGAATATCAGGCAAAGGCTCGGCAATGATTATCGCATCCGCGGCCTATGCCTGACCGCCCCTGGTGTCATCGATCGCAATGGCACTGTTTTGCGAGCGCCCATTTTGGGATGGCGGCAAGAACCGATCCTGGAGCGATTACAGCAGCGCTTGCAGGAAATTCCCCTGCTGATTGCCGAGAACGATGCGAACGCCTTCGCCATTGCCGAGATCTACCAGTCTAAGGATGAGCGCGGCGAGACGGAGATCTACATCTATCTGGACGCCGGCGTCGGTGGGGCGATTGTAAATTCCGGTCAGCTTCTCCGGGGCCAGGACGGCTATGCCGGTGAGCTTGGCCACATCATACTGGGGGACGAGGGCTTCGTTGAACTGGCAACCGTTTCGGGATCGTTCGAGAGCTTCATCGGGCGCGAAGCTGTGCTTGCACGCTACCGCTTTCACGGTGGCTCGGCAGATGACATTCCTGCTTTCATGGAAGCGGCCAGGCGACAGGAAAAAAGCGCTCTATCGACACTCAAGGATTGGTCGTTTTATCTCGGAAGAGGAATTGCGACCCTGACAAGCATTTTCAATCCCACGCGGATCGTGCTCGGTGGACCGGTCGCAGCACTTTTCGACCTTTGCCGTGAAGAGACGCTCGAGAAAGTGGCGCGCAATCTCCTCGACGGGCATCCGATCCCGGAAATAAAACTCTCGTCGCTTGGCCGCGAAGGCCCTGCGATCGGCGGCGCATCAATGCTGCACAAGCAGATGTTGTCCGTAGACGAAAACCTTGTCTTCGGTCGTCCGAAAATAGACGCCGGACGCGCTCAATGATCAGAATGACAGTAGCCCCAAGGCCCCGTTAACGAGCTTCGGTTTGATGCGTTCGTAATTCTCAAACTGGTGGTGGTTCACCTTCATCCGCTGCTTATGCGTCTCGGTAATGACGCAGACCTGACAACCCGCCGCGGTTGCGGCGGCAATCCCCACTTCGGCGTCTTCGAAGACCAGACAACGTGCGGGTTCGACTGAGAGACGCTCGGCGGCCAGAATGAAGCAATCAGGCGCCGGCTTTCCCCTCTGTACGTCCTCGGCTGTTACGAATACCGCTGGTGTCGGCAATCCGGCCGCCTCGATCCGTCTTTTGGCCAGTGCGGATGGCGCAGAGGTCACGACGGCCCATCGGTGAGATGGGAGGCTGCTCAAAAAATGCTGCGCACCGCCGATTGCAATTATACCGTTGATTTCATCGATTTCCGCATGTGTTATGGCGGCAGCCTCGGCCTGCGGATCGACATCCGGTAGGCCGAGGGAAGAAATTGTTTCGAAGGCCCTGCGCCCATGGATCGTGGGTAGAAACACTTCTGGATCAAGCCCGAACTTCCAAGCCCAAGCGCCCCAAACCCGTTCAGCAGCGGCAATAGAGTTGAGGATCGTTCCGTCCATGTCAAAAAGGAAGGCGTCGAAAGAAGAGGCGAGAAGATCGGGCAAGATGACACCTGACGTTGGATTGCCGCGTGGATTCCGATTTATTCGGGCGCAATGACACCTTTGCGCAGAATGACACTGCCATAGAAGCGTCGCTCTCCAGTGACCACGACCGTATGGGCGGCGCGGACGCGATCCTTGAATTCATCCGGCTCGACTGCGGTGAGTTCGACCGCCCTGCCCTGCGTTTTCTCAAGGCCGGCACTGTAATCTTCGAAAACGGGCAGGATCTTGGCGGCATCGCCTTGAGCGATCATGCGCCATGCCACATGCGGTTCCTGTTCTTCCAGTGGAAAGATCTTGAGGATGGCTTCCAGCGCCCGTGGCCCGGAAACGCCGTCGAGACGGATGAGGCGATCATCGCCGGGATCGCACGGGAAGTTCGCATCGACGATAGCAATATCGTGCCGATGCCCCATCGCTCGGAGAGCGTAAAGCAGTTCCGGAGAGAGAATGGGATCGATTAGCTTCAGCATCTGTTTCCTCCACTGGCTGGCTATTTGCGTTTGTATTATACAAATACAAATATGGAGTCAAACCCGTTTGGCGTTCCGCGTCGAATTAAACGGCAGGCAGTTCGGGAAGGTCGAAGAGGCTCTCGCGAAGAAGAGCGGCAGCGCCAATGGCAGCTCCATCCCCACCGAACCGGGCAACGGAGATAGGGGGGACGTTGAAGCCGTGGACGAGGTTTTCAAAGAGGAGGCTCTCGACGCGCTCTGCCACCTTTGGGTAAAGGACGGCGAGTGGCCCACCCAGCACGATCGTTTTCGGGTCGAGAATATGAATGAGGTTAAGGATGCCGGTCGCCAGTCCCAAGGCCCATTCATGAAGAGCCTGGTCGAGAGCTGGAGATCCTTCCCGGGTCACGAGTTTGGCAAGACCTTCCGGGATTGGGACACCATTCTCGATGAAGGGCAGAAATCTTTGGTAGCCAGCGAGGATTTCGAAAGTATGTGTGGCCGCCATTTGGGGCCGCCCACCCATCACCATGTGCCCGACTTCCCCTCCAAGGCCGTGTGCACCCTCGACGACTCGTCCCTGCCGCAAATGGGCACTGCCAATACCCTGCGCAAGCAATAACAGCAGGACGTCGCTCAGATCGCTTTCCGACGAGTCGGCGGCGACCGCGCTTGCAAGAGCCACTGCGTCATTGCAAATTTGAAGCGGCAGCGAGGGCTTCATCGCTTCCGACATGGCTGAAACGACGTCGACGTCTCGCCAGCTCAACCACGGGGCGGAAATGATTTTCCCGTCGCGCACGATACCCGGCGCGGAAATACAGACCCCGCGCACCCTCGATGCCCGGACCTTTGATACGTCAACCAGTTCCTTCGGCAAGGCGGCGAGCAATTCGATCACCCGCTTCGGCTCTTGATAGCGGTCGGCAATCGACACGATCCGCTTGGCAACCACGCGCATCGAAAAGTCGATCAGGACCGCGTTGATCTCGGCCGAGGAAATATCGAGACCGATAAAGTAGGCGCCTGCCGGATTGAGCGATACGAGAGCCCCGGGGCGCCCAGCTCCATTGGCTTCGGCGCTTTCGTTGAGGTCGATAACGAGATTTTCTGCAAGAAGCTGCTTTATCGAATTGCCGACGGTCGCGCGCGTCACGTTCAGTTCGCGCGCAATATCTGCGCGCGACAGAGGAACGTCTCGGCGCAGGACGCGCAGACAACGCACCGCATTCATGTGTCTCAAGACACTGTTCGTCGTCAAGTTTCCTCCCACTGACAGCATGTCGATCAGGAGCTGTTGTCAGGCACCGGCAACGCACTCGAATCATTGCTTAAAATACACCTCCACGCACTAGCAGATGCCAGCGTGCAGGCAAAGGTTTGAGCGAAGGACATCGTCATGCAATCGACCATCCCCCGTCCACCAACAGGTTGGCGCCAGTCACAAGGGATGCGGCAGGGGATGCGAGGTAGACCACGGCTCCGACAACGTCATCGGTATCACCGATCCGCCCGAGCGGGATATGGCCCACGGTACGTGCATAAAAATCCGGATCGGCAAGGACCGGCCGGGTCGAATCCGTCCATATGAAGGTGGGCGAGACCGTATTGACCGTAATGCCATATTGCGCCCACTCGGCTGCCAGGCATCTGCTCAAGTGGTTGATAGCCGCCTTACTCATGCAGTACAGGGCTTCACCGCGAAGCGTGACGGTCCCGGCCTGTGAACTGATGTTGATGATGCGACCGCTCTTCCGCTCGATCATATGGCGGGCAACCGTTTGCGTGACGAGGAAGGTGCCTTTGATGTTAACATCGAGGATCTGGTCAAGCGCCTTTTCGTCGACGAGTTCCGCGAGGTTTCCCGGCGCCACGCCGACGTTATTGACCAACACGTCGATTTTTCCAAACGCCGCGACAGCTTCGGCAACCGCTTCGGCGATTTGACCACTGTTTGAGATGTCCATCGTGACGGCGAGGGCGCGTCGGCCAGTGGTCTTCAGTTCCGCAACGAGATCGGCAACCGCCTCCAAGTTTCGCACACCGATGACCACATCGGCCCCGGCGGCGGCGCAGGCGAGTGCGATCGCGCGACCTATGCCACGCGCCGCGCCCGTTACGAGGGCAACCCTCCCATCGAGACTGAAGTTTGGTGCTTTGACTGTCATATTTCTTTCCATTCTCGGATTGGTATGCCTCATGCCGTCGCGGCAAGGCGAGCCGGCTTGCGGCCAAGGATGATCATTTCGAGCGCGTCGTCCTGTGTCAGGTCTCGCGTCGGATAGGAACCGACAACGCATCCGGATTTCATCACGGTGATCCGGTCCGACAGCGCGAAGACATCGTGCATGTCATGGCTGATGAGGAAAATACCCAGACCCTGCTTTTTGAGTTCCTTAATCAGGATGCCGACGTTTTTCGTCTCCTCGGGTCCAAGGGCGGCAGTCGGTTCATCCATGATGAGAATACGCGCGTTGAAGTGAAGTGCGCGGGCGATCGCCACCGCTTGCCTTTGACCACCTGACATGGATCGGACGGACGCGTTCAGAGAAGGTATCCTCAACCGCATGCGCTCTATCGTCTTTCGTGCCCCATGCTCCATCGCTTCCGTGTCGAGGAAACCAAAGCGGTCGGTCTGCTCCCGACCGAGGAAAAGGTTAGAGACCGCATCAAGATTATCGGCGAGCGCCAACGTCTGATGGATCGTCTCGATCCCCAGTTCCTGTGCATCATGGGGGGACCGGATATCAACGGTTTCGCCGTCGATCAGGATCTCGCCGCTGTCTGCGGGAAAGACTCCAGACAGCATCTTGATGAAGGTGGATTTGCCAGCACCATTATGGCCGAGTAGCGCGACGACTTCGCCCGGCATGAGCGATACACTGACATTCTCGACTGCGTGAACGCCGCCAAATGCCTTGTTGACGTTTCTGGCTTCCAGCAACGGGGTCGTCATGATGGCCTCCTTTCGCGCCACATTGTATCAATCCAGACGGCGAGCACGAGAACGCCAGCAAGCACCATGCTCTGCAGCGGGCTCTCAACTCCCATCAGGACCATCGCGCTTTGAAGACTTTGCATGATCAAGGCGCCAATGCAGCCACCAAGAATTGTACCGGCTCCTCCGGCAAGCGACGTCCCACCGATCACTGCTGCCGCGATCACATAGAGCTCCATCATCGTGCCCGCTCCGCTCGCTGCGGCGTTCAGTCGGGCCGTGAGAACGATTGAGGCCAATCCAGACAGGAACCCCATCAGCACGAAGACTTTCAGGACGACGCGTTGGGTATTGATACCCGTCAACCGCGCGCTGAGTGGATCGCCGCCGACAGCGAACACGTGGCGTCCAAACCTGTGCTTCTTGGCAATCACCGTCATAAGCATCGTCACCGCGATCAGGATGAGAACGGGGACGGCCAATCCCATCGATTCTGTCGTTCCAGGCCGATAGTAGCTGTTCATGACTGCCACCAGACCGAATGCGCAAACGCACCAGAGTGCCGCAGGAAAAATGTCGGATGCCGTTAAAGCATTCTGTATGCCAAGGGACTTTTTGCGCTGGTACCTGCGAACAAGGTTGAAGACGATATAGGCGGTGACCGCGCCGGCCGCAGCCCAGCTCAGGGTGGCTCCGAGTACCCCGTTCTGTCCCCCGCCGAGATTCTGGAACGTCGCGCTTAGGGGGGCGATCGTGGTGCCATCGTTCAATTCATAAGCAGCATTGCGCAGGAAGAGCAGGCCACCCAGCGTAACGACGAACGAGGGTATGCGCGCGTAGGCGACAAGCGCGCCCTGGATCAAACCGATCACCATACCGCCCGACAGCATGACGAGGCAGGAGATCCACCAGGCGTGCGGGCTGTCGGGGAGCCAGCTGCTTTGCACGAGACCACCGAGGACCCCGAGAAAGCCGACCTGAGATCCGACCGAGAGGTCGATGTGTCGCGTCACGATGACCAGGA
This sequence comes from Rhizobium sp. IBUN, assembly GCF_000510625.1. NCBI lineage: Bacteria > Pseudomonadati > Pseudomonadota > Alphaproteobacteria > Hyphomicrobiales > Rhizobiaceae > Rhizobium > Rhizobium sp. IBUN. The sequence goes on from NZ_AZNV01000049.1 coordinate 28,809, forward strand.
TCATGCCCGACGCCATGATGGCCACGACCGAGACCTGCAGCGAGAGATTGAACAGGTTTCGCGGCGACAGGAATACGCCGTTGGTAAGGATGTTTGCGCAAAGCCATATCAAAGCAAGGACGCACACCATCGCCACAAGGCGCGTGTCGCGGCCCCCTCCCCCGACCGCTTGTAGCAGTCGGGGGAAAAGCTTCGTCGAGCTGGACGCAGGTTGAAGAATGGATGTCATGACAGAACTCCAGCTGGGACTGTTTATTCGCAGGCTTTTGGCGGGTTCTTCGTCACGCCTTTGCAAAGCACGTCCTTCGAGATCCAGCCGGCTTTGACCACGAGTTCGAGGTTGTCACGCGTAATGGCGATGGGATCGAGAATTATTGCGGGCTGCGAAGCGCCGGTTGATGTCTTGCCAGGCTTTACCCCCGTCACCGCATCGATCTTTGTGCCCTTGATGATTTCTACGGCAGCTTTCGCCGCGACCGTTCCAAGTGCGTTCGCGTCCTTCCAGACGGTCATCGTCTGCTCGCCCTTGGCGATGCGGTTGAGGACGTTCTTGTCGCCGTCCTGCCCGGAGATTGCAACCTTGCCCAGTAGATCCTGGCTCGCGAGTGCCGCTGCCACGCCGTTAGCAATGCTGTCGTTCATCGCAAGCACTGCATCGACCTTGTTGTTCGTCGCTGTCAGGACCTGTTCCATGAGCGACTGCGCAACGTCCGGCTTCCACTGCTCAACGTTCTGCTGGGCAACGATTTTGATATCGCCTCTGTCGATTGCGGGCTGGATCGCCTGCATCTGACCGCTCTTGAAAACCTGCTGGATCGTCTGGGCAGGGTCTCCGTCCATCGCAACGTAGTTGCCCTTTGGCACAGCTTTCAGGAGAGCCTCGCCCATGACACGGCCGACAGCCACGTTGTCGAAGCTTGTATAAAGGACATCGCCGGTGTCGATTGGGGCATCGTAGGCAATGACGGCGATGTTGCTGCGCTTGGCCTCGTCGATAACAGGAATGATGGCCTTGGCATCCTGGGCTACGACGACAAGCACCTTGACGCCACGTGCAATCAGACTTTCGATGTCTCCTGCTTGTTTTTGCGGGTCGCCCTGCGCATCCATGCCGACATAGGAAACTCCGGCCTTTTCGAGCACGGACTTCATTGCCGCTTCGTCGATCTTCCAGCGTTCGTCCTGAAAGTAACGCCAGCTTACACCAACCGTGTCTTGCGCGGCGGCAATGTTTGTCATGAGCGCCATTGCGGTAGCGGCGCCAGCAAGCATATGCGAAAATTTCGACATTCTGTTCCTCCCTTTGATGAAGCCGCGCGCGATTTCACACCGCGTGCCATAGCCCGAACTCCCATCTATTTGTATTTGTTTAAAGCAGATACATATTAAAGTCAATCTTGCTGTTTGGCGACACTCATTCAGCTGGGGCGATGCAAGTCATCGCGTTCAAATCAAAGCTCATTTCTGGCCGATTGATAATCTTTTTTGGACGTTTTATTATCGTTACGCCGTCTAATGTGTGGAATCTGATAGCTCTACTACACGGAAGGGTTAAAGATGAAGCTCAGGAATGTCATATTTGCCGCGTGCTTGCAGCCGCGTTGCCAGTTTTTGGAAACATTAGCGCCGTAGCGGCGGACATGAAGCACGGTTTTCACGCTACTATGCAGCAAAGCCCGGTAAGGGCGACGAACTTGTCAAATTGCTGCTTGAAGCGCCTGCACTCACAAATCCGGACTGCGTTGTGTTCCTGGTGGGGCAGTCGGCGAGCAACAAGGACATCGTTTTTGTTACAGAAGGTTGGACGAGCAAAGAGGCGCATTCCAATTTCGTACAAGGCCCTGTAGCTCAATCCTACATTGCCAAGTTTCCGGTGCTGGTAGAGGGCGAAGGGGCCCATGTTGACCAGATACCGGTGGGCGGAACGAACTACGATAACGTCTTGGGGGCCCGCAAGGGTGAACGCGACAGAGCCCTGCTTACCCTTGCGGCGCGAACTCTCAACGGCACCACCCTCTAGAGGCATGTCGAGGACTTATCTAGATCGTCACCCTTTTTTTATCTGAAAGGCAGCTGCTACCTGGCGATACCAGACGTGAGGTAGCACGGATAGCAATCTCGAAGAAGCTGAACATAGTTCCCCGAAAGCACGCCTGATGGATGGCGAAAATGAGATGCTTTTTGTCGAATGCATGCAGCTCGATGGTGACGTCGTCCCCGACGATCTGATCGAGAAAGGCGGTCGCTTCTCGACCCATGCCTTTTCGATATCGACTTTAGCTAGAACCTGCTCTGTCTGCCCCCGAATCGAAAGGCTACGGTCGTCTGCGGTGAGCCCGACAAGTAACCGATGCCGCGATTGATCACCACGCGACTCATTCTCTCGTTGCAATCTTTTCGGAGTATGCGGTTGCCGCCCATGCAGTGAGCCGCGTGTCGGCTCTAACTGAAATTGCCTCGAACTGAGGCATGAAATCCACGCATCGAATGGTGACACTCTGGACGAGAGAGAATACATTTGAATTACTATATTATGGAGCGTCCGCTATGGATCCATTCAGTGATGTAATTTCTTTGTTACGACCGAGTACCGCGGTCGCCAAACCGATTAGCGGAAGAGGCGAATGGGCGGTCCGATACGCGTCGCATGACGCACCTGGTTTCACAATCATTCTCCGCGGGGAATGCTGGATCACATTCGGAACCGAACAACCCTTACACTTGCAAGCTGGTGACTTTCTCCTGCTTCCAACAACTCCCGCATTCACGCTGAGCAGCCGCCCTGGAATGGAAGGGGAGCTTCGAATTCCGATGGCCAACGCAGTTAGACACGGCGATCAGGAAGGCGAGGTCGATTACATTGCGTTGGGAGGCTCGTTCAGCATTGAAAAGGTAAACGCTCCCCTGTTGATTGCCTTGCTCCCATCTCGAATTCTGATACCGGCGTCCGAAGGGCGAAGTGGGCGTTTGTATCGGTTGATCGAATTGATCACGGAAGAATGCAGCAATGATGAACCGGGCAAAGAGATGCTCCTCCAACGGATGTTGGAGATCCTACTTGTCGAGGCGCTGCGATGGCGCGGATTTGACGATAATTCGGACAGGGCTGGGCTTCTTCGAGCGATGCGTGATCCGACGCTTGCGAAAGTCCTTAACGCAATGCATGCCGATGTCAGGGGAGACTGGACAGTAGCCGGGCTTGCCAAGATTGCCGGGATGTCGCGGTCGGCATTCGCTGCTCGCTTTGGAGAGGTGCTTGGCTGCGGGGCGATCGAGTACCTCGCGCGTTGGCGCATGGCCCTTGCAAAGGATTCGCTTCTACAAGGTGCCAAGACACTGGACCGAATTGCCGATGAGATCGGGTATGAGTCTGCCAGTGCTTTTAGCACGGCATTTCGCAAACGCCTTGGGTGTTCGCCGGGCAAGTTTGCGCGTCTCGGGAACAGTGACAGCTCCACGTAGACCCTGAGATTGCCTGCCATCCATCGATGGCAGCAATTTGTTTTCGCTGCCCGGTATTGCCGACCGGTCAGCCATCTGGCCCCCCAAGCCAGGCAGATCTCCTAAGCGGTTACGTCGCTACCTTGCGCTCAAATTTTCCATCCGTCTGGACGATTGGTAATTAAATGAGGACTTATCGTTATTTATTGGTTCGCCAAGATTGCGTATCTTCCCGTTCGTGAACAGGGAGATTTCAAATGAACAGACGATCAGTTCTCATGGGAATCAGTGCAAGTACGCGGCCGGGACGATTTCGACAAGTGCGATGGCGCAAGCGGAGACAACAGCAGCTACGCCCGGATCAAGTCCTCAACAGACAAAGATCGCTGTCATCAGCGGCGTCAGCTCTGGCATCGGAAATGCAACAGCACTTGCCCTCGTCGATCGCGGTGTCCACGTAATCGGCACGTTCCGCAATAACGAGGCGGGCGCCCGTCAGCTTGTCGACGACGCAGCAAAACGTGGCGGAAAGGTGGCGGTATTCCATCTGGACCTGAATTCGATGGAAGCATCAAAAAGCTCCGCGGGAGCGTTCTGACGACTTTGAATCAGGAGTGGCAGATCGACAAGCTCGACTACCTCGTGAACAACGCGGGAATGTCGGTTATGGCGAATTTCCGATACGAGCGAAGACGCCTTTGACGAAAGGAACCGCGTCCTCCTCAAGGGGCACTTCTTCGTGACCCAGACGTTTCTTCCCTCTCTCAAGGACGGCGGCGCGATCGTCAATGTGACGAGTTCTTCGACTTTACCGACGAGTATTTCTCCCGGCTTCTCCGCCTATGCCGCCATGAAGGGCGGACTGACTACGCTGACACGGTATATGGCAAAAGAGTTTGCACCGCGCAAAATCCGCGTGAACTCCGTTGCGCCCGGCCCGACCCGCACGAGGCTAGGAAATGATGGATTCGCGCGCTTTCCTGAAGTCATACCGGGCATTGCGGCGGAAACCGCTCTGCAGCGGCTTGGTGAGCCATCCGATATCGGGCGGGTTATCGCAACATTGCTTTCGGACGAACTCGGATGGGTTACGGGCGAAAACATCGAGGTTTCGGGCGGCTACCGAATGTAAGTTTGCGCATGACGAGATCGCCCCCTTGTCATGCGCCTGTCGTGCAGGCCCGCCAACCCCACCCGAGCGGGCCTGCCACTCCCCACTTAAATGACCGTGTGCAACGAGCCATGGCATCCTAACCCACCGTCAACATCGGAGTAAAAAACATGAAAACGATCCTGGTTACCGGCAGCTCGTCGGGTTACGGACTGGCAACCGCTCGACACTTCCTGGATGAAGGCTGGAACGTAATCGCGGCCATGCGCAAGCCCAACCCCGACGTTCTACCGGCATCACACCGACTCAGGATTTTGGCACTCGACATTACGAGTGAGGAGAGCATTGCTGCAGCAATCAAAGCAGCCGGTCCAATCGACGTTCTGGTCAACAATGCTGGAATCGGGGTCGTCGGCGCTTTCGAGGCGACGCCGATGAAGCAAATCCGCAAGATTTTCGAGACCAACACCCTCGGCACTCTGGCCATGACGCAGGCGGTCATCCCGCAGATGCGGGAACGGCGTCAAGGGACAATCATCAACGTTACGTCCACCGTGACCTATGTTTCAATGCCCCTTGCTGCAGCCTACACCGCAAGCAAAACGGCGATCGAAGGTTTCACGGGTTCGGTCGCTCACGAGCTTGCACACTTTGGGGTCCGTGCAAAGCTGGTTGAACCTGGCTATGGTCCGACGACGCGCTTTACTGCCAATGTAGACGTGAAAATCGAAGACCTCATCCCTGCGGAATACGGCTCGTTCGCCGCCCCGATCTTTGAGGCGTTTGCTAACCCCCCGGCAACAACGAATGAATCTGACGTCGCGCAGGCCGTATGGGCTGCCGCACACGACACTGCCGATCAGTTGCATTTCCCTGCGGGAGCCGACGCAGTCGCTCTCTATAACGCAAGGACAATTTGATCCGTTTCCGGGGTGACCGCCCCATCACCGCGGAACGAACTCAGGTGGCAAAACTCAGTTCTGTCGCCTGAGATCTCACAATTAATGCCTAAACTCCGAAGAACTCTGCCCGCCTTAGTCGCTAATGACGGCGTCACGTCCGATCCATGCGGGATCATGTGCCGCCTTGTGTAGGAAGGCACCCACGTCGGCGCGTCCGATCTTCGCAAGACCCCTCATCTCGACCCGTTCGGCCGCACGATAGGCGCCCGTGGCCGGTCCGTTGGTAAGGGCGGTGGGGTAGACCAGCGTCCAAGCCAGTTCGCTGCGGCGGATGGCGGCGTCCGCAATAGTCTTGTCGGCGTAGATGCCGCTCAGAAGCGTGCGAAACAGGAACTTCTGGACAAGATTGGCCGAGCCGAAGGTGTCTCCGACACCGAAGGACGACATCCATACCAGACGGGAAATATCCATCTTACTTGCCGCGTCGATCACCGCCGCGGCGGCACGGCTAAAAAGCCCGTTGGCGAACAGGGAGTTGCCCCGCCCAAGGGTGGAGATGACGGCATCCTGACCGCGCATCGCCTCCGCCGTCCCTTGCCGAGGTGGCATCTCCCCGCACGACCGTGATGCGGCCGGACAAATCGCTCAGTGCCGCCGGGTTGCGTGCAAGCACGGTGACCACGTCACCAGACTTCAAGGCGGAATCGATCACATGGCGACCGGTTGGGCCGGTCGCGCCGAGGACGAGTATTTTCATGATGGCCATCCAGGTTGGTTCCGGCGCATGCCGGTTACGTTTTTCATGTTGCAAACTCACTTGTCCGGCTCCCGAGGCCTGACGCCTCGGGGCCTCTTCGTCGGAATTGGAAAACGCTTGATAAGTCGTGGATGCGACTAGCGGGTGATGACGATCTTTCCTTCGGGCCGTGTCGCCAGAAAATCGTACGCCGCGCCAAGCTCCTCCAGCGGAAAGGTTCTTGCGATCGGCAGGTGCAGGTCACCGCGGCCGGCGGCGTCGGCCAACTTCTGCAACATCTCGTGGTCATCCCCGCTCATGACGTTGACCAACCTAACCCGTCCGTCGCCATTGGCGCCCTCGGGGACGAAGGCCGTGCTGGCAATGGTGCCGCCGTCCTTGAGCGCGCGTATCGCGGCAAGGGTGATGTCCCCGCCGACGGTATCGACAACCGCATCGAACGGATCGGCCTCCGTAACCTCTTCCGCGACGACCGGAGACATGCCGAGGGTTTCGGCATCAGAAACCTGCGAGGCCAAGACACCCGCAATGCCGGTGATGCCCAGTTCCCTGAGGTACTGGATGGCGCCTGACGTCGGGCTTTCCAAACAACCTCGACACGATCTATGGCGGCGCGGTGGTGATGGCCGATGCCCTGAACAAGATCACTGAGGGCAA
>NZ_AZNV01000050.1:0-34914 GCF_000510625.1 Rhizobium sp. IBUN
CCATCAAGTTGATCCTCGACAATCATTCCGCACACATCTCGAAAGAAACCAGAGCCTGGCTCGATAAACGACCGGCAGGCCGCTTCGAATTTACCTTCACGCCCAAACACGGCTCCTGGCTCAACCTGATCGAGGGCTTCTTCTCCAAGTTCGCCCGCTCCGTCCTGCGCCACATCCGGGTGACCTCAAAACACGAGCTCAAGGAACGCATTATGGCCGGTATCGACGACATCAATCGTCATCCCGTCATCCACACATGGTCATATAAGCTCGCCGAGGCTGCTTGATATGATTCGAACCACGAAAACGCGCTACTAGTTGGCGCTGTCCTTACATTTTGGTGGCCAGTTCTACACGGGTGGCCGAGCCATTTGGACACAATTGCCTGGCTAGCAGGGCTGGGTGCGATCCATACGGGTCTTGCCTATGTCGTAATGTTTGCCGGGTTTGCTCGCCTAAGCACCGGTCGAACTGCCGCACTGCAGTTTGTATATCCCATGACGGCTTTTGTGATCGATTGGAAAATCTATGGCCATTCGCTTTCACTCGTTCAAATGTCCGGACTTGCTTTGATGGGTATTGCAATCTGGTCTGTCAAAAGCAGCCGCTAGGTCGAGAGTTCGGTTGGAGCTTGCATCGTTTCGACATCGGGATGCGGCGGAGCGGTGGATCACGGCTCACAGCAGGCAGGAGAGGGTAGTTGCGATCACACGCAGCTAATACTCCGCTCGCGTCACAGAGCCTGCGTTCGGAATCGCCCCACTCGGACCGGAACTCATGCTGGAATACCCCCCGCTCTCCACCGCGAACGGGCAGATGCTGCCGGAAGCCCTTTCTCGGTTCGTCGACAGCTTAGAGGGTGGCGAAAACCTCTAGTCGGGGTGGAACAGGCTTTTACCCCCGGCTCGTCCAACCGGATCCCAAAACTCTTGCACACAGGGTACGGGAATTGTTCGTTCTCCATCTTGGGCGTAAAATGCGATGTTCTGAACGATCGGGGGGAGGGTCAGATGACCGCGTCGTCGTTCACAATGATAGCTGCAACCATCCTCATCGGTGCAATGTCGAGTATTTCTTCCGACGCGCACGACGCCGAATCCGGCTGGACCTACCCTCCAGCTTGCTGCAGGGGGCGTGGCCAGGGTGGCGACTGCGATGCTATTCCGCGCGAACGCGTTCGAAAGATGCGCGGTGGCTTCTCAATTATCCTGCATCCGGGCGACCACTTCCTCGCCAAACGACCACACATGTTTTTCGTGCCCTACGGCGACGAGTTACCTTCGGGAGACGGGGAGTTTCATGTCTGTCTTCACCCTAACGAAGATTACCTCAACTGCTTCTTCGCACCGCCCCAGAGCATCTAGCAAAGCGCGCCTTGGCTTGCTGAGGGAGGGCACCCGAGCCTCATGGTGGTCGGGTGCGTTCATCCTTCGAGACCTCGAAGAACAAATCCTTCAAGAGCCCTCTGGATGGCTTCCTTGGCCTTCCCTGAATTTGCGACAGGTGGATCAATAGTGGCGGCCCAGTTACGCAGGGGCTTGCACATGTCTCGATGAGGGCGTGAGGCGAGGTCAACGATCAACGATCAACGCTCGCGCGAACGGAAAGTGTTTCGAGTTGCTGAGCGGCAAGCAAACTGGCGCCCGCCGACTAGGCGTCGTTGGCATGCGCAATAATTGCCTAACCGTACCCAAACGACATATTCTGGCCTGTTAACGACGCCTCCAATCCGATAGCACCCACTTAATTAGCTGGTTGGAAGTTATTTCTTGAGTCTCTGACGCGAGCCTCCAATTTCCGACGGCTGCTTTACAGTGCCGGACAGCCGACAGCGGTCGGAGCGGGCAAGACCGATAGCGAAGGGGCAAAATGCGAAAATTGGTGGCCGGGAAGCTCCATGGGATCCATGTGACTGAGGCAAATCTCAATTACCACGGATCGATCACACTCGACCCCGCTCACTGCGAAGAGGCCGGGATCCTTCCGATGGAGTTTGTGGAAATCTGGAACAAGAACTCCGGCGCCCGCATCTCCACATACGTCATTTTAGGTGTGCGCGGATCCAGATGCTGTGTCCTAAACGGTGCCGCCGCCCGCACATGCCAGCCCGGGGACCAGATTATCATCTGCAATTCGATCTATCTCGCCGAGCACAAGATCACGGAACTTAAGCCCAAGGTTCTTACCTTTGACGCCGAAAACAACGTCGTCGACAGGCTGACCTACTCGGTATCGTGCGACGAAGACAATCGTTACCGGTTCGAAATTCTTGACGACAACGCGAAGCCCCTCTCGGTGCCACAGCTCGTGTCCGGCGCCTCCTAAAGATTTTCACAAGCGCATTTTGGCCTCGCAGCTGACGGCTCGTGATGAGGCTTCGTAACGAATGAAGGGACAGTTGAATGAGTATGCGGAAGCGTGTCGGACTTAAGTTCAGGGATGAAATTGCTTTCTTAAAGGGCTGGAAACGTGATCGAACTTCTGTCGGTGCAATTGCGCCGACCTCCACCGTGACAGCTAGAAAGATGGCTAGCGTTGTGCATCTCGGTTCTGGGCTACCCGTACTTGAACTCGGTCCAGGCACAGGCGTGATTACCAAAGCAATTCTGGCACGCGGCATCGCACCACAAAACCTTACCTCCATCGAGTACTCGCCAGAGTTCTGTCAGCATCTGCGAAGTCTTTTCCCACAGGTCGATATTCGATGCGGCGACGCTTTTGCACTCGACCTAACGCTGGGTGAGAAACGAGCCGCCAAGTTTGATTGCGTCATCTCCGCCATCCCGCTTTTGCACCTGCCTGTGGATCGGAGGCTGGCACTCGTCCTCGATCTGTTGGAACGCGTTCCCGTCGGGAGACCGGTTGTTCAAATAACCTACGGCCTATTGTCTCCGGTCGTGGCACTTCCCGCCGGCCACGAGGTGCGCCATTTGGCGTTCATGGTACGAAATATTCCTCCGGCCCAGCTTTGGATTTACCGGAAGATTCCGTAGGCTTATGGCGTTGTCCGGCGATTTATTGCGTGGAGGGATAGCGTGCACGGAGCAACGGAGCGTACCGTCGGGGCAAAGCCGATCGTGGTTTAATCTTATGCGGAATGAACCCCTTTCACTAACGAAACGCCGCCTTCCACAACTGAAGACTGCTCGTCGCAGATTGTTGGCACGACGGTGATGACCGGTATATTTGCTTCTGCGGCAGCACGAATCAACGCGATCCGTGCCTCGTTCACCGAGCAGGTGCCAAGGTGCGCATCCAGGCAAATTTTCGCAGCCGTCAGGTATTCCTCACCGTCAAAGGAGGGCCAGGCGGCAATAAGAACTTCAGCCATTTGCCGAAGCGAACGGATCTGCCTGTATTTTTGTTGACCATGGAACACGAGGATCAGTGGAGCGAAACTATCGGATTTGTGCCAGTTCATTACACCCAGCCTCCCAACCGCAAATTATATTAGAGACCATGCAATTGCTGTTCCGACAGGCCCGGGGAGCGGCATATATCCGAGAGGAGCAAAGATCGACGTAACCATGTAACTCGGCTTTTGCGGTATACGCGGCTCGACGCTAGACTAATCATCTACTTTCCTCCTTAGGAGGTCGGAAGGTCGGCAGGCGCTTCCCCACCGTTGCATCGACAAATGGATAGTCGAGACAGCACCAGCAAGATGGCTGGCGGCTAGAAGCAAATCTCTGGCAGCAAGAAGCAATAGTTGAAGGGGCGATCCGGCACCAGGTTTCGACCTCTTGCGCTTTGTTCAAAGCCGAAAAGTTGGCGCGCCAGACCGCGGTTGGCAAGAAGGGCCTGCTTATGATTGTCAGCCAACTTGACGAACACGGCGGTCACCTCTTCGAGATTGGATCGCGGCGTCGAACAGGGCCGAAAACGCAGCTTCCATGTGCTCCTGACAAAGCCGGAAACGGTCTGCGTTGCCTTCGGAAGATCGGGGCACCTCCACTCTCTTCGCGAAGAGAATTGGGTCGGTCAGCGCGTCGTCAAGGTTACCGTGGCGGGTTGGTCTGTCCAATGGAGACACTAAGGCATCGGACAGCAGCCTCTTCCGTGGCGGGCATAGAGGAAGGCTGGTATTATCTGACCTTGTCGTTGCGGGGTCCGGAGGACAGTGCGTTGAAAGATCCGAAATCGAAGGACCTTGGCGAACCGGGCGACGATCCTGCCTATCGCCCGATCGGATTCAGGGCGATAGCCGCCGCGTTCAGCGTTCGCCGACCATCCGCTTCGTCTCGGAACGATATCGAAGTCCCCTCGGCTGGATCCTTCCTGCCATCTGGATTTCATTCGCCACCAGACGACTGATCCTGCGGGTGGCTTTCATAACGAACTCTGCGACGTGGAACTCCGTCATCCCACCGCCACCAATTCACAACCCAGCAAAAACAGGGCACAGTAGCTTTGCGCGATGGACCGCGGCCCTTGATCCGGCCGCCGTCGTCGTCGCAGGGAGGATGCCATGCCGACGATTATTGGCTATCACAACATCACAAAGGGCGCGAAACACTGGCTCACCTCACCAAAGCGGGAGGAGTTTTTTGGTCCGCTCGGGGTTACCAACATCCGAACGTTTGTTGATCCTCAGGATCCGACTCGCGTGGCGTTGATGATGGACGTTGCGGATATGGATGGCTTGCAGGCGGCGATGCAGAGCAAGGCCGCCGCTGATGCGATGGCCTTCGACGGGGTGGTGCCGGAGTCTCTGGTGATCCTCGTCGAATCGAAGGGGTAATCGCTTCGCCTGAATAGGCTCTCCTTCGGTGCCGTTTCAACTTCGCTCACCGCCGGACGTCCAACCGACGGCTGGCGGACGCCGCCGTTCTGGCAACGCCTTGTCCCTACCCGCGGCGGGCGAGACAGCCCAGGGTGTGCGAGTGAGTTTGGCGAGACCCGGGACGGGCGGGGAGGTTGGGCGGCACCTTCCTGCCGCTTTCTGCAAGGCGGTCGGCGTCGAAGGAGAAGCAGGGTGAGCCTGCGTCGCTGCCTTGCCCCGCAAAATGGAGGTCCTTTTGCGGTCGAAAATGTTGATCGTTTTCTTCCTCCACGGGGATGTTTGCGGTGCGAAAGCAACACCGGCGGAAGAAGTCAGTCCGTTGCCGAGGCACTAGAGGCGGTCACGCGTCGGGGTCACTTTCGGCGGGGTGGATCCCGGGGCCTTGGAGGTCAGTTTTCTCAACTCGACCGGCCGATTGTTGATGATCGCTTCCATGGAAAAGAAGCCTGTCACCGTTGCAAGGTCGAAGTTCGTGATCAGTTTCTGATAAAATGCGTCGTAGCCGGACATGCCTTTGGTGATGACCTTGATCAGATAGTCCCAATCCCCGCCGATCCGATAAAAGTCGATTACCTCCGGCAGGCCCTCGACATGCGCGCGGAATCCTTCGCTCCATTCCTTCGAATGGTGGCGCGTCCGGATCATCACGAAAACGGTGAGGTCTAACCCCAGCGCCTGGAGATCGATATCGCAGTGTGCGCCTTTGATCAGGCCGATGGAATGAAGACGTTGCAGTCGCCGCCAGCAGGCATTTTGAGACAAGCCGATCTTCTCCGCGAGATCGCGCTGCGAGAGATTGGCATCGTGCTGCATCGCACTCAGTATCTTCATATCAAAATCGTCAATTTTTGTAGCTTCTTCGTTCATATGATACGTCTTTTACAGAAATTAGCGAAAATTAGGTGACTTTTTTGAGCCTGAAGGAGGATACGATCGGTGTCAACGCCCCGAGGCGAAGGAGAACGATCGTGGACTTTGCACAACCTGCGGCACGACAGACTGAATCCCCAATTTCCAGATTTCGCCGAAGTTTGAAACGCAACGGCCTCGTGGACAACCTCCGGGAAGGGCTGGTCGGATCGCATGCGACGATCGACGGGCCGTACGGGGCGAAGGAACTGGTCTATGCAGACTACGTTGCATCCGGTCGCGCGCTCCACCAAATCGAGCGTTTCATCCTGGAAGACATCCTTCCCTACTATGCCAACAGTCACACGGAGGCTTCCTACTGCGGAGGGTTCATGACCCGTATGCGCCGGGAAGCACGCGCGATGATCGGGGAATTCTGTGGGGCGAGTGAACAACATGCAGTAATTTTCACGGGCTCAGGCGCGACGTCTGGCATCAATCGCCTCGTCAAGCTCTATGGCATTGCCGAGGCGGTTTCGGCTGGTAAGCACGTTCGCATTGTTGTCGGCCCTTACGAGCATCACTCGAACATCCTGCCCTGGCGGGAAAGTGGTGCCGAGGTTGTCGAGATAGCCGAGAGTCCATCGGGCGGACCTGACCTGTCGCTGCTGACAGATGCGCTCAAGCACGGTAACGCCGATTTGGTGGTGTGCGCGCTGTCCGCTGCCTCAAACATCACCGGCATCACCAGCGACGTCGCGGCGATTACTGCGATGGTCAAGGCTGCTGGCGCAAAGATGATTTGGGACTATGCGGGGGCCGGTCCCTATGTGCCGATTTCCATGTCACCTGCCGCCGATGCGGAAATCGACGCGATCGTTGTTTCGCCGCACAAGTTCATCGGTGGCCCAGGTGCCTCCGGAATCCTGATCCTTCGGCGCGACGGGCTTTCGACGAAGAAACCGACCTGGCCGGGTGGTGGCACGGTGAAGTTCGTCTCGCCGCAGACGCATGATTATAGCGACAGTCTCGAATCGCGCGAAGAAGCCGGTACACCGAATGTGGTCGGTGATATCCGTGCGGCCCTCGCATTCATCGTCAAGGATGCGATCGGGGCTGATGCGATGACGATACGCAATCGCGAGCTTGCACGACGTGCACTCCAAGCCTGGAAGGACGTCCCGCAACTGGAGTTGCTCGGTCTGTCCAATGCCGATCGGCTGCCGATTTTCTCCTTCAGAGTGAGAAACGGGAAGGGCGGCTACGTCCACCAGCAACTGGTGACGCGAATGCTCAGTGACCGCTTCGGAATCCAGGCGCGCGGTGGCTGCGCTTGTGCAGGGCCTTATGTCCACCGACTGCTGTCGATCGATGAACAGCAGTCCGAGGAGATCAGACAGGCCATTCTCTCGGGAGACGAACTAAAGAAGCCCGGCTTTGTCCGGCTGAACTTTAGTGTGCTGCTACCGGACGAGAAGGTGCAGTTCATTCTCGATTCAGTGGCAACAATCGCAACTGACGCGACGACCTTCGAAAAGGATTACGACGTCGATCCGAGCCGGGCGATCTTCTTTGCGCGTGGAGCAGCACCGGAGGGCAGCCCCCATGCAAAAACCTGAGGTCGCCGGATTTTACGACCCGCGCACTGGCAGTATCCAGTATGTCGTCTCGTGCCCCAAAACGCGAAACTGCGCCATCATCGACCCGGTGCTGGATTTCGACGAGAAGTCCGGCACGACCGCTTCGACAAATGCGACCATCATCCTCGATTATATCGAGGACAACGACCTGAAGCTTGAGTGGATCTTGGACACTCATCCTCATGCGGATCACTTCTCGGCAGCCAGTTATCTCAAGGCAAAAACCGGAGCGCCAACGGCGATCGGGGAGCATGTGACGGCAGTGCAGCAGATCTGGAAAGATATCTACAACTGGCATGATTTCGCATGCGACGGTTCGCAATGGGATCGGCTCTTTCGTGATGGTGACACATTCAACATCGGCGAGCTCGAGGTCCGCGTCATGCATTCGCCCGGCCATACCCTGGCGTCGATCACCTACGTCGTGGGCGACGCAGCCTTCATCCATGATACACTGTTCATGCCCGATGGCGGCTCCGCCCGCGCTGACTTTCCAGGCGGCAGCGCAGCCAGCCTGTGGCAGTCAATCCAGGATATCCTGAGCCTGCCGGAGGAGACACGCCTCTTCACCGGCCATGACTACATGCCGCAAGGACGTCAGGCACTTTGGGAAAGCTCGGTTGCAGAGCAGCGTAGGAAGAACCCGCATGTCGCAGGCCAATCGCGACGTGACTTCATCGGCTTGCGGGAAGCCCGCGACAGGATCCTGCCCATGCCAAAGCTTATCTTGCACGCGCTGCAGGTGAATATACGGGGAGGGGAACTGCCTCCGATCGAGGAGAACGGCCGTCGTTATCTAAAAATTCCCCTCGATGCATTGTCGGGATCGGCGTGGGGCGCGTAACAACGTGGATGGCAGTCTCTCGCAACTCATGCTTGCTCTCGGCTCAGGATCGTTGATCGGCTGTATTCTCGGTTTGATTGGCGGAGGCGGATCAATCCTCGCCACACCGCTGCTGGTGTATGTTGTCGGAATGCGCGATGTGCACACCGCGATTGGCACAGGGGCTCTCGCTGTTTCGGCCAATGCCTATCTCAATCTGGCCGGCCATGCGGTGAAGGGTCATGTCTGGTGGCGATGCGCCTTGATCTTTGCGATCGCCGGATGTCTCGGTGCCTACATGGGTTCCAGTCTGGGGAAGCTCATCGACGGCAAAAATTTGCTCTTCATGTTTGGCCTCATGATGATGCTCGTCAGTTTCATGATGCGAGGGACGAGGAACCGAGCGGATGTTACCGAGCAGTCGCTGACGATACGGACACACGGAAAGACAAGCCTGATTGCGCTTTTTGCCGGCGGATGTTCCGGCCTTTTCGGAATAGGGGGCGGTTTCCTTATTGTGCCCGGTCTCCTCGTCGCAACGGGAATGCCTCTCATAAACGCGATTGGAACCTCGCTGCTCGCGGTCGGCACCTTCGGATTGGCGACGGCCCTGAACTATGCCGCGTCGGGCTTTGTCGATTGGCTTACTGCGGGCTATTTCATTCTAGGTGGCATCGGTGGCGGTATCATCGGCACGATTGCCGCCACGCGACTGGCGAACTACAGGAACATCCTCGCGCAGGTCTTCAGGTGGGTGATATTTTGCGTCAGTCTGTATGTTCTCTGGCGAAGCTACGCGGCATTCTAGCGACGAACAACCAAGACACGACGACAGTTGAATGCAAAGGCGGCAACGCCGGATGACTGCTCACGGGCCAGAACTCACTCTGGACGGGCGCGAGAACTTGCTAGCTGGCACGCGCTAAGGCGTTCCTCCCGCAGCGCCATCCCGACAACCGACGCGTGGGCAGTTTCCGGTGGCAGCAGACGATCCACCGCCTATCAACAGGATAACCACAGCCTAACCAATTCAACAGGCAGGATTCTCTCTCCTTTTGAACCACTGCTACCTGGACCACGTAGGGAGAAGACCGGGAACAGGTTAGTATCTGCTGATCATTGGATGGGGCTGGGTAGCACACGAGGCGTGGGCGGTCGGCGACACTTTCTAGTCGACTGTCCGCGCGCTCGCGGCAGCATCTCGTGACCGCTCTAGGGGTCACGGAACTCTTCCACGAATTGCACGTTTGCCCGTCGCTAGAGCCAGTTGGGAGATCGTCATGTCAATCGTCAAGTGGGAGAAGCCCATTCAAATCTCAGTGGGCTCGCGAGGCAGCGAATTCGTATCGAGCGCCTTCGATGCCGTCCTGTTTCTGAAAGATAGCTGGGAGGACTGTGAAACGGTGTCCTTCCTCCAGGCGCGAAATGCCTGCCGGGGCGCCCTTGCCGGTCGCGTCGACGCCGAAGTAGCGCGTGCAAAGTTTCTGGAAGCAGTAACCGCGGCCAAGATGCGCGTGCACTAGCAAAGGATTGACGTGAGGAATCTCCCGTCAAACAGGCCTTCCTTGGCCGATTTCCTTCCGGGCCCATTGCGGTCATTGTCTCCGGGCAAAGCTTGTAGCAGCCTAAGTCAATGGCGATCTAGGGCTGATAGGCCAAACGCTCAGCGGTCGAGCCAGGCTGCCAGGCCATCGAGGGTTTGCAGTCCGTATTCGACTGCGCCAAAACCGATGACGATCCGACGCCGTACGGGGCTGGGGTGGAGCTGGCGCAAGGTCAGCACTGTTTTGCCGTCGGCTTGCTCATCGAAAGTCACCGTGACGCGGAAACGGTCGGGATCGTCCGGGTCGGGTGTGCCATAGTCCATCACGATCCGCTCGTTCGGCACGATCTCCAGAAAGCGCATCAGATTCGGGAAGCGCTGCTCCTGGTCCTCGAACACGCCCACCATGTCGAACCGCCAGAGCCCACCCTCACGGATATCGGCCTCATGGCTCTCGATCCTAAGGCCGGCCGGACCGTACCATTCGGCAAGCGCCGCGGGGTCCATCCAGGCAGCAAAGACCTTGTCACGCGAGTGATTGAGCAGCTTCACCAGCACAATTTCCCGGTCAAGCGACCAGGTGTCAAACAGGGTTGCCATGGTCTTCATCAATCATCCTCTCCCGCTTTGTCCAGATAGACCTCCAGACGATCCAACCGCTCGGTCCAGCGCCTGCGCTCCGCTATCATCCAGTCCGCCGCCTCGTCGAAGCGCGCCTGTACCAAACGGCACCAGCGGCTGCGCCCGCGCTTCTCGCTGGCAATCAGTCCGCAATCTTCCAGTACTTTGAGGTGCTGGGCGAAGGAGGGCAGCGCCATGTCGAATGGCTCGGCCAGAACGCTGACCGGCACCTCGCCATCAGCCAGCCGTGATACAACCGCGCGACGCGTCGGATCGCTGAGAGCATGAAAGGCAAGGTCGAGTGGGGTCGAATGATAGGGCATGCGAATTGTTATGACGCATCGGAGTGGTGGTCAAGGACAATAAGGCACTTGCCTTAGTATAATGATCAATTATAAAGGCATCTGCCTTAGTATCGATGCCCTGGCTTGGGGCGGCTAGGGTGCAACCACTCGCAAGGAGAGCTCCCATGGCAGTTCGTGTCGATCTCATGATCTCGCTCGATGGTTTCGCGACCACGACGGATCAAACGCCAGAAGTCCCGTTCGGGGAGGACTGGCCGCGCCTGGTCGGCGCATATGTGGCAACGCGAGCTTTCCGTGAGCGCGTGCTCAAGGATACCAGCGGAGCCGGGACCATCGGCGTCGATGACGACTACGCGAAGGAATATTTCGCCAACGTGGGCGCCGAGATCATGGGCGCCGGCATGTTCGGGCTCCACAACTTCCCCGACGATCCGAACTGGTGTGGTTGGTGGGGCGAGGAACCGCCCTTCCGAGTTCCGGTCTTCGTTCTCACACATAAGCCTCGCCCCTCCATAGAGATGGCTGGCGGTACCACTTTCCATTTCCTCAATACCACTCCGGTTGATGCGCTCCAGCAGGCTAATGCGGCGGCGCGCGGCAAGGATGTGCGGATCGGCGGTGGGCCGACTGTTGTTCGTGACTTTCTGAGAGCAGGTTTTGTCGATCGCCTTCATGTCGCAATTGCGCCGATCCTGCTCGGTCGCGGCGTCCGCTTATGGGACGATCTGCGCGGCTTGGAGACTGGCTACGCAGTCAAAGCTGAAACGGCGCCAAGCGGAACCATCCATCTTACCTTCCAACGCTGACCGCCAGCCTGTAACTTGGGAGATCGCGGCCTCACGCATTCTTCCCAAGCCAGGAGTGTTGTCTCGCTGGCCAACCTGCGTCACCGCGACGTGAAGCTCTTCCTCTTCTCGAGGTTTCGGCAGCTTCAAGGCGCGATCGAAACAATGGCACGTCTCTCGCTTATTGCGGATCGGCCGGCGGTGGCGAAGGTACGCCGACGCGTATCGACTTTGAGAAGCGCGGCGACAATGCGTCGACCCGCGCCCGCTGGTCAATATGAGCGGCGGCCCTAAGTTCAGCGAGCGACGCTGACATATCCAACGCCCCATGATCGTAGGCGTAGTCCGGTAGATAGCCATTGACGATGAGACGCCAGTCGAAGGGAACTGTGCCTCCAACCACGCGCATCATCTTGACGACCGTCGTCGTGCAATTGCTCGTAAGCGAGTTGTAGAATGCCGGCGTCGCGGCAAGGGCATTGGCGTCGGCAACATACTCGCGCAGGAGCGCACGTGCCTGTTCCGGGGATGCTTTCAGGCGGTAGATTTGCACATCTTCGCGACGCACGTTCGAGCGGACGCCCACAACATCCCGCTCGTCTGCTGCGATGATCACCAGGGGATTGCTTTTGAACAAATCGGCGACGGGCGAGAATGCACCTCCAACCCGGCGACGGACTTCGATCGACCACGCAAGCTGCTCGCCATCTTCAAAACCAAAGCTGAAAATCACGTGGGCAATCTCTGGCCCGGCCCAATAGGACATGAACAGGTCGATCGTCCGAAGCTTGCTCATGTCGTAGGTGCGCGTCGTCCAGCGCTCGAGGAAGTCAGTACTGCCATGCCACTCGAAATCCCGCACATTTGTCAGTGTCAGCAGGTCGCCGTTGAATTCGCCTGTGACCTGTCGAGCGACATCGGGTGCCCAGGATGCATTCTTGAGAGGCTGGATCGTATTCCACCAGATCAGGACAATTGCGATCGCCGCTGTGAATGCGAAGATGGCTTTGAAACGCCACGGGCCAAACAATGTCGTGATTGTGAATACCCCAAAAAGAGAGAATAGCCCCGCAGCAAAGCCTCTGGCCAACTCCGAAACGGGCAGGCGATACCACAATGCGAGTGAGGCCCATGTAACGGCTATCGCGATGAGAACAGTGAAAATCGCCCACCCTGAACGACGCAATTTAGTCTCCTCCCGTTTCAATTGGTGCAGAAAATCTCGCTGCAGCACACTAGCCGGCGAGATCAACAAGACGCCACAAAGAGCTTATTGCGACCGCAATTCGTACAGGTCTTACCACATGCTACGGTATTCGTTTGTTCAAATGCTTTCTGTTATGGGCACCGTGCGAGACGTTGCATCGCCTGGTAGCGAGGTCGTCCATCTCAGTGCATTAGCCCCATGGCGGCAATTGTCGCAAGCCAGCCACGGCCGTTGCATACTTTTCTCGAACGGCGGCTTCGCACCAAACGTTGCCTTTGAAGGCGGCACCCATCCGCAAAGCGTGGCGATTTCCCACCTCCCACGGATCGAGACGTTTCACCACGTCATCGACGCGCGAGGTCATGTACCGCAATCGGATCCTTCAAAGCGTCGAGCGGCCCTTCCAACGCAGTTCGCGGCGGAACCAACTGTGGCTCGATCATCACGAGCTGTGGGTTCGTGTCCTGCTCTTCTAAAAGCTCGAAGCCTCTTTCGAGCATATCAGCTGTGTTCGGCCTGATCATATAGACAGGAAACGGCAAAAATGAACCAAACGGGTCATAGTCGAAACATCCGACCACGATATCTTCGAAAGCTACCCCGCCGTGGCGGCTCATGAAGCGCAGCAACCCCTCGAAATTTATGGACGAGTTAATGAAGAAGCAGCGCGGCAGCCTGCCATGGCGTTCGAAGAACCGCTCGAAGGCAAGCTGTGTCATGCCCGGCGAGTATCCCGTGGTCTCGATATCGCCCTCGGTATCCACTCCAAAAATAGATCGCTTCACCGCATGAAAGCCCAGGATGCGATCGCGGCTGGCATGGTCGTCGCGGCCGCCAAACATGAATACGTCCTCAGCACCGAGTGGCCCCATTCCTTCAGCGTGGCGGATAATTGCCGAGGTCAGCGCTTCTGCACCCCGTCGGTTGTCCGAGATCACCGACGGTGCGTACTTCCCGGGAAGGTCGATATTCACGTGCGGCAATCCCGCACGGGCGCACACCTGATGGACGCCGTCCGGATCAGTGGCGCCTGCGATAAATAGCGAATCAATCGAATACGCGATCAACGACTCTACGGTGCGCCGTTCTTCCTCAGGATCGCGCCGGCCGGAGACCACCACCGGCAGTAAACCGCGCTTGCGTGCCTGCGCCTCGAAGGTCTGAGCCATCGAGGAAAAGAAGCGGGTGTCGTAAACAGGCAAGAGCAGTCCGGCCAGTCCCGAGCGGGAACTTCTCAACGCCCGAGCCTGGCGATTGGCGGTGTAACGATGCGCTTTTGCGAGCGACAGGATCTTTTCGGCTGTTTCTTCCGATATCCGCCGCTTCCGCCACGTGCCATTGAGGACGGAGGCTACCGTCGAGGCGGTTACGCCCGAGATCACCGAAAGATCGTAAATTGTTGCTTTCTTTTGCTCTTTTTCCGTCATCCGCAGACTCCTCCACCGCTCCGTTTCTCTAGATCAATGGTCCTCTTGACGAAAGTCCGTTCCGTGTTAATGTTATTGCACCATCGATGGTGCTCAATTGCAAGAGCGATTGTGCGCGATGGCAAGTCACTTAGAGGAGGTGACAGGGAGGAGGTTCCGATGGTCGGAGCCGAAACGTTCAACGCGGGAGCGCTACCGTTCCTGTGAACGGATCTTGCTTGTCAGCACTATTGGAGGAGGAAAGATCCAATGAGAAAAATGCTCGCCGCGACGCTTGGTCTGTCGCTCGTACTTCTGGCATCCACCGCCTTCGCTGGTCCGAAGATCGGCGTCGTCGTTAAAATCGGCGGCATACCGTGGTTCAATGCCATGGAAGCTGGGATCAAGGAACAAAGTGCCAAGCTCGGCGTCGAAGGCTTTATGGTTGGGCCGACCAGTGCAGACCCGGCACTCCAGGTCCGCGCCATCGAAGATCTGATCGCGCAGAAGGTTGATTATATCGGCGTGGTGCCGAATGACGCGAAGGTACTGGAGCCGGTTCTCAAGAAGGCGCAGGAGGCCGGCATCAAGGTCATCACGCATGAATCGCCCAAGCAGGTCGGTGCCGACTGGGATTTTGAACTCGCTTCGGCCAAGGGCTTCGGCGAAGCACATGGCAAGCTCCTCGCCGAGAAGATGGGCGGCAAGGGCTCCTATGCGGTGTTCGTCGGCTCCTTGACCGTTCCGCTGCACAACGCTTGGGCCGACGCGGCGATCGCCTATATCAAGGCCAACTATCCCGACATGAAGCTGGTGGGCGACCGCTATGGTGTTGCCGAAGACGTCGACAAAAGCCGCTCGACCGCTCTCGACCTTATGGCGGCCAACGCCGATCTCACGGGCTTCCTGGCATTCGGCTCGCAGGGGCCGATTGGCGCAGGTCGCGCGGTGGAAGAGCGCCGCAAGGACGGAAAGGTATTCGTCATCGGTCCGTTCTCTCCAGGGCAGGGAGCAAAGCTCATCAAATCAGGTGCTTTGACGGGCGGCTTCATGTGGAACCCGAAGCAGGCTGGCGAGGTCTTCGTGACGCTTGCCGACCGAATTTCCAAGGGCGAGACGCCGAAGGCTGGCGACGACATTGAGGGCCTTGGAAAGATCAATCCCGAGGGCAACACCATCATCGTCGACCAACTGCTGGCCATCAACAAGGACAGCATCGACAAGCTCGTTGGCATGGGCCTTTAATCCTCCCGGGACCCACGCCCTGAGGTCGCGGGGACATATTCCCCGCGACCTCTTACGGACAATGTAAAACCTGGGGCCGACCGCTGAAGCAGCGGTTGAACAGGAGGATATTCCATGAGCGTCGAACCGCTGCTTTCACTCAAGAACATCAAGGTCACCTTTGGCGGCGTACGCGCGCTGAAGGGTGTGTCCTTCGAGGTCAACCCCGGAGAAGTCCACTGTCTCGCTGGCGAGAACGGATGCGGCAAGAGCACGCTCATCAAGGTGATTACCGGCGTCTACAAACCACAGGACGGTGCTGAATTCTATTTCGACGGCAACCCGATCTCGGCCATGACACCCACTCTGGCGCAATCGCTCGGGATTCAGGTGATCTGGCAAGACTTGGCGCTATTCGGCGAAATGAGCGTCGCCGAAAACATAGGCTTCCAGTACGCAGTCAACGGCAAATATGGGCTTGTCGACAAGCGTGCCATCGAGGACGCGGCTGAAAAGGCACTCGCCCGCCTTGGGGTGAGCATCGACATTCATCTCCCCCTCAAGGAGTTGCCGATCGCGCAGCGCCAGATCGTTGCGATAGCGCGCGCCCTTGTGGGCGAAGCCCGGCTCGTCTTCATGGATGAGCCGACGGCGTCGCTGACCCAATCGGAAACCGACTATCTCATTGACATCGTCCGCAACCTTTCCGCTTCAGGAGTGGCGGTGGTCTTCGTGTCGCACCGTCTCGCGGAAGTCCTCGAAATATCCGACCGAATGACCGTGCTTCGCGACGGGGCGCTCGTTGGTGTCTTCCCAGTCGAGGAGATGACGCAGTCACGAGTAACCGAACTGATGACCGGCAGGAACTTCGACAGTTCCGTTATCGCTACCGATCACGACAACGAGGCGGTCGTGCTCTCCGTGCGGGGACTGACGCGAGCCGGCGAGTTCGAGGATATTTCGTTCGATCTTCGCCGAGGAGAGACGCTCGGGATCACCGGCCTTCTCGGAGCAGGGCGCACCGAGCTAGCTCTTACGCTCTTTGGGATGCACCGTCCACAGGCGGGCGAGGTCACCATCGAAGGTGAGCGGGTCAGGTTCGGTTCCAATCGAGACGCCATTCGTGCTGGTGTTGCCTACCTTTCGGAAGACCGCTTGTCGCTTGGCCTCAATCAGCCACAGTCGATCGCCGACAACCTTGTTATGGCATCGCTTGATAAGCTACTGTCCGGCGGGATGATCTCGCCAACCAAGAAGGCGAGCGTTGTCAGCCATTGGATCTCGGCGCTCGGCGTCAAGATTGGAACGCCAGACGACCCCATCCGGACTTTGTCTGGCGGCAACCAACAACGCGTGGCAATCGCCAAGTGGCTCGCGATCGGCCCGAAGATCCTCATCCTGGACGCCCCAACCGTAGGCGTCGACGTCGGCGCGCGAGCGGGCATCTTCGACATTGTGCGCAAGCTTGCGGCTCAGGGGCTGGCGATCATTCTGATCTCCGACGAGCCGCCCGAGGTCTACTTCAATGCCGACCGCATCATTCACATGGTCGAGGGCAAGATCCACGCGACCTATGATCCGCGACAGTTGTCGCTCAGCGAACTGGAGTCTGCCGTCTATGCGTAGGCTTATCCTTGGACACACAACCGAATTCACACTTCTGGCGGTCATGGTCGTGCTTTGCATCGGGCTGTCTTTTGGCACCGACCGTTTTCTTACGATCTCGAACGCTTTTGATGTGCTGAACGTCTCGGCCGTCAACATCATCTTTGCCGTCGGACTTCTAGTCGTCTTGATTTCTGGCGGGATAGACATCTCCTTCGCCGTTGCCGCATCGGTGGTCCAATACGTCACGGCGCTTGCGCTTGGCGCGCTGCGTGGCGGCAACTGGGCTGAAGGCTTCATCATCGCGGGGGCCGTTGGGGCCGGCCTCGGGCTGATCAATGCCGCATTGGTCTACCGGCTTCACATCATCTCGATCGTAGCGACGATCTCGACCTTCAACATCTTCTTCGGACTGCTGATGTTCTTCACCAAGGGCGTGTCGATCTACGATCTGCCGGAATGGCTGACGACGCGCGTCGTGTTCTTTGAACACGAGATGGCCGATGGATCGTGGGTCGAACTCACACTTCCGGTGGTGGTGATGATCCTCTGCTGCTTTGCGACCTGGTTTATGATCTCGAGGACGACGATCGGCCGACAGCTTTACGCTTTCGGAGACAATCCCGAAGGAGCACGTCGCTTCGGGATCAACATCGGCGCAATGCACTACATCTCGTTTGGATGGCTTGGCCTGATGGCTGGCATCGCCGGCCTGATGCAGGCTCACTACGCCGAGGAAGTTGTTCCGAATGCGCTTTATGGTCGCGAACTCGACGTCCTCGCCGCCACGGTTCTCGGTGGTGCGCGGCTGGGTGGTGGTAAGGGATCCGTTATTGGCTGCGTCCTCGGGGTCTTGATGGTTTCGATCACGCAGAACGGGCTCAACCTGATGGGCGTGTCGCCCTTCGCGTTCAAGATGATCGTCGGCGCAATCATCCTCATCGCCATCACGCTCTCTTCCGCGCGCATCGACAAGCTTCTGCCATTCCTCGCGAAAAGCAACGCCAAAAGGGGGAGCTCGCACTCATGAAAGCCATCGCTCAAAAGTTCAACGCCACCTTCGGCGCGGATATGACCGGCCCGGCGATCGCATTCTTAGCGGTGATGGTGATCTTCGGACTGGCCGCCAACAACTTCATTTCGGCGGCAACCTTCGGATCGGTGGCATTCCAGCTTCCCGAACTCGGACTTCTGACGCTTGCGATGCTGCTGCCACTTTTGACGGGCGGGATCAACCTCTCGGTGACGTTCACCGCAAACCTATCTGGACTGGCCGCGGCCTGGGTCATGCAATCGTACGGCGGCGTAGATGCCTCGCCGACGGCATTCCTGCTGGGCGTCCTTGCTGCGCTGGCGACCGGCGGCGCCGCAGGCCTCATGACCGGCGCTGCCATTGCCTACACGCGGGCCCACCCGATCCTTGTCACGCTGTCGATGATGATCTTCTTGCGCGGGCTTGGCGAGTTCCTCACGCGAGGCGGCGACGTGTCCGGGTTTCCGAGCTTCATCGCTCCTATCGGACACGGGTCGCTCTTCGGATTTCCTATTCCGCTCCTGATTTTCATAGCCTGCGTCGGGATCTGGCAGCTTCTGCTGACGCGCTTCAAGCTCGGCTTCGGCCTGCTGATGATCGGTTCAAACATCGAGGCGGCTCGATACTCCGGCCTGAATACGCGTCGCATACTGGTGCTGGTCTACACGCTGTCGGGTCTGATGTGCGCCGTCGCAGGTGTGATAATGCTCGCCCGCTTCAACTCGGTCCGCGTCGGCCACGGCGAGTCCTATCTGCTGATCACCGTGCTCGCCGCGTTTCTCGGCGGCATCGACCCGTTCGGCGGTTTCGGTCGCGTATTGCCGGTCTTTGTCGCTCTCATCGTGCTCCAGCTCCTTTCGTCGGGTCTGAACCTGATGGGTGCAAACCAGCATCTGGCAACGGCGCTCTGGGGCGTGCTGATGATCGTCGTCATGGCCGCAAGAACTATCGTTTCAACTTACATCGCATCACGCAGAAAGAAGGGATGACCGTGCAAGGTTTCGGAATTCACGCGAGCATGTGGACTATGAACTGGGACCGCGCAGGCGCGGAGCGGGCCATTGCCGGTGCTAAAAAGTACAAGATGGAATTTATCGAAATTCCACTCGCTGACGCGCCGTCGGTCGATGCCAAGCACACTCGCGACCTTTTGGAAAAACATGGCCTGCGTGCAGCATGCTCGCTCGTACTGCCGGAAGCGGCATGGGCCTCGGCAAGGCCGGACGCCGCTATCCGGCACCTGAAGGTGGCGATAGACAAGGCGGCCGAGATGGGCGCCGAGGCACTTACGGGCGTCACCTACGGCGGTACCAACGAACGCACTGGAGCTCCTCCGACACAGGCGGAGTACGACAACGTCACGCGTGCGCTCGAGGCGGCCGCGAAGCATGCCAAATCCCAGGGCATCCAGTTCGGCGTTGAAGCCGTGAACAGGTACGAAAACCATCTGGTCAACTCGGCAGAACAAGCCGTGGCTTTGGTCGAACGCATCGGTGTGGACAACGTGTTCGTCCATCTCGACACGTTCCACATGAACATCGAGGAGAAGGGGGCCGCAAACGGCATCCTGGCCGCGCGCGATCACCTCAAATACATGCATCTTTCGGAAAGCGATCGAGGAACCCCCGGTGCAGGCAACGTGCCTTGGGATCCGATCTTCGCCGCTTTGTCGGCGATCGGCTTCAAGGGCGCGCTTACCCTGGAGAGTTTCGTCAGCATGCCGCCGGAGATGGCTGGCGACATATCGACCTGGCGGCCGGTTGCGCGTGACGAGGAGGAAGTCATGGGCAATGGCCTCTCTTTCCTGCTCAACAAAGCCGCACAATACCAACTGGCATGACCTCGCAACGGTGAGCGCCCCCAACGGCGTTGGTAGCGGAAAGTGCGAAGTGGCAATGGGAGGAAATCCTTGAGCAAGATTGAACGAAACGCGCGGGAGATCGCGAAGATCGCGGCGCAACGCTTCAACGAAAGCAACGGTCGGAGAGTTCTGATAGCCGTAGCGGGCGCACCCGGTTCAGGTAAATCCACGCTCGCGGAGCGTGCCGTCGAGATTATCAACAAGGATCATCACCTCAACGCAGCCCTGTTTCCGATGGACGGATACCACTATGACGATGTCGTCCTGGAGCAGATGGGGCGCCGGCCTTACAAGGGGGCAATCGACACCTTCGATGCTCATGGTCTGCGTCATATGCTCAAGCGCTTGAAGGACAACGAGGACGACGTCGTTGCCGTTCCGGTATTCGACCGCTCTATCGAGATCGCGCGGGCTGGCGGCAATCTAATTCCCCGGTCGACGAACATCATTGTCTGCGAAGGCAACTACCTGCTGGCGCGCCAGTCGCCCTGGGACAAGTTGAAGGAGATTTTCGACTTCACCGTATTCGTCGACGTGGACGAGGATCACCTGCGGCAGAGACTTCAGAACCGCTGGCGGAGCTACGGCCTCGATCCGACGGAGATCAAACGGAAGGTCGAAGAGAACGATCTGCCGAACGGACTTGCGATCGTAGCGGGAAGCGCAGAGCCCGACCTCCGCATCGAGAACAACTGATCAGTGAAGGTCGACCGGAGGTAGCTGCGGTCCGCCACTACCAACCCCGCCAGGGAAATTCGGCGGGATCTACTACATTGGAGACCCCTATGAAACACGGAATTTACTACTCTTACTGGGAACACGAGTGGAGCGCAAAATTCGGCCCCTACGTCGAGAAGGTAGCCAAACTCGGCTTCGACGTCATCGAGGTAGCTGCACACCATATCAATGAATACAGCGACGCCGAACTGGCAGAAATCAGACGGGCTGCAACGGACAATAACATCGTCCTCACGGCCGGGATCGGTCCTTCGAAATCCAAGAACCTTTCATCACCGGACATTGCGGTGCGCCAGGCGGGAAAGGCATTCTTCGAGCAAACGCTTACAAACGTCGCAAAGCTTGACATCAAGACGATCGGCGGCGCGCTGCATTCCTATTGGCCGGTGGACTACTCGAAGCCAGTCGACAAGGAGGGCGACCGGGCTCGCGGGGTCGAGGGTATTCATGGCATTGCGGATTTCGCCGCCAACTTGGGAATTAACCTCTGCATCGAAGTCCTGAACCGCTTCGAGAACCACGTTCTCAACACCGCCGCAGAGGGTGTCGCATTCGTGAGGGATGTCGGGAAGCCGAATGTTAAAGTGATGCTCGATACCTTCCACATGAACATCGAGGAGGACAGCTTCGGCGAGGCGATCCGCACCGCCGGCCCGCTGCTCGGACATTTTCATACGGGTGAAAGCAACCGTCGAGTGCCCGGTAAAGGAAGAATTCCTTGGCACGAGGTCGGCCTGGCACTTCGCGAGATCAACTATACCGGCGCTGTGGTCATGGAGCCGTTCGTAAAGACCGGTGGAACGATCGGATCTGATATCAGGGTCTGGCGCGACCTCACCGACGGCGCAGACGAAACGAAAATGGACGAGGATGCTCGAAACTCTCTGGCGTTTTCTCGATTTGTACTCGGCGGCTGATCTTGGCGGTGCGTTAGCCCCTTGGATCACTTTGCAATAGATGCAAGAGGGATCCGAATTGGAGACCTCAGAAGATTGGCGAACTCCGGTCACAAGGGGCCGCCGTGCGGCGTCATCGCCAATTGAAAGGAGCACAAACCAAACACCCTGCGCACGAGCGCAGGGTAGCTTTGAGCATGTCATATGGTTAGACCGCTCCCGGTTTCCACCACACGCATTTGGCAAATAGCGCGTCGAAGTTTTTGATCCTGCTTCGTTGTGCGGGGATCGCTACCCCTTCCCTGGCAAGGTGGACCATATTGGTCGTCACCAGTTGGCTGTTTCCGGTACTCTGATAGCAGAACTGCTCGGTCGGCTTTTGCCCGGCCTTGCCGTCGTTGAAGACCCATCCGGTTATGACGTTTCCCCCGACTGCTTCGACTTCCGAAAAGACCGTCAGGCTCCGTTCGATGGAATCCCCGTCAGCGGTCTTTTGCGGCAGTGCTTGCGGAACTTGCGCAGGGATGCCGTCAAGCTCGACCGCCCCGCCTTCAGCAAGCTTTACCGTCGCGTCTTCGGCCATGCCAACTTTGCCGCCATCGGCTACTACCACTTTCGCGCCATCGGCAAGCGTTACGCTGCCTTTGACTTCGATTGGCGGCATGTTCCTGAATGCTTCAGCCATGGCGGCTTTCAGCAGTTCGGGGTCCGCCTTCTCGTTCTCCGCCTTGATCGCGAGGGCGAAGGCAATCCCGGCGCAGAGAACCAATGCGGATGCGCCGAAAAGATAGTTGCGCAGCGTCGCAGACCTCAAAGCCGATGTACTGGCCCGCGACTCCTGAATGACGGTTTCAGTCAGCCGAATATCGTTCTCGTTGCTGCTAGCGGTCATGGCTTCGTTTCCCGAATTGGCGTGACGTTGTTGTTGCTCATGGTGGCAATGCGCCGAACGTGGTTTT
Organism: Rhizobium sp. IBUN; assembly: GCF_000510625.1. Lineage (NCBI taxonomy): Bacteria > Pseudomonadati > Pseudomonadota > Alphaproteobacteria > Hyphomicrobiales > Rhizobiaceae > Rhizobium > Rhizobium sp. IBUN. The sequence continues at coordinate 22,279 of NZ_AZNV01000050.1, forward strand.
CAAGCGTCGGAGACATGACGACTTCTTTTCGTACCCTCTTTGCTGGCTTCGATGGCGGCGCCTTTGGTATCGGGTGGTATGCGGTCACGACCAGAATTGTGGAGGCAACAGCAATGCCCGCTGCCGTGACCAGGACGAAGAACCGCAAGAACCAATGGACTTCATCGTCGGTAACCGCCGTTGGGTCTTTGCCGAAGACCATCGCCGTAAAGGAATGCAATTGCGATTGAAGAACGGCCTCTCGGCGAACACTCTCCAATTCGGTAATCTTCATTTGTTGATTAGCGATCAGAACATCGCTGTCGGCAATGACCTTGGCGGCTTCGTCGCGGGCCTTGGCGGCCCCGACGCGTTGCTCCTGCACATTGCCGATCTGCCCAATTACCGACGTTCCGGCGTATTCAGGTTGAACCAGCTTCGAGCGGGTCTTGATACATTGGTGGGCTTGCCCCTTCTTATTCCGGCAAGTCCCCACATAATTTTCCTTGACGGTGTAAGCCCTTGGAGCCGCGCCAATGCTTTGAATAGTCGCTCCCAACTCTCCAACTTGCTTATCAAGGCGAGCTACGTCGTCAGCCAGAGGTTTCATGATTGCCGCCTTGGCTTCCTTGTCGGCGACCAGCGTTGCAAGCTCCCCCTTAGCCCGAGCGAGCTCATCAGTCGCACGAACGACGCCGATCAAACGCGGGGAATAGATTTGTTCCGTCACCTGCGACATGGCTTTCGTCGTTATGAAGATGCAGCACACGACGCCAAACCAAGCAATGGCCTTCTTCCAGATCTGCGTATGCGTGCAAATGGCCTTCGCCGTTTGGATACGTGCCGTTTCCGCAAGCGCCATCGAGGCGGCGCCGATGATAGCCAAGGCGTAAAGCGTGGCGTCATTTGAAACGTAACGCCCCGCAAATTCATATGCGGCGAAGAACGACGCAATGATAATCCCGGCTTCGATGCCGTATGCGAAGTACAATTGGATATAGTTGACCCGATAGCCGCTTTCTCGATCACGGCGGGCCTTCCTGTTTATCGGCACTTCTATTTCTCCAAGGGGGTGGTCAATAGTCCAGTTGGGCGGTTGGTCCGCACCAATGCTGAAGGCGTGCAAGCTTCGCCGCTCCGCCTTTCTGATATTTCAGGCCGAGTCCTTCCGACACAAGTTGGGTGGCAACGTTCGTTTTGCCGACATAGACCCGTGCCAGAGTCCGGCCGAAGCGGTCGGTGCCATTACGGCGAATGATGACGGGGCCGCTATCCAGAAGATCCCGCAACCGGTCGGCCGCCTGCATTCCAACGTCCAGCTCGTTGTCGCAATGCGGCTTCCATGTCTCCGGCGTGTCTAGACCCGTAATCCGGATCGTCTCGCCGTTTTGCAGTTCAAAAGTGTCCCCGTCGATAATCCGAAGGTCGGACGCGTTGGCGGTACTCGCGGTCAATGCAGCGACCGCAAGGATGATTGCAGCAAATTTTTTCATTTTTTCGTTGACCTGAATTCTGGATTGTTAGGGCCGCCCTTTGCGGCCAATTGACCGCTCAAGGCATCCGCCCCCCAATCAGCTTATCCGCATGAGAGCCGGCCGAAGGCCGTGACAGCCAGAACTATTGCGATTGCTTTTTCACGGTTCGTTTCTCCCTTTAAAATGCTCTTCGAAAGCTTTGATGGTCCCGTAAGTCTCCACGACACGTGTTTGAACCTTGCGCATCATATCGGAGCCGCGTTCTGGCCATCCGTGGTGCTCGAACATGGCTGCGAAACCGCCGAATCTGGTTTTGGCGATGTGAGCGATGACCTGTGCGTCGCCTCCTGACGCATATCCGGACTTCAACGCTCTGTTTGGTTCACTAGTGGGTTTCATTATTCCAATCCTAACGACGGGACATCGATCCATGTCAGCGGCTGATTTCCGGGCTCCCTCTGGATTCCAAATCTCAGTCGGTTTCTTTGGTTAGGTCTGACCGTCGACGAACTTCCGTCTTGCTCCTTAGTCTGGGGCAATGGATAAATGGGATAAGCAAAAATGAATGGCTTGCTTGCTGATGCCAATTGCTTGCGGTTGGATGCCAAACTGCAGCCGAAATCCCTGCATCTGCTAATCCGGTATCGCGTCAAAGCGGCTGGCGCATGGAACCGGTCGCTACTCGGAAAGTACGAACACAGGCTTGCCACGTGGGCCCGCCGGAATTCTGACGAGCCTTTGCCAATCCAACAACAGCAAGCATGACCAAACGAGCTTGGCTGTGAAAGCCCAGCAGCCAAGCGATCTGCGAAGCTTCCCGATCGCGCACTCGCACAGCATAAACGACCTCAGGGCTCCCCCCGAGGTCGCTCGAAGTCTGTATTACAGGCTTCCAATATCATTCTTGAGCCAGCTGGATAGCATTGTCACTTTGTTGACGCGTCGCTTCAGGCCAAAAAACCTCGTGATCAGATCGAAGATCGAAGCCACTAGGCCAACCGCTAAGCGTGGTTGTGCCGTTCCGAGTGTCTTTTCATCGACGCCCGTCGTTCTAATTTTTCTCATAATGGATCGCGGCGTTCCAACCGCGCCTTCTTCAAGCATCGGAGATGATTGGTGGAGCTTGTCTCTTCGACAACTCCGAACCGCCAGTCCGACTAAGATCTCAGCTTGAAAAGGGACAGCTCTTAGAGCCTACAGAAGCAGGCGAAATCTCAACCGGCGGCGGAGCGCGAAATGATGAGTTCTGCCATTGCACGCCTCCTGTAGGTTGTGTCACCGAGCCTGAGATACCTGTTTCGCGGCCGTTTTGCAAGGTGGGCCTTTGTCGGAGGGCGGTATCATTGGTTGTTTACGGAGAGAGGGGACCGGCGAGAGGCGGGATCGCTTCGCCAGCGGAACATTGATCTGCTGCGATCTCGTGATGTTGCATGGCGGGTCGGTCAAAACGTCTAGAGCATTCAGTGAATAGTAGCGCGACCGGGCTCCGTTTCGGCCGGCACCACAATGCCAGCATAGTGGACGGGATTGTTCTTCGCGATCCCGAGGCATCGGCCGAAGGCGGATACAAAAACGTCAGATCCATCCGCATTATGTGATAGGTAGCGCCGGACAGTCGGATGTTGAGCGATAATGGCATCGCTGATCTGTCTAGCTAGTGCTGCCACGTCGTTAGGATGGACGCGGTCGAGATTGGTCTGGACCAGCAAGCTTCGCTCCGTTTCGTGTGGATCGAAACCGAACAACTCGGCGAGGGCACCGTCCGCGTACACGAGGTCGGCCCTTATGTCCCACGTGAACAAGCCAGGGTCAGGCATTCGTTCACCCGATACATCTGTGACGAACAAATGCTTTGCGTCCGGCACAAATGGTCCTCTGGTTGCTTCTGCTAGCATGCCAAGGGCCGCCGTTCTCAGCGTTTGGAATTGCTAATCCCTTCAGGTTTAATATCGCTATCTCCGAATGGTGCTGCGACCGCTGCCGCGATGGACTGCGCGATGGCCGTTTGGACATCCAGAATGCTCCGGCCCTTGATATCGGCGTTGTAGTCGCTCGACCACACGACCGCACCGTCCGCGCGGACTAGTCGCGCGATTGCTCGCAGAGCATCTCCCTCCAGACGGATGCTTCCCTGCAACCTGTATGTCGCAGTCGCTTCAGTGGCGTTTGGTTTCCCATCCTCGACGAGGACGACCAGCTTTTTGAACTTCACGAGATCGACGAGAATTTCACTATGTAGCCCGCTCAAGACCTTATCGGAGACCTTTGTTTCCTCATCGGTTGTAAAGCGCTCGACCAAAATCGTTGTCCTGTCAGCGCTTGTCCCTGCCTGTTTCAAAGCAGCATTATTCCGTTCGGCAAAAGATGCCATCGCCACGGCAGCAAGTATGATCAGTCCGGCGCCGATCATGATCCAACGTAGCAACCTGACGTCGCGCTTTGGCAACTCGGCTGTCGGCTGCTCGGTCGATGACGTGTCTGCGTGAGGGACTGTTTGCGCTTCGTCTTCAATCCTGACGCGACCATCACTGGCCCGCTTCGCGAAGTTTGGAACGTAACCGCCAGTCGGAATGGCAATCAGTACCTCATCCATTGAGCCGCTCTTGAGGTAGTAGCGCTCAAGCGCACGGCGAAGCTGCTGCGCTGCTATTCGCACGCAAGGATCATTCTGAGCATCGAATGACTGGTCACGTCCGAAAACGCTGGTCGCGATCGTGAATGCCTTCAGATAGGCGGCGCGTCCCTCAAGGGTCTCGTTCACGACGAACTTTAAGAACCTGCGCCCGCGATCCGCCAGAACGAAGTCCGGGCTCGACAGTATGCGGTCCAATTGTTCTCGCGCCTCGGCTGGAGAAGGTTGTGAATGCACGCTTTCGAATTGACTTCTCATCGGGTCCTCCGACAAGTACACAACTAGAGGTGATAAGCTTTACCAACTTATCGGCGTGCATTGACGTGACAATTAACTTTATCAATCGCACCCAAAAAAGTCGTGCAAATTTATGTGAAGGGGCAGGAGCGACAGCAAACAGAGCATACCGTAAATTACTTCCGCACCCGCTCATGGCTGTTGCACAGTCATAAAGTATTGGACCGCCATTGGGGAACGACCGGATGGGAATGGGCGGCGGCAGCGGGATCGGGCAATCTGGATTGCGTCGGCTGATGCTGAAGCTGCCAGCGCAACGCCCACTCCTTCAAAAACTGCCCGGATCTACCTCATGGCCACACTTTTGCGACCTGCTCGAAGCTTACGAGGAGGCTTGCGTTGCTCTGGAGTCCTTCCGGCATGACGGTGCTGACCGCTCCTTTATCTTGGAGTACGAGACGATGGTCGCTGAATTGGAGGCTGAGGTTATCCGCGACCTCGAGCGGGTTATCATGTGGCCTCGCAACTGAGGGGGCTGCATTATGGCTCGCTAAGGTCTGGCAACCAAGCCCGCCGTTGAAGGCGGCGATTGGAATAAAGCGGTGTCCATTGCGGTAACATACGCCTCTACCTCGGTGTTCTTACTTCGATGCCGAGACATGACAGTCCCCGTTTATCACCCGCCGCGCAGGCAAGTAGCTGACGCGCATCACGCAGCACGAGGAATTGGATGCTAGTCATCCCAATACGCGACGACGAGGGTAACGAGCGTAACTTCGCTTGTACCGCTCTAAGCTTCGAAGACGAATTTGTGGCCATAGTTTCTTGCGGAGTGACGTATCGCTTTCGGACTGCCGGAATAATGGGAATTGTTCCCGTCGACGGTTCTGAAGCGCGTGGGGACCTCAGGAGGGCATCGTGCGGTCCATAACGGCCAAAGGGACGCTTCGCTATTAGTACACGCGGGGCGATGGCCATACTAACCCGAGGCCGAAGAGGACAGCGTGCGCCCGGTTGGCGAATATGATGGTCAGTACGTCGAGGTTTTCACGGGCCTGTGTCCACAGGGCTTGCACAGTGTACATGGCGCTTCCGTCCGCCTGCAGATTGATGACTTTCCTGCCGGACATGCAATTGCTGCGCCTGTGGAGAGAGGTATCCCGCACCCAATGGCTCCTCCCGTCGTCATCAGGTAATCATGCGGGGCTGCGGCGGCAGATAGCTCGAAGAACCTACGCGCAGACGTGATCGCTTCATCGGCGACGATAGCATTGTCCGGGAGTTTCTGGGCGACCATGAGGAATGGGTTCGTTCGTTTGGCGACTTGAGGTGGGCACATGGTCATTATGTGGGAGCGGTGCGTGCGGTGCCGCTCCCGCGATTGTCTCAATAGATCGCCCGAAGATAGTTGATGCGATCAAAGGGATTTGCGCCCGTGCGAGCGCGAGCACGAGGCGGGACCGCAATGGGGCTGTGATGATCGAACGCGCTCTCCAAATCCCCGGCACCGCCGGATAGTCCGGGCAGGACCCGTCGCATAGCCTGGATCTGAGCGGAGGTAACCATACCTCGCAATTGGGCGATACCACCTTCAATCAGCGTTTCCTCGGTCGACGCTCCTGATTTTGCGAGTGCGACCTGCACGTTGGGTAATGCGGTTGCGGGGACCTCAAGCCGAAAACGCTCCATGGGCTCGCAGATGATCGTTTGCGCAGAAGTAAGAGCTGCGGCCAAAACGAGTGGTGTAAGCCCTCGGAAATCAGCCGCAGTGCTAGACGGCGAGTGATGTCGGACCGAAGTGAGCGCGACATGACAGTCGATTACCTGCCACCCATGAATGCCAGCCTTTAGGGTTTCGGATACCGTCTCCTCGATGGCTCGGTAAAACCCAGCCGGCATTTGTCCCACATCCACTTCCATCGCGAAACTATTGCCTGTCCCTTCCGGGCGTGGCTCGACCCGCAGCCCAATCGTTGCACGAAAGGGGTTCGGCTCCTTGAAGATGACTTCAAGTCCGCGTCCTGTCCCAATCGGCCGCTCGACAAGGATGACCGTACTTTCTTGAAACACCGCGCCAACTCCGTAGTCTGCAAATAACGTTGACTGAATGACTTCCTTCTGAACCTCGCCATAAAGCGACAGATACATTTCACTCGCATCTTCATTTGTGCGCAGGTTGATCAATGGATCCTGTTCCGACAGGTGTTGCAGGGCAACCCATAAAGCGCGGCTTTCCGACGGTCGTTGCGGTGTGACCTGGGTCTCCAGTGTCGGTGGTGCGAATTGCCCTTCGATATAAGAGCGACCGTCTGCTCCAACTTCATCCCCGATCCGCGCGTCGGCTAGTCCCCCAATCTTAGCGATCTGACCGGCGCGTACATATTTATGTCTATGCAGGTTTCCTTCGCCAAAAACCTGGATGCTCGTTACCTTAGCGTTGCCAGTTGGCAGTTGAAGATGTCCACGCGCGGCTACCGTGCCTGAAGTCAGGTTAAGGTAGGCGAGCTTCTCTCCGCCCCAACCGCGCTCGATTTTGAAGATGCTTCCCTTTACCGGGCCGTCAGGAGAAGGGGTTCTGCTGGGCAAAAGTGTCTCGATTGCTAAGAGGAGTTCCGACACACCGGTGCCGGTCATTGCTACCCCGCAGTACACCGGATGCATCAGGCCATTGGCGACCTGATCCGCCAGGGCTTTGGTAAGCCGCGCTGGCGTCAACCGCTCCGAAGCAGCAACGAAATCGCGAAGCAGGCAGTCGTCATTGACGGTGAGCATCTCGCAAAGGCCCGAAAAACCCGGATCGTGGCTGACATCGATTGATTTAGCGGTCGCAACGCGGGTTCCGATATCCCTCGCTTCCATCATCGCTATCGGCCGCACCGCCAATTGCTTGGCGATGTCTGCAACGACGTCGAGGTAACGCGCTCCCATCCGGTCGATCTTGTTAACAAAGACAAGGAACGGAATGCCAAGTCGCTGCAGGGCGCGTACCAGCACTCGCGTCTGAGCTTGTACGCCTTCGACGGCCGATACGACCACAATGGCCGCATCGAGCAACCGCAATATTCGCTCGACTTCGGCGATGAAATCTGGGTGACCGGGAGTGTCGATCAGGTTGACGTCCAGATCGTTGATCCGGAACGACACTACAGCCGAAGCGATGGTTATCCCGCGTTGTCGTTCTATGGCGAGGCTGTCTGTTTGGGTGTTGCCGCCATCGACACTGCCGAGTTTGGCGATTGCACCTGTATCGAAAAGGAGGCGTTCCGTAAGGCTAGTCTTGCCTGCATCCACATGAGCTAGGATGCCCAAATTTAATGTGCGCATGATCCATCAACTTCTCAAGATTTCGGGTTTGAACTTGTTGAGAAGTCACTCGGCGCATTGGGGCCTCCAGGATAGAGAGCTATCTGTATCTCAAGTTGGCGATACCCTTAGAACTTGTAGTGATGCTGAGAAATTTCGTCAAGCGAGAGGCTGTCGACGGTGGCCTCTTCAGCAGAAGCTCATCGTGGAAGGTCCGCAGTGTGTGGATCGTCAAGAAATGAGTAGCAAGCGGTGAGCTAACGAAGAGAGGCAGACCGATCGCAGGGATAGCGTCGGAGCGGCGAGTATATGAATGCTATGAGCCAAGCGCCAGCTCGACTCTGGAGTACCATTTCTGCGGCCGGGAAGTGGCAACTCAAAGACAATATGTTATTGAAAAGCCCGCTCAACGGAAGCCGTTGAAAGTAGACCTCTTGAAATGGAATTTCCCTGATCAAGGAGACCCAATGCCAAACCCTGTTCTGTTTTCCCCTTTCCGGGTTGCCGGGCTGGAGCTTGCGAACCGCATCGTCATCGCGCCCATGTGTCAATACTCAGCGGAGAATGGATGCACTACTGACTGGCACCTTATCCACTTGGGGCAGCTTGCGCTCTCCGGCGCGGGTTTGCTGACCATCGAGGCTACCGCTGTAGTGCCAGAAGGGCGGATCACATTCGCGGATGTCGGTCTCTACGATGACGCAAGCGAAGCTGCCCTAGCTCGGACGCTGGATGGAGTGCGCCGATATTCGGATGTGCCGATTGCTATTCAGCTTGCCCACGCCGGTCGCAAGGCGTCGACAGATATCCCATGGCTGGGAGGCAAGCAGATCCCGCCAAGCTACGATAATGGTTGGCAAACTGAAGCGCCTTCTGGCGTGGCATTCCTTCCGGAGTACGTGCCGCCTACAGCGCTCGATCAGGAGGGACTAAAGCGTGTTCGCGACGCATTCGCCGCGTCGGCAAAACGTGCTGCCAGTATCGGCATCGACGCTGTCCAGATCCACGGTGCGCATGGCTATCTTCTGCATCAATTCCTTTCACCGTTGTCCAATCGGCGAACCGACGACTATGGCGGGTCGATCGAAAATCGAATGCGCTTTCCTCTGGAAGTCTTCGACGCCGTTAGGACTGCATTTCCGGCGGGCAGGCCCGTGACGATGAGGGTTTCGGCGACGGATTGGGTCGAGGGGGGGCTGGAACTGGCGGAGGTGATCGTCTTTGCAAAGGAGCTTGAGGCGAGGGGATGCGACGCGATCCACGTATCGAGCGGCGGGCTGGATGCCAAGCAGGCCATTCCCGTGGGACCAAGCTATCAGGTCCCACTTGCGCGGGCCATCAAGAATGAAATCAAGATCCCAGTCGTGGCGGTTGGCTTGATAACTGAGCCTGTGCAAGCTGAGGCGATCGTAGCCACCGGTGACGCGGATCTGGTCGCAATTGCACGGGCCGCACTCTACGACCCTCGTTGGCCTTGGCATGCAGCCGCAGCGCTGGGAGGTCAGGTATCCGCGCCTCCGCAATATCTACGGTCGCAACCTTCACAGTACAAAAATCTATTCCGACCCTAAGGTTTCTACTCCGGAGTGCGGAAGGGAGTGTTCGGCAGTTTATCGCGACGTTCTCTTGCGAACTGATGCAGTGAATGTCTATGTTACGCATGTTCTCAGGGCGGGGCGTAATTCCCCACCGGCGGTATCGAGGCAACTCGGAGCCCGCGAGCGCCTTCGCAAAAGCGAAGGGTCAGCAGATCCGGTGAGATGCCGGAGCCGACGGTCATAGTCCGGATGGAAGAGAGCAACGCAGGGGTCGTCGTGTTTGGCGACGACTTGTATGCTTGTTCGCCCAAGGGAAAATTGCGGCTGTTAAAGGCCATGCTCGCCGCTCACCGCGGCAACCCTTGAAAGGCAGAAGAGAATGGCAATTTCCAAGATTGATGATGCGATCGCCGCGATTGCGCGTGGCGAGATCGTCGTTGTTGTCGATGACCGCGACCGTGAAAACGAAGGGGATCTCGTGATTGCCTCCCAAGCAATCACTCCTCAATCGATCGCGTTCATGATGAATTACGCACGTGGCCTCATCTGCGTCGCGATGGAAGGCGAAAGGCTCGACGAGCTCGATATTCCCCTGATGGTTCCGCGTAATACCGAAGTGCTCAAAACGGCGTTCACCGTGTCCGTGGACTATATCCCAGAAACAACAACCGGGATTTCTGCTGCCGATCGCGCAGCGACCGTTCGGGCCCTCGTCACTGACGGTTCTCGTCCCGAGGATTTTGCGCGTCCAGGACATATCTTCCCGCTGAGAGCCCATCCAAACGGCGTTCTCTCTCGTCCAGGCCACACGGAAGCGGCGGTTGACCTTGCCCGGCTTGCTCGTCTTTCACCATCCGGAGTGATCTGCGAAGTGGCAAACGACGACGGAACGATGGCTCGGCTACCCGAGCTGGAAATGTTTGCTGAAAAGCACGGTCTTCATCTAATCACGATCGAAGATCTCATCGCGTATAGAACGATCAGCCTGTCTTCCAAGGCGGCATGATTTTCGGAACTGCAGGCGCGATTTCCTGTGGGGAATCGCGCCGAAGCTTAAGATGGACGTCAGTCGACCGGCGGGTAGCAAAGTTCGGCTGCGTGCGCCATGTCCGCCATCGGATAGCTTTTTACGGGATGCTTCCGTTCCCTTTGGCCTTTAGGCGGCTAAAAACACCCAAGTCTCGCACTGCCGCGGCTCCTAAGGCTAAAACATCCAAGGGTGGGTCGGTCGCCGACACGTTTTCGGCCCCAGCGTTAGACATCGATGGCGAAATAACTGAGCTCAGATCTCAGTTGGCTCAAAAGCGGACCAAGTGATTTCGGTGTGGCCGGACCAGCATCCGACACGAGCTTGTTGTCGTCGTCTGAAAGATAAAGCCCCTTAGCGCCCGCTGCAGCAGCCCTTGCCGTAGCTTTCCGTTGCTGTCGACTTCCGCAGAGAAAATCAGGGTGTCGGATTCTTTTGAACTATCTGCTCAAGACTCAAGCTTTACCGCCGCTCATGTTCACTCTATGTTCTGTTTCGACATAGCGAGGTGGACGCGCAGTGAGAATCGATATCCGATTGCATCGAGATAAAATGCGCTTAGCGCAAACAAAGCTGGCTTCGTTGGCCGACGACCATCCTTTGCGGGAGAAATATTACCTCTGGATACAAGAACTCGATGACCTGATGGCCGGAAGCGAGTCCAGTTTCTATGAAAGTGACTCTCGGAAGCATAACGGCGTCGTTCAAGCCCAACCGAGGGGAGTGGATGATTGTGATGAAGTCCTTGGTGAAGAAATAGATCGAAGGGGAATCAGTTTGCCTGTCGGCCCGGGAGTTGCTTGCAATGACAAGCGCCCAGTTCATTCTAGGCAGGCAGACCGGTTGAAATGCTCGGCGGGCGTTGACGCGCGAAGAAAAGAACTAATGGCCGAAAACCAATGGCTTCGTGACATGCTTGGGCGATATGGCAATTCGGTCGACGACGGGCGAAGGCAGCGCGCCGCATCCCCTTGCGGGGGGCAGCCAGCAAACGATGCCTCTGACCGGCCAGTTGTCGCGCTTCTCGATAAGCCACTATCGAATAAACGTTGAGTGCTCTACCATACAAAGCTCCAAGAGGCTTCGGTTGACGGAGATGACTTTGGAAAAGGGCAAAACCTACCACATCAATGGCGAAGGCACGAAGCGACAGGAGGCAACCCTACGTCAACGCCTTCGGCTCAAGTGGCTGCCTTTTGGAGACGGCGCCAAACCCGAGGCGATTGATCAATACGAGCGGTTTCTTGCTCTGGCGGATGATGAACAGCGCGTGTTTATCGCGACGCTCGACGCCGATGAAGCCGAACTTTACATCGCATTGATGGCCGCCAGGGCGACGTATGTCGATCCCACCGATCGGAAAGATGGAAGCATTACGGAAGCCAAGGTTAAGGCCCATCCCGAACGGTATCAATGGAAGCCGGAGTAACGCGCCGCCTGGCAAAGCGCGACATTACCGCCTACTATCGCTAGCCCTACTACTTACCCTTGGTAGCTGCGGTCTTCTTTTGCTCAACGATAGCAGGGGTCGTCCCAGCCCATGCCAGTCCGTTGGCAAAGCTACTGCAGGCCTTAGGTGCGCCAACAAGGAAGATCGCCGACAGAAGTTGCCCGTTCATCCTCTCCCGGGCTTGCTTGATGTCGGCTCCTTTAGCGCTAGTGCGCGTGCTCGCGCCAAGTTGCTCTCGGCATCCGACCTCATGGCTGCAATCGAGCCGTATCCGCCGAAGACCGGACAGTTGCGGGCGACAGCTTCTGCACCAGCCTAACGGTTCAGGCGCGCCTCCATAGGCGAGACCACTGGTGGTGGTCGCGCAAAGCGGTCAGCGTAGTGGCTTCTGTAACGGGCCTTAAGTCAATCCCTTGTGAGCTTAATCCCTCGCCGAGTGCTTGCTTCTGTCCGCAGTCGGCACTTGGCCGCTGCTTTATGGGTCTGCTGAGGACCGGCTGGCCAATCTAGCGACGCGCAATCACGTAGTGTTGCTGCCACAGCTGCGGCCTAGCCCGTCCATCGTCCCGGCGAAGGGACCTTGCTCNGGGGGGCTGATGGCAGTGCCCGCCCGAAACCTGTCCGGTTGTCTGTTTCCGGCTCAGGCGGCCATGGCTGCCTGAGCCTTGTGGGAATGAAGGTGGTTCCATCCCTGAGCATATGGTGCAACACCACCGCCAGCTTACGGGCCAGCGCGACACGCGCCTTTCTGGGNCCCGCACGTCTGGCGACCGCCAGTGCCCAGCTTTTGAGATCCGAGCCTTTGACCGGTCGCGTGAGGATGACGTTGGCCGCCTCGTAGAGCGCGGTTCGTACGCCCACATCGCCAATCTTCGAGATGCGACCGCTATAGTCGGTCTCGCCCGATTGATACTTCTTCGGCGTCAATCCGAAATGCGGCCCCACTGCTCGGGATGAGCGGAAACGCTCCGGCGTATCTACGGCCGCCACGAATG
>NZ_AZNV01000051.1:0-33101 GCF_000510625.1 Rhizobium sp. IBUN
GGTCGAAGACGGCCCTCCCCTGCCCTCTCTCGCCATCCATCTCGGCCGCACGAAAACATCCGGTGCCGACCAGGATGAGGTCGTCTATCTCACTGGCCGGCCGGTCGAAGCGTTGAACGCCTGGCTCGACGCCGCCAACATCGACAAGGGATCGATATTTCGGGCGATCGATCGCTGGGGCAATGTTTCGCGCCGTCCGCTCGATCCGAAGGCAGTCAACGATATCGTCAAGCAAAGGGTGGCGATGGCTGGGTTGGAGCCTCGGGATTTCTCCGCGCATGGGTTGCGGTCGGGGTATTTGACCTAAGCGGCCAATCGCGGCGTCCCTCTGCCCGAGGCAATGGAGCAGTCACGGCACCAGTCTCGTCGAGCTATTACGACAACGCGTCGCGGCGCAGCGGGCGCGTCGCCCGCCTGCTCTGGGATCACAACCAACACCAAGATGACGTTCGGTTGGGCGTCGAAGGACTCCCTGAACCAGTTGATCCGCCAGCTGCCAGCCTGCCTGTCGCTCGACGCGAGGGCGGACTCGTCCGGAGACGGCTCCGAAGCCTTAGCCTCCTTCCTTGCTTCGCCATTTGGCTTCAGCTGCTTCTGTCCTTGACCATCAATATATGATGCGCTGCAAGGTGCACCACGATCCTGTGGGTTGCCTGCCGCAACCCGTTGTAGCCTCCAACGAAGTCGACGATGCTGGCCCGGAATCAGAGGGGAACTCACAATGCAATCCGGCCTGGCGACGATTACAATTGCTGATGATGGCCATAGCGAACACGTCGCATTCGAGCTTTCAGGCCGCTCGGGACTTCTCTTTGCACACCAAGGGCTCCTGGTGCGGGCCAAGAATGCAAAGGCCGTGCGACTAGCATTTCTGACGGCAAGGTCCGAGCATTTGATCCGGATCGGAAATGTAGACGCGAGCTGCGCAAATTTCTCCATCCTCCAGGACCTCAATCCGTCCTGACAGCAATTGCGACGGGCAATTACTGCGAAGGTCGTCTTGAATCAAAGGCGCTGACGGTCCGCGCCTCGGAGCCCCCCAATCGCCATGGTCACGACAGTGCCGCACCGGTTTGTCGATCGAATCTCGGAACAACGACTTTTCACCTCCGTTTCAAAGTTAGTTGCAATTACGCAGGGGTTTTATGGAGGCAGTCATGCACCTGAAATTAGTCGCCACGTCGCTCCTGGCCATCGGACTTGCCAGTTCGGCCTTTGCACAGTCAAACCCGGCTCCGGCGGGCTCGACCATGGACAAGAACCATGGCGCCGCCACAACCACGACCAAACCCCTGAAGATGAAGAAGGTTGATAAGACGACCACCGGCAGCACGACCCAGAAAGTCAACAAGGAAAACTGCAAGTCGATCAAAGGAAAGAATTCGTTGCAGACCCAGGGCGGTAACAGCAACACAGAGAATACCGAAGACACTTGCGCGGACAATAACAACTGATCTGCCGGTCCGGCTTTTGGGATGGCGTAGTTTGAGACTTCGCCATCCCATGTCCTTCAATGCCCTCTTGTTGATCCGAGGCTCTGACGGACGACAGGTTTAGGGTTAGCGGCGGAGATCCCTCCGCAGGCATTGTCGATCGCATGGGCGCCACGCCGATTTGCTCTAAACAATTATCGGTGGACAACACCGATTTCTTGAAGTGTGCGGCCGCGAATCTTTTGACAGCCGTGCAAACACCAAAAATATCTCGCAAAATCAGCATGTTGATTCGCTTTTAGCGGCTCTGCGGTACGCACTTCGCCATTGGAAGGCGTTTCTGCCGGAGAACCGGGCATATTAAGCCTTTGTTAACTAAAAACTTCTTGCGCCATTCAGAGAATCGCATCTAAATCACGCTTAAGATGCAAATCGCTTGAGAAAAGCGTTATTCCGGAAAATGGCAAGATATGAACATGGCACCAGTCTTCATCGAAGACCTTGAGTTTGACAAGGAAATCCTTGAACAAGGCGAACTCATCTCCGACAAGCTGAACATGCTTCGGCTGGAACAGTACCCACCGAACGCTATGAAGGGCCTCAGGCACTTCTCGTTGGCCGAGGTTGCCGAGTACCTCGGCGTCACCCAGAACCATATCAAGAAGCTCCATCTCGAAGGCAAGGGCCCTGCGCCTCAGCTGTCGGGCTCTGGCCGTCGCTCGTACACCGCCGAGCAGATGATGGAACTGCGTCGTTATCTCGACAAGCATGGCCGATCGGATTTCAAGAAGTATGTGCCGCATCGCCGCAATGGCGAGGAACTGCAGGTCATCTCCGTCGTCAACTTCAAGGGCGGTTCCGGCAAGACGACGTCCGCGGCCCACCTCGCGCAATATCTCGCGCTAACCGGCCACCGCGTGCTTGCCGTCGATCTCGATCCTCAGGCATCGTTCACGTCGCTCCATGGCATCCAACCCGAGCTCGACCGCAATCCATCCTTCTACGAGGCTCTCCGCTACGATAGCGAGCGCAAGTCGATCAAGGAGCTGATTCGGCCCACGAACTTCCCGGGCCTCGACATCGTTCCAGCAAATCTCGAACTGCAGGAATACGAGTATGAGACGCCTCTTGCCGCCTCATCCAAGAACCAGCAAGAAGGCAAGCTATTCTTCACCCGCATTTCGCAGGCCCTCAAGGAAGTCGACGCTGACTACGATGTCGTCATCATCGACTGCCCGCCGCAGCTCGGCTATCTCACGTTGACGGCGCTCAGCGCTTCGACGGCGGTTCTTATCACCGTCCATCCGCAGATGCTCGACGTCATGTCAATGAGCCAGTTCCTGTTGATGCTTGGCGGCATCCTTGAATCGATCAAGGGGGCAGGGGCCTCGGTCAAGCTGAAATGGTTCCGTTACCTGGTAACGCGTTATGAGCCGATGGACCAGCCGCAGGCGCAGATGGTCGGTTTTCTCCAGGCGCTGTTTAACAAGCGCATGTTGAAGAACCAGATGCTGAAGTCCACCGCGATCTCGGATGCCGGCATCACCAAGCAAACCTTGTACGAAATTGAGAAGTCGCAGTTTACCCGCTCCACCTATGAACGAGCGGTAGAGAGCCTGAATGCGGTCAATGGAGAGATTGTTTCCTTGATCCACGGCGCGTGGGGACGGAAGTGACGTTTTTGACAGCCGTGCAAAGGATCAAAAAGTCGATTGCTTTCAGGGAGATGAATACCAAAGGCGGAGATGGAAATGGCTAGAAAGAACCTCTTTGCGAGCGTAACGGCGACGCTGGGCGACGATGTCGACCGCGCCGCCGTCACTGCGTCTGAAGCACGCGCCTCCTATACGCGGCGAGGGGCGTCACGCTCGATGATCCAGTCCCTTGACGAGCTTGCCGAGACCTCCATGCGGGTGCTTGACGGCGAGACCGTCATATCGCTTGATCCAGGCGATCTCGATGGTTCTTTCGTTGCCGATCGGATTGGCGACGACGACGAGGCATATACCAGTCTTCGGGAGGCCATTCGCCTATCAGGCCAATCCACCCCAATCCTCGTGCGGCCGCATCCAACCGATGACGGCCGATACATGATTGTGTTCGGCCATCGCCGTGCGCGTGCCGCACGCGAGCTTGGTTTGAAGGTCCGTGCCGTCGTCAAGCCGCTTGCCGATATCGAGCACGTCATCGCCCAAGGCCAGGAAAACACCGCCCGCGCCGATCTGACCTTTATCGAGAAGGCGATCTTTGCCAGCAAGCTGCAGCGAAGCGGAATGTCCCGCGACGTGCTTAAGTCAGCGCTTACCGTCGATGACAGTCTTTTGTCGCGCATGCTTTCCGTTGCAGAAGTCGTTCCTGACAGCGTGCTGGACGCTCTGGGGGCTGCCAAGGGCGTCGGCCGAGATCGGTGGGAGGAATTGAAGAAACTCGTCCTCAATCCGTCTGTGGCCCAGCGAGCATGCCAGACGGTGAACGAGGACGGCTTTGCCGCCCTCACGAGCGACGACGCGAGATTTCTTTATCTTCTCACGGCCCTGAAGAGCTCGAGCAAGTCAGTTCGTCCGTCCAAGCAGAAGCCCGCCGTTTCGGCCTGGGCTCCGGAAGATCAGTCCGTCAGCGTGACGGCAAAACCCAAGGCCAACGGCCTTGTGATGGAGTTTGGAAATCCGAAGGGCAAATCCTTCGGCCTGTGGCTCTCCAGCAATATGGACAGCCTCTTCGAGCAGTATTCAAGATCAACCGAAAAACAGCAAACGGGAGACTGAACAGCAAAAGAAAAAGGCCCCCTCAACGTTGCCGCCGCGGAAGCCTTCCTCTGAACTAGACACTTAGAGAATCGCATTTCCTCGAATCGCAGTCAAGAGTCTTGGCACCGTTTTGGTGAGCAATTTTCTTTTGCCTTCTGAAAGGTGAAGGAAAATGCACGGTGAACACATAACGACGCCCTTTGGGCGGCGGCCGATGACGCTTGCGCTCGTGAAACGCCAGAAAATCGTTTCCGAAATCAGGCAAGGAAAATCAGCAAACAAGTGGAAGATCTTCCGCGACGTCTCCGAGGCCAAGGTGATGCTTGACCTCAAGGACCGAAGTCTGGCCGTCCTCGATGCCCTCTTGAGTTTCTACCCGGAAAATGAGCTAAGGCAGGACGCACAACTTGTCGTCTTCCCTTCGAATGCGCAGCTTTCGCTTCGCGCCCATGGTATCGCCGGAGCAACGCTTCGAAGGCATCTCGCTTTCCTCGTCGAGGCAGGTCTCATCCTGCGCAAGGACAGTGCGAACGGCAAGCGCTACGCCCACCGGGGCAGGGGAGGGGAGATCGAGAGTGCCTTCGGGTTCGATCTGTCACCGCTGCTTGCACGCGCAGACGAGCTTGCAGCGTTTGCCAATCAGGTTGTCGCAGAACGAACAGCGATCCGCAGAGCCCGGGAGAAGCTTACAATCTGCCGGCGCGATGTTCGCAAGCTCATCGCCATGGCCGGCCAGGAAGGTGTCAGTGGCGATTGGGACAGCATTAGCGAAGCATGCACCGCCCTGATGAAACCACTGAACCACTCGGCCAGCCTTGAGACCATCAATCGCGCTCTGAACGATATGGGCCTTCTGTTGTCCGAAGTCATCAATATCCTGAAATTCCACTCAGATTCCGATAATCCAAGCACCAATGATGCTCACAGTGAGCACCACACACAGAGTTCTTACACTGAATCTCATATTGAATCCGAACGTGACCGCAAAACTCTCGCTTGCGAACCAGACGCCCATCACGGATCTGAGCAAAGCCGCACCGAGACCGTGCCACTGAGCATGGTTCTCAGGGCGTGCACAGACATAGGCGCCTACGGACCAGGAGGAACCATTGCCACCTGGCGGGACCTGATGGCCGCATCGGTCGTCGTCAGATCGATGCTCGGCGTCAGCTCCGCCACCTTTGAGGATGCCTGCCATGTGATGGGACCGGAAAACACTGCCATCACTCTCGCCTGTATCCTTGAGCGCGCTCGCCATATCAACTCGGCCGGCGGTTATCTGAAGGATTTAACCCGACGCGCTCGCCAGAAAGCATTTTCGCCCACGCCGATGCTGATGGCCCTGTTGCGCGCGAATTTAGGAGAGGGCCGCGCTCGCACGATCACTTAGAAACCTGGCCATTTCGGTGCCTATTGCGTCGAGACAAATCATCATCAGGAACCACGAATGACGTCCAAAAGGCAGCGCTTTTGCTCTTTTGCCGAAGTCATCAACGTATACCTGGGGTTTGGCCACCAACCAGCAACGGAAAAGAATGCTTGGTTTACTTCCGCAATCAGCGCGACCTCTTGGAATGTCAAGGATGTTAGACCCGACCAGAAAATGCTCACGACCACGTCACGCCAGTCCAGAACCGCCCACCAAGTGTGGCTTTTACTTCCCGATTTCAATTGGAGCGCTAAGCTGAAAATCAGACGCGTGAATTTTACCTAACGATCTCGCAACCCCGATAAGGGTGGGGCCTTCAAAGCTCCGACGCCCTGGTGAGATTGATCCGGAAGCGATCGTGGCGGCGCTGATATTTGCGGGTCATTTCCGCACTGGCATGGCCGAGTTACTTCTGGACGCAACGCTCGTCTACTTCGGCCGAGGACGCGAGGCCGGCACGCAGCGAATGGCCGAGAATTTCTCGGCCGGATCACCCTCGCTCAGATCTCCGCGAACACCGGCGGCAAGTGTCGCCTTCTTGACGAGACGTGCCACCTCCCGGTCATTCAATCGGTCCGGCCCAACGTCCTTGCTCTAGCCCCGGACCCGACGGAAGAGCGGACCTCTGGCGATCCGGGCGAACTTGATCCAGGTCGCGACGGCAACGACCGGGCAGTTCGTGTCGGACGAGCCGTGGCCGATCTCGACCTCTCGCCAGCCGGTCTTCCCGCGCAGGGTGACGAGCAGGCCCTTGTCGAGGATCTCGATCCAGCCGCGGCCGTCTCCGTATGGTCGCGACCAAGGTCCAGTCCGACGATCTCCGAGCGGCGCAGGCCGCCGGCAAAGCTGATGAGCAGCATGGCGCGATCGTGCAAGCCCCGCAATGTAGCGCGGTTTCGAGGGTGTCGAGCAAGTCTTCCGGAAGCACGGCTTCCTTCTGCCGGGGAGGGGCAGCATGGGTGTTGCGGTTGCCGGCCATGACCGTGGCGATGGCGCGGTCTCTGCGATCAAGTTTTCTCGCCCCCACGCTCCCACGCTGGGCGTAGTTCCAGGACAGCGAAGAGAGACGGCGTTCGATTGTTGTGACCGAGTTGGGCTTGCGGTCGGCCGTTGTGGCGCCTGACGCGCAGGCGGTTATGTAGAGGCCGACGACCTGGGGGTCGGGGGGAGGGGAGTGCAGTGCCACCAGGATTCGCGTCGACCGTTACACCACCCGGGTGGGAGAGATAGACTTTTTGCGGGTTCCGAGCCCGTCGCTGAGCCGCTCACGCCGGTGTCTCCCAGGGATTGATCACAGATGCGTCCGTGTCTTCAAAATCCTTGACGTTGCACGTGACGAGGATCAGGTCGTGGACGATGGCGGTCGCGGCGATCAACCCGTCAATATCGCCACGCGGCCGGATCGCGGCGATGCGGCCCCATTCGACGGCGATCTGGTCGGTCACCGGCAGGATGCGGTCGCCATGGTCGTGGCGCAGCTTGCGCAGCCATTCGGCGAGGTGAGCGGCGGCCTTCGGATCCGACTTCTGTTTCAGCGCAATGCCGCGCATGATTTCGCCGAGGGTCAGCGCGCTCAGATGGATGCTAAGCGGGTCTACCGAGCGCAGCCAAGCAACCGCCTGCGGCGTGCCGCGTCGCGCCTCCGAAACGATGTTGGTGTCAACCAGATACATCAGAAGGCCACGTCGCGGCTTGGCGTCTTGGCGCGCGCCTCGACAGCATCGGCGAGCTCATCGTCCCAAGCGGGACCGCCAAGCAGATCGTCGACCAGCGTCGGTCGGCCGGCGCGCAGAGCGTCATAGTCGTGGGCGGACAGCACCACGGCAGTGCGCTCTCCACGAAGCGTGACGATCTGCGGCCCCTCGTGTCGTGCCTTCTGCACCACTTTCGAGAAATGGTTCTTGGCATCCTGCAGTTGCCATTCCATTGCTTTGCTCCAAACTAGCTAGACTGTCTAGCCATATATACCTGTTTTCCGGCGGGTGAAAGCGCAAATTTCCACCGATCGATGGCGATTTCGGCCTGATTCGGTGGCCTCTCTAAAGAAGAAAGAAACATCCGATAAGGTTTAGGGTTTCGGGTGCCGTCATCTGCCGGTGGGCCGCTGATGGCAGCGGCGCTTGTCGGTCCCAGCAAGCCGAGAGTGGTGTTTGCAGGTGTGATTGCCGAGATTTTCGTGGTGATTGAGAGCACGTTTGCCCCGCTGATAAGCCGTCGCCATTGGGACTGGCGCAGGCCCTCCCGTTGACCGGCTCTGCTTTGAGCAGACCATATGAATGGATCTGCCATGCCGAGTCATGACGCACTCTCCCGGTTGGTTGTCGGTTGACGAAAGCGCTCGATAAAGCTGGTTGGCAGAATCTGCCACTCGATTGGCATACCCTGTCACTGCAAACCCTGCAGCCAATCAATACCTTTTCCGCGCCCTCGGGGATGATCGATCCGTTTTGGATCGGTGACATCGAGGCTTTGTCGAACAGCTTTGGAAGCGGCAGCAGGTTGGTAGCGGCACACTCATTCGAACCGCATTCCGTTTTCGCCACATTCGCAGGAGGCGGGATGCAGAGCGATAGCTTGGTTTTCTTTCGGGCTTGGGTCGCGCGACCGTTTCAGATAGCCGCCATCGTACCGTCAGGACGAGCGCTTGCCGAGATCATTACGCGGGAGATCACACCACAAACGGGGCATGTCATCGAACTCGGGCCGGGTACCGGCGTGTTTACGACCAAGATGATCGAACGCGGCGTCAGGCCCCAACACCTCACTTTGGTCGAGTACAGTCAAGAGTTTGTTGAACGCCTCAAGGGCCGCTTTCCAGGTGCCCGGGTACTGTCGATGGACGCTGCACGTCTGCAAGATCTTAAATTTCCACCAGAGACGTCGGTGGGCGCCGTCGTTAGCGGCCTTCCGCTACTGACCATGCCGGCAGGCAAGGTGATGGAGATCCTCGAAGGAGCTTTCCGGCACCTGCGGCCCGGCGGCGCATTCTACCAGTTCACTTATATGAGCAAGTGTCCTGTCCCCCGGTCAGTTCTTGATCATCTTGATCTGAACGCAACGCAGGTGGACCGAACCTTTCGGAACCTCCCACCGGCCGCGGTCTATCGGATTACCACCCGCCGGCCTGGTAAATAGCTCATTGGCGGACTGCGCAACTGGATTGACGTGCTCGGTCACTGCTGAGTGCCCGGCAGGCCATTAATCTTCCTCGCGTCCGACGACAACAACATCGGACTGCCCCAGGCCGATGCAAATCGGCCGGTACTGTGGTCGCGACAGAGATGGCCGTCGGAACGAAGGTCCTCGTCTTTCCTGCGCGGATGCATCAACATCGATTTATTGAAAAGGTTTCACCTTATGAACGTGTCAAAGGTCTCAAGGCGATCTGCCATATTCCTGGCAGTGGCAACAATCGGACTGGCCGCGGTGCCGGTGGCCCATGCGCAGCAGGCTTCTCCGGCCGACGCTATCGTCGGAACATGGCAGGCCGACGACGGCAGCGTAAAACTGGATATGTTTAAGGAAGGAACGGAGTTCCGGGCGCGCCTGCTTTATGGCAATCAATTGATGGAAGCAGACAACGTCACTTTCAAGAAGGACGCCAAAAACCCTGATCCGGCCTTGCGCTCCAGTTCCATGAAGAATGTCATCTTCATCACCGGTCTTCGTTGGAATGATGGGAGCTGGACCGGCGGCGCGCTCTACGATGGCTCCTCGGGCCGCACCTATAATTGCCAGATTACCATGCAGGGCGGCAAAATGACTCTCCGCGGTTATATCGGTATCTCCGCACTCGGACAAACGCGGGCCTTCCACCGCGTGGGCGGCTGACTCTGTGATTGCGGACATGAGCTCAGCCGACGGGTTTCCAACATAAGTAGCGCCCCCGCACATGTTGGGAACTCGCCGGTTCGGCGTCGGGCGGATGCCACATGAGGCGGCACCCGCCCGATTTGTTGAGTATAACCGACCTGCCTTCCTGGGATGAGACGGAACCGCTGCTGGCTTGTCTCTCGACTAAGAATGGCGCTGTTCCTCCGAACGGCAATTTTCTTGGCGCCATCGATGCCATTGGCGCAATATGCAACAGTGATGGCATGTTCCGTCAATGACCTAATGCTGGCGAGGCCCTATCTGTGATTTCACGAACAGAGAGGCAAACATGATCGACAACCGCAAGAAAACAGCACTTGTAACCGGTGCATCCTCCGGCATCGGCAAGGAAATTGCCAAGCGCCTCATCGCCGACGGCTTCAGGGTCTACGTGGCCGCACGAAGCGTCGACAAGATGACAGATCTGGAGAAAATCGGCGCGCGTGCCTTGCAGATGGATATTTCCGACGACAACGAGATCCAGGCTGCCGTCAGCACAATTTTGACGGAAATTGGCGGTGTCGATGTCCTGGTCAACAATGCCGGTTTCGGCCTTTACGGGCCAGTCGAGGACATTCTGCTCGACGAGGCTAGATACCAGTTCGAGGTCAACGTCTTCGGCCCGGCTCGCCTGACCCAGCTTCTCTTGCCGGCGATGCGCCAAAGGGGGGCGGGCACCATTGTCAACATCACCTCGATGGGCGGCAAGATCTATACGCTGCTCGGCGCCTGGTATCATGCCACCAAGCATGCCCTCGAAGGATGGTCGGACAGCCTGCGGCTGGAACTGGCACCCTTCGGCATCAATGTGGTGATCGTGGAGCCGGGTCTGATCGAGACCGGCTTCGGCGATGTGGTTGCCGACGGCCTGGTCAAGCGCTCGGGCGCCGGCGCCTATGCCAAGGTCTCGCAGGCCGTCGCCAAGACCACCAAGGCGACTTATCGTCATGGTCGCGGCACTGATCCGAAGGTGATCGCTGATGTCGTCTCCACGGCCGTCAGCGAAAGAAGGCCACGTACGCGCTATGTTGCCGGCAAGTACGCGAAACCGATGATCGCTATCCGCAAATGGCTTGGTGACCGTATGTTCGATCATATCATCATGAGCCAGATGCGATAGAATTTCGGGCAATCGAACCCGGCATCCTTTATGAGTACTGCGAAAAGGCCAACCCGCATGACGGCAATACCGGCGGATAAATGCAAGGTTCCCCTGGCGTTCTGGCGTGCGGTCGAAAGGATCGGCCTGCCGCCATCCGCGGTTCTGCGTCAGGCCCGGCTTCCCGCCACGCTGCACCTTAGCGAAAATGGCATGGTGACGACGGCGCAGTATTTCTCGATTTTCCGGGCGCTCGAGGAACTGGCGCCAGAGCCTGCCCTTGGGCTTCGGCTGGTCCGCGAAGCCGATACAACCGTCCATCCACCGTCCACCCTGGCGGCCTTTCATTCCAGGGATTATCGCGATGGTCTCTACCGTGTCGCGCGCTTTAAACGGCTCTGCACCCCCGAGCAGTTAAGTTTTAACGAAGAGAAAGGCGAAGTCTCGATCACCAGCGACTGGATATACGCCAGCGAGCCGGAACCGGGTATCGCCACCGACGTCGCCTTTGCTTTCTTGGTTGAACTCGGCCGTCGCGGGACCGGGCGGCCGCTAGCGCCTCTTCGCGTCGAGTTCATGAGTGCGGGGCCGAAGAGCGATCTCCATCAGGCCTTCTTCGGATGTCCGATCAAGTACGGTGCTACCCGAAACAAACTTGTTCTGAAATCCTCCGATCTCGACCGGCCGTTTCCGGGGCACAACCCCGAACTCCTGGATATTCTGACGCCTGCGCTTGCCGCTGCTATGGGTGAACTGCAGGCCCGCAGTTCCATCGGCGACCAGGTCAAGGTCGTGCTGAAACGAAGCCTGGCAAGTGGACGGCCCGAGCTGTCGCAGGTCGCCCAGGACCTCAACACACTCCAGCGCCGCATCACCGACGAGGGCAAGACATTCCGTGAGCTGCTGTCGGAAGCGCGCCAGGACCTCGGACGCCAGCTCCTGTCCAATCCGGCCACCGACATTGACGAGGTTGCATGTCTGCTGGGCTATCAGGACCGCAGCTCCTTCTATCGTGCGTTTCGCGACTGGGAAGGGCTGACACCGCTGCAATGGCGCGAATTGAACGGGCGGGACGCGCCAGCGATCCTTTCATTGCATTGATACAGACGGAAGTGGACACGCTCCACTCCTCGCAGGGAACGGCGAAACCATCCTCCAGTATTGAACAGTAAAAACCTTTTGGCGCTTCCCGCAATCCGATCGGCGCCGTCGGTGACTGCGCCGGCACGCCCTCGCTGGTACTAAAAAATGCCGGGGGCATCTGAAGCAAGCAATCAATTCAAGGGGATCAGAATGTCTGGCAAAGTGTGGTTCATCACCGGCGCCTCCCGCGGTTTCGGTCGCATCTGGGCGGAAGCTGCCTCAACCGCGGCGACAAAGTCGCTGCCACGGCACGCTCGCTCGAAAGTATCGCCGATCTCGCCATTCGGTATGGCGACGCGGTTCTGCCGCTCGCCCTAGATGTAACCGACTCCGATCAGGTTCGCAGCGCGATTGACCGCGCGGATGGCCATTTCGGCAGATTGGACATCGTCTTGAACAATGCCGGCTATGCGCTTGTGGGTGCAGTCGAGGAAACGGCGGAAGCCGACATCAAGGCGGAATTTGAAACCAGCTTCTTCGGCACGCTACGCGTGATCCAGGCAGCTCTGCCATTGCTGCGCAAGCAGGGGAGCGGCCATATCATCGGCGTTTCCAGTGTGGCAGGCCTCGTCGCAAGCCCGATCATCGGATTCTATCACGCCTCTAAATGGGCGTTCGAGGCGATGCAGTTGCCCCTGCAGGAGAATCCCCGGGCTCTCGATCTAGACTCAAAACGCCGGGTTATGCACACTTCTATGTTCGCTCACCGAAACTGCTGCCACCGATTTTGCCCCCCGGCACGCCAGGCGATCGACATCTTTGGTCGATCTTGCGGACCACCGGCCGCGGTCGCGGTTTGCGCTCAGTCAGGCTTGAAGCCTATCACCATCGAGTCCGGCCCCAGCAACGGCTCGACGCGCGTGGCCACGAAACCGGCGTCGCGCATCCAGGCCTGGCAGTCGCCGCCGGTGTAGTCGAACCCGCCGGGGGTCTCGATCAGCATGTTCAGGCTCATCAGCAGGCCGAAAGCGTTCAAGCGGCGCTCGTCATCGATGACGGCATCGTAGACGATCACGGCCCCGCCGTTCGGCAGCGCGGCAAAGGCCTTTTCCAAGAGCATCCTCTTCTCGGCAAGATCCCAGTCGTGCAGGATGTGCCCCATCAAGATCACATCCGCATTCGGCATCGGGCCGTCAAAGAAGTTGCCGCTTTGGAAGCGGATGCGGTCAGCGAGACCCTGTCGGGCGACGAACTCGTCGAATACCGGCTGCACGGCTGGCAGGTCGAAGCCGATGGCCTGAAGATGCGGATGCGCTTGCGCGATCACCACCGGCACCATGCCCTGAGCCGCGCCCACATCGACGAAGGTCGTGTATTTCGACCAGTCGAACCGGGCGGCGATCGCCTGCGCCGCACCGGCGCTGATCCCGCTCATCGCTTCGAGGAACCCGCGCAGCCGCGCCGGCTCGGCATAGATCGCGGCGAAGAAGTCTTCGCTATGCTTGGCTTCATTCTGCGGCTCTCCGGTGCGCAGGGCTTCGGTCAGCGAGCCCCAGAAACCGTAGAGCCGGGTATTGGCCATTTCGAGGATGCCGCCAATATAGGAGGGCTTGCCTTTGTCGAGGAAGAGGTCTGTATCAGGGGCGTTGCGATAGCGGCCGTCCTCGCGTTCGAGCAGCTTCAGGGCCACCAGGGTGTCGAAGAAGTCTCTGGCCGCGCGGGGATGCAGTTGCAGCCTGGCCTGCAGGTCGCTGAGGTTGGCCGGGCCGGCCGCGAGCGCGGTGAAGACGCCGAGCTCGACCGCGCTGAGCATGGCCTTGGAGGCCGAGAACCCCATGCCGAGCTGCATGATGTTGTCCGGCGTCGTTTCGCCCATCGTACCTCTCCTCCTGATCGTATCATCGAACAGCATCTGGGATTGGTGCGGGAAACCGAAGCGGTCCGGCCTGGCATGCCGAGGCCCGTCTCGTCGAGGCACCCTGTAAGGGAAAATAAAGCGTTTTGCGATGTCCTGCAATTAATCAAGAAGCACTACGTGAGCAGGCGAAAGCTCATGCATCCGACGAGCCGTGCCTCGACCACTTGCCGCCGTGTCTGTCATGTAGCCGCAGTTGCAAACATGTTTCCCTCCGATTAGTTCGGGGGCAGTACATCCCTACAATCACCGTCGTCTCCAACGACAACGCGCTGCCACCGATTTTGCCCCCGCTTACTCATCAAGGTCAGGTTCGATGCTGCAAGAGCGGAGCTTCACGATACAGTGGCTAAGTTGGCCGCCTGGCAAGCAAACCGGCACGGATACGGTCTACCTTCGAGGGGAGAAGGGCAGCGATGTCGGCGTCAGGGTCGAGCTGCAAATCGGATCGTTTGATACGCTGATAGCGTGCCTGGGCGGACAGACGATCTGCAGTGGAGACAGGTTCGATCGGCTTGCCCTGGAGATCAAAACGCATTGAGTCCGGTTGCGCAGTCGCAAAGAAATATCGCTTCGAGTGGATGTAGGCTCCGGTCGCTTTCCTAAGCGTCGTTACTGAGATGTCCGGCTTCAATAGTGGACGAACTTCGTTCCAGAGACCGACTGCAAACGGTTTGATCGGATCGCCGATCGCCGCAGGCAAAACATCAATGGGCTGGCGCAGCAGCGCGTTGATGTCCCCCGCCTTGGCAAGATCGGACTCGTTGGCCTCAATCGGCCCACGACTGTAAGTCCACGGCTTGGTCATCGAATGTCACCTCTGGCTTCGTCCTAGTGGGCGATCGTGAAGCGAGTTTGACAAACGAGACCGCTTCACGGCTTCAGTTGGGAATGGATCAAGGCGCAGTCAAGTTCGATGCGGTGGAAGCAAGGCAAGGCATTTCAGTGTCCAGTCAAACCTCGGTGCCCGCCCCGCCAATCGGCCTTTGGAAGTCAATTCGTTCCCAGGCCAATGACGCCGGCATGGCGCGACTGAGGCCCAAGGACTGGGACCTCTCGGTCCAGTTCCAACAGCAGCCTGAAGCAGACGATGGCATCATCCGGGCGGTAGGGTTTTTTCAGGAAACGACAGCGGCGAGGAAGGCTCGATTGCCTGAGGCTGACGATCCCTGATGTGATGACGATCGCAATGTCCGGCCAGTCGCGGTGAATTTGAACCGCCAAGGCGACACCGTCCACATTGCCAGGAATGTTTATCGCCGTGAACACCAGGGCGATATCACCGTGGCGATCGAGACATCGCAATGCCCCGTCACCAGTTTCAGCTTCAATCGCGCGAAAGCCCGCGGCCCTGATAGCTGCAACCATCGAAGCGCGCAGGATTGCGTCGGCCTCTACGACGAGAATCCTATGCGAATCTTCTTTCCCGGTTGCTGACTGCTGCAAGGCCACCTCCTTGTCCGGAGCTGGATTTAAACACGATTGATGCATTGCAACAATATGCTGCCGCACTTTGCAAAGTCAGTCGGTCGTTGGAGCGCGATCGGCTTGCGGAGGCTTCGTCCCGCCACCGAACGCGTTTTCGAGATGATAGTCTCGTCTTCAGGCCGACGCTGGGCATCGCGCAGGATATGGATCTAGTCCTTTCCTGTATGCCGCGACACCTACGTATCATTGGCGTCTATTGGGCACTCGGGCAGGCTATCCCGGCTACGTTGATCGGCGATGCATCCGCGATCTGATCGAGATACACCTGACGCCGCAGCGTGGCGGGAGATGAGCCACGTTTGTCGGTTCTTTCCCGCTCGACGGGGCAACGCAAGGTGTCCGGTCTGGCCGGAAGTGAAATTGTTGCCGCGCGCCCGTAATCGCATCCACGGCAGATTGTGGCGGCAACTCCATTCCAGTCGTGTCATGTGGACCAGCCGCTACCAGACGATCCTCAACCCAACCCGCCCGGAAACGGCGCTGAAGTCTTCGCCCCCAAGGTTGAAATAATAGGATGCATTGGCGTAGGCCCGCACATTCTCGGAGAGATCCGCCGTTATACCTCCGCCAAGTTCCAGCATTGTCGCCTTGCGAGTGGCGTCGACCGGGAATGTGTTGAAAGTCACGACATCGGTCGTTTCGAACTCGTGCCAGAGGTTGGCCAGCAAGAACGGCGAGAGCGGTTTGCCTTCGTACTCGTAGTTGCCTTGCAGGCGCACGCCGAGCCGTCCGGTAAAGGCGTCGTTGTCGTCATAGCTGATTGTGCCGCCCGGATCGTGGGCCTCGTCGAAATTCAGGTACTGCCAGATGATTTGCGCTTGCGGCTCGATATCCCAATGATCGGTTGCTCTGAACCTGGTCCCTGTCTCCAGTGACGCCGTCACTGCATCGCCGTTGAAGCTGCTGTCATATGCGCCTATCGAGTGGGTGTCGGTGTCCAGCCATGAATTCATCAGGACGCCGTCGATGTAGCTACCATTGTCCCAGGTTCGGGTCCAATAAGCGGCAATGCTGTAGCTGTCGATCGAAAGATCGCCGACGTGGATGCTGTTGAGATTAAGCGCGTCCGCCGTGATGTCGCCCCACGCACGAGAATAGCCGGCAAAGACGCCGAACGTATCAAGCACGCCCTTGCCCTCGCGCTCGTAGAACGGCGCCCCAATTTCGAAGCCAAAGGCCTGCCCATCGTACTTTTCGTCGAGTAGGCGGGTTAGATCCTGATCGTAGCTCTCGCCAAAGACGCGCGTCCAGACTGCGTTGCCAGCCTGCTCACGGGCCATCCAATCCTGCTCGCCGTGGCGCTCGTGGAAGGTGCCGAGCGTCGTCCTGAGTAGGCCGCGTGACACTGCCGGAACGACCGTCATGATCGGAACCTCGGGTCGGATCGTCGGGCCGGGATCGAAGGTTCCCGGATCGCCGCCGTCTCCGTCAAGTTCATCGCCATCGTCACCGTCACCGCCGCCGCCATTGTCGCCACCGCCGTTGTCGCCACCACCGCCTTCGTCACCCGACTCGTTGCGCAGATACCAGTTGTTTACCGTGCCCGGCACGGACGAGCCCTTGTACAGCAGATACTCGTAGATCCCCGCGCTGACGCGGCGACTTAGAAAGAATGATCCGTTCGCGGTCGTGGCTCCATTGACCGCCTCGACAACCAAGATCCCCTGATCCGTCTCGTCACCGGCGCCGCCGACATTCGTTTCGACAATACCAGTCGATCCAGACGCCGTTCCTGAATCGATCACGAGCTTGTCCGCCGCCGAGCTGTCGTTGCCGAGCGCACTCTGGAGCCACAACTGACCAGAATTGCCGACGTAGTTGCCGACAATCTTGAGCGTGTCTGAGGTGGAGTTCGAACCGGTTGTGAGGTCGATCACACCGGCGTTGGTTACAGTCACACGTCCGCCTGCGGTCGCTGGCGAAATCGTGGACTGGAAGCCGCTGCCGTTCAGCACGCTGGTCGAGTCGATCCTCAGTGCGCCGCTGCCGGTACCGCTATCACCGAGGACAAGATTGTTGTTCATCTTGAGGGTCGAGCCCTGCTCGAGCGAGATCAGTTCCCAGTTGATCAATCGATTCGGGTTGCTCCCCTGAGTGTTCTGCCAGGTCAGCGTGTCGTTGCCTTGGCCGCCGTTGATCTGGATCGTTTTGAGCTGCGTGTCGGTCAATCCCTGGAATAGAGCCACATCGTTCGCGTCGCCCATGTCGATGCCGCCAATCAGGCCGCCGGACCATAGCATCGAATCATCGTTGGCTCCCGCATTGAGAAAGCCCGTGACTTCGCCGCCCGACAACTCGAAGCGGTCTGTGCCTGCGGATTGGTTGACCGATGTGTTCACCCGGCCGCCCAGCATTTGAAAAAGATCATTCCCGGCGCCTTGATCGACGGTGCCGTTGATTTGCCCCGGATCGTAATTGACGATGGTATCGTTACCGGTGCCGAGCAGCGTATTGCTCTGGATTGTGCCGTGGTTGTCGATGCGAGTTTGGCTTGCGCCATTGATGAAGACGCCATTGTTGATGAAGGATCCTGCATTGTTCAGGATCGTCGTCGTGCCGTCGCCGTTGACCGTGATGCCCGGGTTCAATGTGCCGTTGTTGGTGATCGTGTTGTTGCTGTTGCCGGTGAACGAAAAGACCGAGTTGATGGAGGCGTTGGCGTTGTTGGTCACCGAGTAGGTGCCATTGCCGGTAATCACCAGACCGCTATTGATGTTGCCGGAATTTACGAAGGTGATGAAACCGTTGTTGTTGAGCGTGACGCTCTGCAGGTTTCCCGCGGTGGTCACGCCAAGAGTGCCGATATTGGAAAGGGTGAGCGGACCGTTGAAGTTGGTACCGGAGAGGATATCGACCGTGAGCGTGCCGAGGCTGGCGGTGCTGCTGTAGCCGGACGGATTGCCCGTGCAGGTCACCGTCTGACCGGACGTGGGGCTTGCCGGATCGCAATCCGCGAACGCCGGCAGAGTGATGAAGAAGCTAAGGATGCCGACTAGGGGAGGAAGAGATTGTTTGCGGGGAGAAGGAAACGATGTGCGACGGTACTTCGTTGATCCATTCCATTTCGTCATACTGCGCTTCTCCGGCGTACGCGTTAAGGGATCCCCAGCAGTGGCTTCATCATTGTACAGCTCGACCTGATTGTGAAGCTTGCAAATAACATTTGGAGCGAAGGCGTTTTGAGCCGTGTTTGACTGTGACCTTTCCACCTCAGTACGCGCCGCTCAGGCAGCGGTAACGTCGAACGTGGAATGACGGTTGAGGTCTGTCCCAAGAAAAGCAATGCAGGTTGCGTATGCTGCCAATGCCATCGCATCCGCAACCGGAAAATAGCTGAAGCGTTGCGCAACCGGTTGGTCAGTTCGCTGTGCGCCCAATACTGCGGTCAGACCGAGTCGCGCTGAGTACGAAGATTGGATATGACGCGCCGGTTTTGCACCTTGCAGGAGCGGCTCGTGCAGTCGCGGACTTCCCGATCGTTGCCGTAGCCCTTGGCCCATACGCGGCTGGCGTCCACGCCCTTCGAAACCAGATAGGCCATCACTGCATCGGCGCGTCGCTGTGAAAGTGTCGTCATTGCTGAACCAGATCCGGAATCGTCGGCAAATCCCTGCAGCTTGACCAGCCATTGCGGGTTGCTGTTGAGCCAGGTTGCCTGCTTATCCAACGTTGCCTTGGCGACGGTATCAAGCGTGGCGGAGTCCTGCGTAAAGTAGGTCCGTCGGCCGACATTCAGAATGAAGTCCTGTTCGCTTCCGGCCGCGACGTTCTCGAAGCCGGGCGCCGGATCGTTGGTCTGTCCGGTCATCGGCGCCACGGCAGGCTTCTCCACCTCGGCGATATCGGTGGTGCTGCACGCGACAAGCGTCAAGAGCATGGCCGCAGCGACGAGAGGCCTAGAACATCCGATTAAAACAGACATCAGGGTGATATTCCTCATTCGACCGGAACCGCTTGGTTCGTCTGCGCGGCATTTTGAGCTTGATCGGCAATGTGGGGCAGGACTTGTACCGCGGTGCCGATGGGGCAGCGCTGATAAAGATCGATTGCATCTTCGTTGAACATGCGAATGCAGCCGCTGGAGGCATCCTTGCCGATACTGCCTGGCTCCAGAGTACCGTGGAAACGATAGCCGGTATCGACGCCGTCGCGAAGCAAATACATCGCGCGCGGCCCAAGTGGGTTCTTCGGTGAACCACCATCTACCGACTCGGGCAGCTCGGGGTGACGTTGACGCATCTCCGGCGGCGGCGTCCAGCGCGGCCAAAGCGCCTTCTGGTCGATCGTGGCGCGGCCATACCATTTGAAGCCCTCGCGGCCGACACCGACGCCATAGCGAATGGCCGTCTTGTTCTCCATGATCAGGTAGAGAAAATGATGCGTCGTATCGACAACAACCGTACCAATCGGCTCGCTGCTGAAATATTTGACAACCTGACGGTGCCACTTCCTGTCGATCTTGGAAAAGTTCGTGCTTCGGAACGTCACACCGTTGTCGATACTGGTTCCGGAAAAATAGGAAGCGGTCGCAGCTAAAGTCGGCTTCTCGACCGTCGCCAAGGTTCCGACCGAAGCCAAACCGCCAAGCAAAATATCCCTGCGTGTCCACCTCATCGGCATCCCCCCGAAAGCCAAGCAGCGAGGCGCTCATGTAAAACAGATTTTTCGTGGCCGACAAGAATAAAAATGCATTGTTCTGCATCCTCGGTGGATGCGGCTGCCGCCCTGTCCCAGTCGCATGCCGGACCTATCCTTGCCGAAGCACCCGTGAAGAACCGCTTCGACGTCAGGAATTGCGGGTCGCTCGACGGTTCGTATTTTCCGGACAAGACTGCAGCACCGTCAATCCGCACGGTGACGTCGAAGCTACCCCTGCCGTCGAAGACCACCGTCACCGCGAGATCGTACGTCGTTCCGTCACGTTTCAGCGTCTGCCCGTCGTAGATTGCGTTGCGCAGTCCCCAATTCTCTAAGCAGCCGGCCATCCCCTTTCCGCGGGTGTAGTCACTGTCGAACCGAAGCGTGTTGCCGCCGGTCCAGCGCAGGCTCATTGGCGGCGAGCAGCCCATCCGTCCGTCATGGACCTGGAAAAGGATGAAGTCGTTGTCCCCAGACGTCTTCATCGACATCCTCGTCTCGAATACGTAAGTGATCCTGCTGGTCACCGAGATGTTTGTGGAGTTCAACTCCGCCCGCTGGTGGAATATCCCGCCGCTGCAATGGTTCGAGCTGTTGTGAAAGACGTAGGTGTCCTTGACATGTTTGATGGCGCCGGCATCTGCGCCGCAGGACGTCTGCCAGCCCAGAAAAACTGGTCGACCCTCCGCCGCCTTGCCGATGCTCGATTGAGTGCCAATAGTTGCAATGGCAACCGCAGTAAACGCCGCTACTGCTCGCTTCACGGTGGTCTCCATCGCGATCGGCTCAGAAAAGATCAACCTTTTCTACCACTCGGCGCCCCGGACCGGAAGGTGCCGGGCGCAGGCAATACAGAGGGCGTTGCTCACCGTCAGTATATTTGAACCGCGACCAAGTCCCGCGCGCCAATCCCGACAGACGAACGGAAATCAATGGCTTGCCGCCGTCGGATCCGCATTCGGAACCACAACTGATAGAGGCATCGTAGTTTACGGTATCATACCGGAAATGGCTTGTATCTTCCTGCGATGTTCGCTCACGTGGATCTATATGGAAACGTGAGTCCGGCAGCTACGGCGTGATTGCGATGGGGAAGACGAATCAGTAGATTGGCATTTGGCGTCCCTCGCGGGCAACGTTGACACTTACCCATGCTGACGGAACGCCCCGGGGGACACATGATGCGACGAGCTAAATACAGTGCCGTGCATGCGCCGATCTACTCTCTCCTCGCATTGTGTCTGCCGGCCGGGATCGCGCTAGGGCAGGAGGTCGCGAAACCGGCTCAGAAAACCTCTGAGACGAGTAAGGCGGAGGAGCGTTGGATCCCGAAACTGCGGCTCGGAGATGACAGCGCCTACCTGGAATTTTACGGCCAGATCAACAAAGGCTTGCTGGTTTACGACGACGGCGGTTCGACTGACAACTACTTCCCCGTCGACAATGGCAACTCTTCGACACGCGCCGGCTTTCGCTTTTACTCCAAGATGGAGAACAACTGGTCGGTGGGCGGAAATCTCGAATGGGAATGGACGCCCTATTCGACAACGAACGTCAATCAGCTCAACAAGGGCGACTACGATTGGGAGGCACAGCTTCTGCGAAAAGCAGAAGTCTATATGGAGTCGAAGAACTACGGGAAGTTCTGGTTCGGCCAGGGTAGCATGGCATCCGATAGCAGCGCCGAAGTCGATTTGTCCGGCACCTCCGTTGTCGGCTATTCGCTTATCTCGGACATGGCCGGCGGACCGTTCCTCAGATTTGATGATGGAACGCTCTCTTCAATACGCGTCAAGGACGCTTTCACAAACTACGATGGTCTCGGCCGAAAATTGCGATTCCGCTACGACACCCCCTCCTTCGGCGGATTCAGCGTGTCGTCGTCCTTCGGGACGCAAGTTGTACCTGAGCCGACTGACGTCGCCGTGTGGGACATTGCGTTGCGATACGACCAAACGCTCGGGGACGTCAAAATCGGCGGCGCACTGGCGTTTTCGAGGCCGGGCGATGGCAATTCGATCTACGACGCCTCGGTTTCACTGTTACATCAGCCAACGGGCCTGAGCCTTACCCTTGCAGCCGGCTACTCGGACAAGGAGTCCATCGATGGACACTACGGCTATGCCAAGGTTGGTTACCAGACGGATATCTTTGAAGTCGGCAAGACAGCCTTCTCCGTCGACGCCTATTTTGGTCGGGACATCAAGGGCAAGGGAACGGATAGCGATTCCTACGGTGTGCAAGTCGTACAGAATCTCGATTATTGGCAGACCGAGCTTTTTGTCGGCGCACGCACATATTCGTACGACGACGACGTCGCAAGTGTCCAAGACAGTTATGCTGTGCTCGCAGGCGCCAGACTGAAATTTTAGCGATATCGCACGCTCGCCGTTCGAGCGCGCAGCCCCTTCAACGAGGGCCTGGCTTGTAGCGGCTAAGAACTGCGCGGTTGGATCCAGCGGTCTGCTCATTGACGCTGTTCGAAACGCTATGATGTTATGCAAGGATCCGGTGGCTGAATGTCATCAAGCGCAACATGCCCAGACGAGTTGCGCTCGATGTCCGGTAGCCGCGATCGATAGGCGCGACTTACGGATCCCACGTCAGCAAAAACGCGTCAGATCCGAGGGTTGACCCGGAACGTGACAGCCGAACTTGGCCGGCGATCGTCGCTGGTTACAAGGTCGCCCGTGCAAATAGGTTGGTTCAACGCGGACGTTACTGTCGCAACGCAACTATCCCCTATCGGCCCGGTCTTGTCCCACAAGCTCCAGTGGGCCGGTCCCCGCGTGCAGCATCTTGCAACTAAGTTCGCTGTAGTTTGAATGCTGTACTTGGTTTCAAGTGTTCGGATACGCGGGCACTCCCTTCTACATTTAGCAACGTTCAGACATTTAGCGGGCAACGCGGTACTGAAAAAGCATAACTATTTTTAACCCGTCATTTGTACTTGTGCCGTAGCGTGTCGCTCAACCTGAGCGAGGATGGCATGCACGGTCTGGGCAATGATGTGGCTAATTTTTCCGGTCGAGATTTCATTCGACGGATCGTCTATCCCATGGCAGCAGTCATGGTTGTCGCAATCTTGGTCGTAACCGTCGTCCTTGTCTTGTCGGCACGCCAACAAAACAAGCTGGAAGTCGAAGCGTCCACGAGACTTGCGACAACCGCACTCCAAGTAAAGGCCCGAGAGGTCGGACGGGATCTGCGCAACTATACGATTCGTCAGGATGTCTACGAAAACGTCAGCCGGAGCGGCAACATTGCCTGGGCCGCGACGGACGGGAATATCGGCCCGAACATTTACAAGGACCTCGGCTACGAACTGGTATTCGCCGTCGCTCCAGGCAACCGGACGATCTATGGGCTGATCGATGGAGAGCCGAAGGACGTCGACGCGCTGAAAGTGATGCCACGCGGACTTCGGGATCTTCTGAATGTCGCCTCCATTCAGGCCGACCCAACGACAAGCTTGATCAAGTCCGGGAGCGATATCTATGTGGTGGCGGCAAATGGAATACTTCCGCCCTCCATTGACCGTTCGAACGTAAAGCCAAGAGACCTCACCATGTTGGTTTTCGCCGAACGACTGGACCAGAAGTTTCTCGATCGGATGGGGCGCGACTACCTGCTGTCCGATTTGAAAATCTCGCTTGATCGAGTGGACGATGCCGAGGCCTCGATCCCACTCCTGACTCAGGATCGCGTTTTCCTCGGAACGATCTCCTGGTCTCCGCCGAAACCTGGCGAGCAGCTCCTTCGCTTCATCTTGCCACCACTCGGCATCGCCCTTGTCGTGCTCGCGGCATTTGCCGTTCTGGTGGTCAGAAATGCTCGCCGTTCGACCTCGGCTCTGGAGGCCTCGGCGAAAACTGTCGAAGCATATGCACAGACGCTCAAAGAAAGTGAAATCAGATTCAAGGATGTTGCTGAAGCCTCCTCTGACTGGATATGGGAAAGTGATGAGGATCTCCGACTGGTATACTTCTCGACGCGCTTCAGCGACGTGACGGGACTTTCGCCACAAGCCATTCTCGGCAAGACGTTCGAACAATTCTTCTCGAGCGACTCGGATGGAGATGGCTGGAGGCAACTGATGGCAGGTAGCAGCGATCAGCGCGCCTTCCGGGATCTGCGTTGCGCTTATCGGGACGCCAACGGCAATGGACGCATTTGCCGGCTGGCGGGGCGCCCGATCGTTGCTTCGTCAGGGGAGTTCCTGGGTTTTAGAGGAACGGCGACTGATATCACCGAGGAGGTGGAAGCCCAGGAGCGAGCCAGCCATCTTGCCCATCACGACGCACTCACGGGTCTACCCAACCGAGCGCTCTTTCGTGAACGGCTGAACATCGCACTGGCAGCGACCGCGGAACAGACTGCACGCGTGGCAATCATCTGTCTCGACCTCGATCACTTCAAGGAAGTGAATGATACGCTCGGACATGGGGCAGGGGATCTGCTTCTCCAGCAGTTGTCCAACCGTCTGCTCGGATGCGTGCGCAAGCACGATACTGTGACCCGTCTCGGTGGCGACGAGTTTGCAATCATTCAAATGGGCGTTGCTCAACCCCTTGAAGCAGAGGAGCTTAGCCGAAAGCTGATCGACGTGGTGCGCGCACCCTTTACGATCGAAGGGCAGGATCTGCACGTTGGTGTCAGCATCGGCATCGCCATTGCAGACGCCACAGAGACCGATCCCGAGCGCCTATTGAAGAATGCCGACATTGCTCTTTACAGAGCCAAGCAGAGCGGGCGTGCAACCTACCGGATATTCGAAGCGCAAATGGACGCCGAACTCCAGCAGCGCAAGGCATTGGAATACGACCTCAGACAGGCGGTTCTAAAGGATGAGCTGGAAGTCCACTATCAGCCCCTCATCGATCTCGGGAAGCGTCAAGTCGCTGCCGTCGAGGCGCTCGTAAGGTGGCGTCATCCAGCACGCGGCTTGGTATCGCCTGCCGATTTCATACCATTGGCCGAAGACACCGGCCTCATCGTGTCAATCGGCGAGTGGGTGCTCGAGACGGCCTGCCGCCAGGTGCTCGATTGGCAAAACCTTCGAGTTGCGGTCAATCTCTCCCCGGTCCAGTTCCGAAACAGGGAGTTGGTTGAAACCGTCCGCCAGGTTCTGGTGCGGACCGGTTTGGCGCCTGAACGGCTCGAACTTGAAATCACAGAAAGCGTGCTGATCAATGATGCGTCGGCTGCACTCGAGATCCTGAACGGTCTGAAGAACCTTGGCGTGAAGATCGCCATGGACGATTTTGGAACCGGTTATTCGTCACTGGGCTATCTGAATTCGTTTCCGTTCGACAAGATCAAGATAGACAAATCCTTCATCGGCGACATGGACAGCAAGGACAAGTCCGGGGCCATTGTGAAATCCGTGATCGGCCTGGGGCAGAGCTTGAACATGGTTACGACAGCCGAAGGCGTCGAGACACCGGAGCAAGCGGAATTCCTGAGGCAAGAGGGTTGCGACCAGGTCCAGGGTTATTATTTCAGCAAGCCCGTGACAGCGCCCGAACTGTCCACGTTCATCGAGCGATGGGATGGCGCCAGAGCCTGGGGCGACGTCGCTGCCTGACCGAGTGTATCGGCGGCGAAAGACAGACGGCAGGAGTTTCCCGGCACGTTCCAATAGTCAGTCTGGAGGCGCGCATAGCAGCTATTCGGCTTTTGCGTTTGCCTCACATTCCTGTTTGCTTATTTTGCATCTCCCGCCAGGTCTGCGTTCCCTGGCTTTGGTCCGAGGCAGATATAATCGGAGGCATGATGCAAAACATGATTGTCGCGGACAATCACATGGCGTCCGTTGAAAACGGCACCAAGACGATTGCGGTTCGCGTTGGATACTGCACGGTTAAGCCGGGGCCGCTCGAGATCAGATCCGCGAGTGGATGTTGGCCAACGACCCGGGTGCACGTCGTTTCCGTCCAGAGAAAATCGATCTCGGCACTGAGTTCGGACGAGCTCAGCCAAAGTGGCTTTTCCAACGTCAATACACTGGTCAAGCAACTCCAACCCGCTCATCCCTGTCTTTCGACAGATTCCGATGTCACCGTGATCAATTGGAAGGTGGCTAGTTAGCGGTCAATTTGCGGGTTTCCCCCAGACGTTCCGATCAGTGCGTCCGGCATCGAGGCTTCAGTCGTATGGGCGTGGAGGAGGCACCCTCTCTCGACGCAATGGCTCGCCCTTGCCAGCTAAGCAATACAGAGAGCCGCGGCTTCTCGCTTGAAATGCGAGCGACTCTTGTGACAGAACGCCGGGGAAATCACGAAGGAAGCCGAACGTGAAACTGGACATCGAAGCTGTCGCCGAAGAGGCAAAGACTTGGCGCCGACATATACATCAAAACCCGGAACTGCTTTTCGATCTGCCTG
Source organism: Rhizobium sp. IBUN (assembly GCF_000510625.1). NCBI lineage: Bacteria > Pseudomonadati > Pseudomonadota > Alphaproteobacteria > Hyphomicrobiales > Rhizobiaceae > Rhizobium > Rhizobium sp. IBUN. The sequence continues at coordinate 26,092 of NZ_AZNV01000051.1, forward strand.
AGACGGCGGCCTTCGTTGCAAAGAAACTACATGAGTTCGGTTGCGATGAGGTTGTCACGGGGATCGCTAAGTCGGGTGTCGTGGCCGTCATCAACGGCTCAAGAGGTCCGGGCAAAACGCTTGGCTTTCGCTGCGACATGGATGCTCTTCCCATGTCGGAGCAAACCAATCTGCCTTACGCATCAAAAGTGCCGAACCGCATGCATGCCTGCGGTCATGACGGCCACACTGCAATGCTGCTTGCTGCGGCGAAGTGCCTGGCCGCAAGCCGCGATTTTCCAGGTGCGATCGTGTTGATCTTCCAGCCCGCCGAGGAAGGCGGTGGCGGTGCCCGCGTCATGATTGAGGAAGGTCTCCTGGAGCGCTTCGGGATCGAAGAAGTCTACGGTATGCATAATGAGCCAGGCGTCGATGTTGGTTCATTCGCCATACGCAGCGGTCCTTTCATGGCAGGCGCCGACCGGTTCCTGGTGACGATCAACGGCAAGGGTGGGCATGCGGCATCCCCGAACCTCACCCGGGACCCGGTATTGGCAAGTGCGCATATGATCACCGCGCTGCAGTCGATTGCGTCCCGGTTTACCGATCCCTTCGATCCGGTTGTCGTGTCGGTCACCTTCATGAACGGAGGCAACGACCAGGCTCTTAACGTGATTCCTGCATCGGTTAAGATAGGCGGTACAATTCGAACAATGCAGCCTGAAACGCGCAAGGCAGTCGAGCAACGCTTCCGCGATATCGTGGGGATGGCAGCCAAGCTCTTCGAAACGGAGGCCGAGATCACCTGGATTCCAGGATATCCGGTTACCGTCAACGACGAGGAGAAGACCCGCGTGGCCGTGTCGGCTGCCGCCAACGTCGTAGGGGCGGGTCGTGTCGAGACGGCCTATGCGCCATCGATGGGGGCTGAAGACTTCGCATACATGCTTGAACAACGCCCGGGCGCCATCATCCTCGTCGGGAATGGCGACAGTGCCTACCTTCATCACCCTGCATACAATTTCGACGATAGAGCAATCATATACGGCGTCAAATACTGGTTGTCGTTGGCAAATCAGGAGCTCGGGCGCCTTTAGCCTCATGAAGGCCGTGTCAGGCGTGCAAACAAAAAGGCCGGCACCTCCCTCGGCGCCGACCTCTCGTAATCTGTCTCAACAACAACTGCCAGTACATCCGTGGTCAGCCGTCAGAGACATGATGGGTTGAATGTAAACCTTTGCGAAGAAGCGTCAAGTACAGCTTCCGGAGCATGCTGCCGCCGCATGACGCGGTTGAGCCGTCACCAGTATCCAGCAAAGCCAGAATGAACGCGCCAATCGCAATCAGTGCCAATGCTGGCCAGTTTTTGAAGATACCAAGGAACCTCAGGCCCTGGCCTCGGGGTTCGAGCGTGCGGCCACTTTGCAACGTTCGATGCGGATCACTCAGCCGTCTATCAAGCGCTGGCCGGAAAAGGACGAGTGTTCCGGCGACGACAAGAGCTGCGCCAATCAAGATTGCCCACATCACCGCCTCGGCGATCTAGGGGACCCGTATATGGCTAAACCCGATCTGGGCTTGATTGTTCCTTATCTGTATCGGGCAGGATGATCGAAGCCTCTGCCAGTTTTTCCCGCGCAACGCGTTCCAGCGCGGCTCCTTCGTGCTCGCCTTGCTTCCAAAGTGCCAACAGCAATGTGGCGATCTGAAGTACTGCTTTCCTGTCTCTGGCAATTCCATTCTCGCGACAGATTGTCTTGAGGACAGCATTCACGACGGAGAAATCGACACGGTCCATTAGCCACCCGCGCCGGGAGGAACGTCGTTCGTCAGAAGTTCCTTACACTGAATCATATCTTCGGCAGCCGCGTCGATCAATGCGTCAGCCGACTGCGTAAGCCCCACCCCCGCTCCGCGTGATCCGGAATTGGCTCCATCGAGGACGGCCAAACCAGCCGGAGTAGTTGTCGCGTCGTTCTCCATGATTTTCTCCACGGCGCCTGCGCTAGCCGTCTTTCGACTGAACTGCGCGCCGAGACCCATGCAACAGTGCCAGGCCCACTTGGCCGATGCCCAGTAACGGGCGCCGCGGTATGGTGGTAAAGTAGCTTGATCGAAGTGGTTCAAGGTTGCAAATGTCGCTTACGCGCCCTCTGTGAGAAAATTGAAAAAGCAAAGCCCGACGGACGGGGTCGTCGGGCTTTTTTGCATGGACCTACAGACGGTGTGGACCTGACAGCAGAACGCTGCATCTCGATAATTAGCGTTATGGCCGAAAGTTTCAAGCGCGTCCAGATGCCCATATGAGCAGAATCTCAATCGTTTCAGGCGCTCGGTCTGCATGTTGTGGAAGTAGGAGGGAGGTTCACGAGAGGGCGAGAACCTCCCCTTGCACTTCTGAAGAGAACTCCTCTGCGGCGGGGATCCGCATGATTGGAATTAGGCCTTTACCTTTGTCTTTCCCTAAGGTTTCGACAATCCTAATATACGCTTACCCGCAGATGCGGTCCATTTGCTCAAAAGCATTAAATCCCCGGTGGAAACGTGCCCGGAAATTTCGAACAGGTGGAATTAGGCACTGACGTCGATGCCACTGAAGAGCGGAAGTGTCGAACAGGTCAGTTCAGTCATCCATTCTCCTTCCCTTGTGCCGAGTAGAAAGAGTGTGGATGCAATAGCCCGCTTTTCCAGATGGGAACAGCTGACGAAGGGCGAAAGCCTCTGTCGGAACTAAGTCCCAGTCACGCCTCGATGACACCGTTGTCTTCGCCATTCCAATATTTCAGCCGGTCCGCTTGGACCTTGATCAGAAGAAGTCCCGGGGTCTCAACGCCTTGTGGAAACCAGCGTTCCAGATCTTTCTCCCAGTGATCATCGAACATGCTGCGATCGCGGACAAGTGACGCTTTGCCCTCAATCGAGATGAACATGCCGGGCCTGCCGAGCATGCTGGGCGCTTCGCAAAAGGCGAGCGTGACGCAAGGATCGCGATCGATGTCATTGATTTTTGAGGTGTTGTCATACGAAAAGAAATAGCTATCGCCATCATACTCGGTGTCTCCATTGTTGCTCATGGGGCGATTTGCGATTACTCCGCTCGATGTCTTCGTCGACATCATGCAAAAGTCGATCTTGCGCATCTTTTCGGATAAATCGGCGAGTGACTTGCCTGCCATTTCAAAACTCCCATACAGAGCTGCGGATGGGCGGATCCTTGTCCGTGAGATGGAAACGGTCTTTGTTAAAAAAGGTTCGCCGCCACTGAGGAAAGGAGTGCCGAGAGCCTTTGCTCGCCCGCTCCTGCCGCGGCCACATAGTATGATTGTGCGCTCTACCGGCGCCGCCTTGCCCGCGCATCGTTCAACGGTTTGTTCCTGCGGTTGATAATTCGACTACGCTCTTGCCCGGTTCTTTAAATGCTCTCCAAGCCCGCCGGAGTTGGCCCATCCAAGCTACAGGTCGAACGAATTCCTCGTCTGGCATCCTTCGCCGGGCGGCAGGGCGGTCAACAGCACCGCCGATTTTCTGCCGCTCCGGCATGGGATCGATGAGACTTAATGGCCCTGCAAGACAAGGGTCTGTACAGGCAGCAACAGCGCTTGCAGCCGTAAGATCATCGCGTGGACGAGGCCGACAGTGTCCACGACATGCAGGAAGATCCAGCGCAAGGTGCCGATGTTCTTGTCGGCAAGCGCGTCGTGGTTATTCGTGTAGGCGTTGGCGATGCAACTGCTTCCCGGGGGAACGCCGTTGAGGCCGCCGGTAAAGAGTGGCTCCATGAAGACGGTCAGGGTCCCAGGCTGCGATACCTGCCGGACGTCGAGCAGTTGGTCCGTCGGCCGATATTGACCTGCGGCGATGACGTCCTGAACCTCGGTTACAACCATCGGAATGATGGTGAACGGCCGGCCGATGCAAGTCGCCTCGGCGATCATTCCCGTTTTCAACACCTGCGCCTCGATCTGCCCGAAGCCGGCGATCAGGACGTTCTTGCCCGCACTTTCTGGGACCAGGATACCGGCGGGACGCAGCAGGGGGTTGACCACGTCGCCGCGACGAAGCGTGAATTGCTGCACGGTCCCGGTAACGCCGGCCCTGACGACGGTCTTGTCGAGATCGACCTGCGCCTGTTTTTCGGCCGCCTCAGCGCTCGCCTTTTGAGCCGGCAGAAGTTCTTCGATCTGCGTTTGCAAGGTCTGCTTTTTGGCGATGTCTGAATCGAGCGCACCCTTTCGACTATCGATGTTGGTTTCAAGCCGCTCAACCTCGCGCCTGGCCACGGCGTCGTTCTTCAAGAGCTGCTTCTTCATCTCGTATTCGTCGACGGCCGTTTGGTAGTCTCCCTGGGCTTGCTTGATCTCGCCGTCGGCGCTTGCAAGCTCGCTCTGAGCCACTTTCATTGCGGCGTCGACTTCGGCAATCTTGCGCCTGGACGCATCAAGCGCGGCCTGCTGGGTGTCACTGTTGAGCCTGAACAGCGGATCACCGGCCTGGACCTTCTGGTTAATCCCGACATATACCTCTTCCACGCGCCCGCCTGTTTCCGGCAGAATTGTTACGGTGCGGAATATGGCGGTGACATTCGACGTCGATGGATGGAAGTAGAAGATCATGGTGATCAGCGAAATCGTCAGCAGGAGACAAGCAGAAATGCCCCAGCGCAGCTCGTACCACACGCTATAGAGTGTGATTTCGCGGCCGATCCGCTTTCCTTGGCCATAGCGTCGGTAGAGATAGTCTGGAACGATCGTCAGCAGGGAACACAGGATCAGTTCGAACATGGCTCAGATGCCCTCTCCGTGGGAGTCCACCTTCGATTCTGACACGATCGGTTCTTCTCGAACCAGCGCTGGGTCTCCTGTCGACTGGACGTCACGACCGGACAGTTTCCCGAGCGACCGGGCAATGGAGTAGAGCGGTGTCGAGAAGTCCGGAAATTCGATGAAAGCCAGCAAGAGACCGGCAATCCAGAAAAGATGGTTATGCGTGAACAACGAGATCAAACCCAGCACCGCCACGATTTCCAGCTGGATCTTGCTGGTCTTATGCGCCATTCGCTCTGGAAGCGCATGTAGCTGAAAATAGAGATTGCCAATAACGAGGACCATGACCAGGAGAAAGATAGCGACCGCCACGAAAAGATAGTCGGTCTGCCCAGGTGCGGTGATGAAGACTGGCAGGTGCTCAATCGCGGCAGGATGGATTTCTTGGTCCATGTCGGAAGTCCCATTAAAGGATCGTTGTTCCTGTCGTACCTGTAGAGACATAGCAAATTCCAGCGAGCTGAACAGGGAATTTTTCGATTATGACCGGCGGTGTTTCCCGGAACTTTCTGGCTGGTCTGTCCCTCGCGTTCGCAGACCACTCCAAGCGCCATGTGGCTCAGAAGCCGGCGGAGGTCTAAGATGTAGCGGGGGCAGGGGACGGAGCCATGAAATACTTTATAATGGTCGATTACGTGATCGAAGGCGTCTTTGACACCATGAGAGAGGCTCTTGCCGACGTCGAATGTCGCAAAGCCCTGGGCTACACGGCCCGTATCAAATTGATACCGGAGGACACGCCGGAAGTCCGCGAGGAACTGGCTAAGGAGCAGAGGCGGCGCTACGACGAGGCGGAGCAATTGGTGAATGGGCAGATCACGACAGCGCAACGCCGAATCATGCAGCGTAGGGCACAAGCCAAGGCCAACAAGATCGGGCTCGGGTTTGGGATGTTTACCGGTGTCACCGTCCTGGTTTTCATTTTGCTTTAGACTGATAATAACTTTTCGATGATCGGCCGACTGAGCGCCCTCTTCCTCCACGCGGAGGCGCGCGGTTCGGCAGAAAAGCCGGTCGTGAGCAAAATTAGGGCTCTGTTGCAAGAATTCCGTTGATACCCGAAAGAGCGCTGTCAATTTTCAGCGAGACTTTTGATGATGATTTGTTGTTTGCGGGTGCCGTCCTCTCGCTCATCGCGGCGCTCGCAACCTTCCTCGTCGAGATGCTTACGGCGGGTCAAAGTATGCTGCGCCAGATCGCCAGGGGCCAGCGTCGTAGACGATAACCGAGCGAAACGCGTCCGACCGTCAACTGTACTTCCCTCGAAATCGAGGCGACGGCCTAGGGCCGGCTGGCGGATGAATACCGTTCGGCGCACTTGGAATGATCGCCGATAGCGGCCAGAGCAAAAAAGCAAACCCCGGTATCGCCCGTCACACTCTCGACGCCGGATTTGGCCTGCGCCCAAACCAGGGGAGGTACAAGGGCACCCGAATTACGTCTTGGTCCGAATTGCGCCGCATAGGCTTTGGCAGGAGCTGGATTGCGCTCCTTCAAGGAAATTCAGTGATCTCGTCGCAGCGTGGCATCAAAAAGCACGTCTACGTTTTCCTTTGAAGCCGCCGAAGGCTTTCGAACATCACAGAGAAATTGGAGGCGGGGTCTCTCGTCTTGAATACGACGTATTGCTCATTATATATAGGGCATCGACTTTTGCTTTTTGAGCTTTGCTTTGCGTTGTATGACGCAGCTGGCGAACCTTTTCTTACAGACATCGATCATTGACTGCCGACGGCTCTCGTCGGGCAGCAACTACTCGTGCGATTGAAAAGGATAATCGTCATGAACACAGGTATCGTTAAGTTTTTCAACACCACTAAAGGCTTCGGCTTTATCCAGCCTACGGACGGCAGCAAGGACATCTTCGTTCACATTTCCGCCGTCGAGCGTTCAGGGATGAGTTTCCTGTCTGAAGGCCAGAAGCTCAGCTTCGACGTTGTCGAGGATACCCGTTCGGGCAAGAGCGCCGCTGAAAACCTCCAAGCCGCCTAAAGAAACCATCGGTCTGTTGCCAGGGGTGTACTGGCATCGACCGAACATTTCAAAAGTCGGGACTCCCTTCCTTTCCTCGTTTTCAGAGATAGTGATCGAATGAAAAAGACAAATGCCGACCGGCAAATCCAGCGGGCCCTCCGCCAGGTGAAGAACACCAGTGGCGGCGGTCACCTTGGCGGAACGAATTTCGGCCAATCGTACGATGCGAAGACA
>NZ_AZNV01000052.1:0-29387 GCF_000510625.1 Rhizobium sp. IBUN
TCGCAGCAGATACGTCGAAACCGACGTCTTGCTCATCTTCAGCCGTTCAGAAACGGCGCGTATCGACAATCCCTGCTCGAACGTCAGCCGCAGGATCGATCGGATGTCCTTCACGTCAGTATGTCTCGCTTGCTTCCGTCTGGGCATCATGTCCTCGCTCAAAACACGAGGGCAAAGTGCCAGATCGGCGCTCACGAAAATCGATCTAAATCCGTCGCCGGGCCTGTCCGCGACTTATTGAAATCGCTGTCCCGTACTTACTGAAATCGGTGTCCGCAACTTACTGAAATCATTGTCCGCGACTTTGTGAAACCCGCAGTCTGACCGAAGAATCGCAAGGCCTCGACCATCCTCACCGTCGTCCGCTTAGGCCCCTAGCCGTGTCTCTGCGTAGTTATCGTCGTAGTCGTCGTTTGCGTGCCCGATCTCATGCTTGGCAGCTCGGACCAAGAAGCCTGATCGGGTCAACCCATGGGCTTCTGCGAACGCATCGATTGCCTTTAGGACATCTTCTGGCAGAGTGATATTTACGCGAACCGCTCTTTTGGCTTCCGTCTTGACGCCAACTAGAATTGCAACGCCGTCTTGGTTCTCCGCGTCTGCCATCACCGCCTCCAGTGTGGAGGGTTCGGGAATTGCTTCGCCGTCTTCCGCTAGACCTTCAATGTGTAGGGCTAAGGCTTCTTCGGCCATAGCTCGCGCATCGTCGAGGTCCATTCCAGCAGTGATCAGGCCAGGAAAATCGGGAAAGGACACGCCGTAATCACTGTCAGCGTCCTTATGGATCAATCCGATATAGTTGCGCATGTTCGCTACCTCAGTTTAAGTCCGGCTTGTTTCTCGATACTCTTCAGTGTTCCGATTGGGATGTCCCTTTTCGGGTGTGGAACAGTGACGCGTCCAGGTTTCTCGGGATGCCTAAACTGGACATGGTTGCCCTTGGTGGCGACCTCGTACCAGCCATCCTTTTGCAGGGCCACAATGATATCACCGCTCTTCATTCCCAGACCATACACACGAATGTGTATCGCGACAAGCGCAACATAATATGACTCCCGATCCTCAGTGAGTGAAGGTGAGGTTCTCGCCACCAACGCGCGACGGACCCTTCACAATCGAAACATGTTCCCGTTTGTACTTAGAAAGTCGCGACATATCGAAGGGAACCAGCGCCACAGGCGAACAAAGAAGATAAGCGTTAGCAGGTACATAGCTATTCGCGCAGATTGTTTCCGGTTCGATCCTGTTCACGACCTTAGAATTTGCTACGGGTGGCGACTGGGTGAGGAGACCTATCCTTGCCTAGAGCATCGCCGGTCACGTGCGGTGGAATAATTGCTCACCCGCGCCGCGACCGTCAGGGGCGGCGCGGAGCCGACAAGCACTTATCCGATTGCTACCGTCTCCAGCACCCATGCCGTTCGCTCGGCGAGTTCAGGAATCTTGCCGAGATAAGCTTGATAGTGGGGTGTCATGCGATGCGCCTCGACGGCGGCTGCGTCCAGGTAGAGTTCATCCAGTATGTAGCGCTCGCCATGCGCTCGGTCGCACCATACATCCCAACGTAGATTGCCGGGCTCGGCTCTACAAAGTGGCGCCATGCTAATGAGCAATGCTCGCAGCTCGGGCGCCTTGCCAAGGTGAGCGGTCAGGATAGCGATGATCTTGGTCGGCGTTTGCGTCATGCCGAAAGCTCCTGATTGACCGCACGTGGGCGAGTCGTTGGGGCATGTGACAGCTTGTGGGTCTGGACAACGGCATGGAAGGTGCACCAACACCTTTCATGCCGCACTTCATCAATTCAGGCCGAAACCGTCACTCGGTCGAGGGCGGCGATCAATTTCGCTGCAAGGGGATGATCCGATCGGGGATTCTGGCCCGTGATAAGCTCGCGGTCTTCCACCACATGCGGGGAGAAGTCGATGGGGTTCGTTATGACTTCGCCACCCGCCATACTCAGCGCGTCGGGCATCGTGAAATAAAGCTTGCCATGGAGAATCTGCTCTTCGATTGGTTTCTCTTCGCTGGCTGAGAACACCGTCATCTTGTAGGTGGCATACTGCCAGCCCCTAGCGAGTTCGGACGCTTTGGAAATATCGCCTGCAATCAGGGCGGCCCGATATTCCCTTGCGTGGGGTAGCGCGGCGAGCGAGGCAATAGGCCCGGGCAAAGGAGGGCCGTTCGTTTCCCGCGTGCATGAAAGTGCCGCAGGATTTCGCCGAGATCAGCGTCCTGCATGAGATCGACGACCGGTGCCTGGCCGCCAGGCACAAACAGGCCAGCATAGCGATCGAGCCTGCCCTCTATCACCGATCGCAAGGTCCTAACATCGTTCATCGCTCGATGGTCCTTGAAAAATGCGTGCCCGCGCTTGTAGGCAGCTTCGTCGCCGTCAAAATGTTGCGCTACGTCCGACACGGGATCGATGTGCGGTTTGGTGCCGTCGGGGGTAGCCAACGTGATCTCGTATCCAGCGTCAACAAGGGCCATCGCTGGCACCACTGTTTCGTTTAGATATTGGCCGGTCGGACCGGTGCCACCTCCCTGAATTTCAATCCGGGTGGCGTTTGAGCCAACGACGAGAACGTTACCTTTGCTCATGGCGATCTCCTGATCTGGTGCGGTTAAGATCTGTGCGCCGGCGGACGGCCGCAGTGGTTGGGCTCGCCCGCGATCGGAATTTCATTGCTGCTCTGCCTGCGCCGTTGTCACGATTGCCGGTCTATTGAGCGGCCCTCACAATGAGATCCGCAACCTCTTTCGGATGAGACAGCATCGCGACGTGACCAGATGGCACTTCAACCATCTCGGCTTTCGCGGTTTTCACTTGATCCCTCTGTAAATCGGGAGCGATGATCTGATCCTCAGTCGCCACAACCATGAACGACGGTTTGTCGCGCCAGGCGGCATGGCTGACGGGCGTGGTGGTGGCGTTCGCGTGCAGCCGTCCTTGAACAGCGGCAACGAGCCTCTGCTCTTCCGGAGGCAGTCCGGCTGCGAAGTATCTGGCGATACCGTCATCGCTTATCTTGAGAAACCCGTCCTCGTCCTTGATGTATGTTTTCCTGCTTTCTTGGGCCGGATATTTGGAGGCGACGTCCACCAGCGATTTTCCGACATCAGGCGCATAGGCAGCCACATAGACCAATGACTTGACCTTCGAAGCATCACCCGCTTCGGTGATGACGACGCCGCCCCACGAATGACCGACGAGTACGACGGGTCCTTCGGCATCACGGATCGCTCGCTCCGTGAAGGCCACGTCGCTTTCCAGAGATTCCAGTGGATTTTGGACGGCGATGACTTTCAGTCCGGCTCGTTCCAAGAGAGGGATGACCTTCTGCCAGGACGATCCGTCGGCGAAAGCGCCGTGAACAAGGACGACGGTCTTGGCTTTGAGATCCGCCGCGACAGCGTCGGGACATGTGGTTGCGAACGCCACCAGGGCGCTGAAGAGAAGTCCAAGAGTTCGGGACATCCGACATCCTCCGATAGGTGCTCTCAATGGCGATACCGGGAATAATCATCCAAGGGAGGCTCGGACGCATATTAATTGCGGTTAAATCCTGCGATTGTTGCGTGGTTAGACGTGCGCATGCGTCTTCTCAAAGTCTGTGTCTGGTCCCGATGGAAAATTGGTCACTCAGAGACCGGCGGCTCCGAGGCGGGCCGCCGGTAGCGCGTGTCAAATAGGTCGGGCAATCGTAAGTCGCTGCCCGAACGCTGGAATTGCAAGAATGGTTCACTACGCTTGGAGTTGAATCGCCCGTCCGTTATGCGAAGAGACAGCCATGCTTCCGCGGCACTGTCGGGGCGCTTGGGCTTGGTACAAAGATCGGCGTTCCTCGATGAGGGCGCGCTCCCCCGTGGCAAGGAGCTTATACGCGGCATAGGTCCTAGCGATCCCCGTCAACATGAAGTGCGCGGGTCCTGTTCCCGGATGAGGTGAAAGGAGAGATTTGTCGACAAGGCTGCCGATCGATTCAATGATGTCTGCGTGCCCGTGGCCATCGTCTTCCAGGATCGCGATGGCAGCATCAACGGAGAATTCGCCCGCAAATACCGACAGTCGCCTGAATACCTGTTGATCGGGTTCGGACAGGAGAGCGTAACTCCAATCCATCATCGCTTCAGCTGTTTGATGGCGTGCGCTGGCGTGGCGCCTGCCTCTCCATCGTAAGGTGAGCTGATTGTCCAATAGTTCTGCAACTCTCTCTAAGCCATAAGGTCCCATGCGGCTTGCCACGAGTTCAATCGCCAGCGGATTGCCGTCCAACCGTCTGCAGATGGTCGCTATTGTTGCTACTTCCTCGGTGCCCATAGGCTCCAGGTAGCCGCTATCGATCGCACGGTCCACGAAGAGCTGGATCGCCGGCCAAAGCAGCGCCTTTGCGAGGGTCAACCGACCTGCATGAGGAGGAACCGCAAGTGGGCGGAGAAGATAAACTCCTTCGCCGGGCAAACGGAAGGCTTCCCGGCTCGTGGCGAGAATATGCGCATTGGCACTATGCCGCAGAAGCGACCCCACGATATCTGTCACGGCGACTATAACGTGTTCGCAATTGTCAATAACCACCAGGGCGCGCTGTGACGACAGGTGGCCGACAATGTCGCCTATGGTATCCTCTTCTGAAAGGGGAATCCCCAGAGCCGAGGCTACCGCTCCCAATACCGCCGCTTCATTATCGATCGTGCCCAGATCAACAAAATATGCATATTCGAACGTGGGTAGCGCGTGCGCCACTAAAATGGCGAGTGTCGTTTTGCCGACTCCGCCCGTCCCCACAATTGCGACGAACCGGCGCTCCGCCACCATCTGCGAAAGTTTGGAAACGTTCTCGTCGCGGCCGACCGTATGGCTCAACGGAGGCGGAAAGGCGGTTGTCGTTGCGACGGATCCACTGTGGTTCAAGTGTGTATAGACGGTTTTTTCGAGTTCGGCAGTGTCCTCCCATTTGACCGGGGCGACGAAACTGTAACCGCGACCTGCCACGCTGACGATATAGCGATTGCCGTTTTCGCCGCAGCCGATTTCGCGCCTCAGATGTGGCATTTGCACTCGTATGTTCAGCCTTCTCAATGAAAGCGTCGAGACCCATGTCGTTGAAGGCGTTCCGGTGAAGATTTTTGGAATCGCCAAAACGATTGCCGATTGCTTTCGCTACCGCAACAAGATTGGCCTATCCGCAGCGATAGAGGGGCTGCAGGAGGCGCTGCGGCAACGAAGGGCTACTCCGGGCGAAATCGCTGACCAAGCCGAGCGTGGTGGCGTGGGGACTGTAATCCGTCCGTATATAGAGGCACTGACCGCAAATGGCTAAGGAAATCAGAAACGTCAGCGCCTCGGTCCGCGCCCGCCTGCTGCAACTCGGCAAGGCAAGCGGGCAGAGCTTTGATCTGGTTCTGACGCGTTTCGCCCTTGAACGATTATTGTTTCGGATCAGCCAGTCGCCCCACGCCGGTCGCTTTGTGCTGCGATGCTGATGATGAGTTGGTTTGACGATCCCCACCGCGGTACGCGCGATCTGGACCTTTTGGGCTTTGGCAATCCCGAACCAGACCCGATGCTGGCGACCTTTCGGGAGATTCTGGAGCACCCGGCTGATGGTGGCGTCACGTTCGACGCCAAAACTTTACGTGTGGATCGCATTCGCGAGGGACTGGAGTATGGTGGGCTCAGGGTGCGGGTGGTCGCTTCGATCAGCGGAGCCCGGATCACCCTGACGATCGACATCGGGTTTGGCGATGCGCTTGAGCCTGGGGCGGAGATGTTAGATTATCCTTCCATGCTCGGTTTTCCGATGCCCAGGCTCCGAGCCTATGCTCGGGAGACCGTTATAGCCGAGAAGTTCCAGGCGATGGCCATGCTGGGGCGTGCAAACAGCCGGATGAAGGACTTATACGATATCTTGGTTCTCAGCAGGTCATTCGATTTCACCGATGACAGATTGGCGCGTGCAATCGCAGCGACGTTCGAGCAGCGCGAAACTCCAATCCCCACCGAGCTACCGGACGCCCTGACGAACGCCTTTGCCGAGGACGAGCAAAAGCAGCGGCAATGGCACGCTTTCGTCGAGGGCGTTGCACACGATCCTGGCGATCTGACGGACGTCCTCACCGAGATTGCCACGTTCCCGATACCGCACGCTGTTGCGGCTGCGAAGCTGGGCAAGTGAGCGGTTTGGTCGCCACCGCCGGCTGTGGAGCGATTGCAAGTCGATTGCGTCGACAAAGTAAATAACGTGTCGTCGGTTCGTATCCAATCAAGACCTTTAAGAATGTTGTGACAGACCTAAAGGTCGTTAGGATGAGCGCGTGGGGTCGCACCAATACGTCATCAACACGATAGTGGACATAGTGTCGGGGACGGAGCGTGGATGGCTTCGGCCTGGGCTTCGTCATGGAGGATAGTGTCGCCGACCATCTTGCGAGCGGCAGGCTGGTCCGGGTGCTCGACGACTGGTGCCCGCCATTTCCGGGCTATCATCTATACTGCCCGAGCAGGCGGCAAACTTCGGCCGCGTTTTCGGTGCTGGTCGAGGCGCTTCGCTACTGCGGTGAATGAGCCTGCAAAGCATGGAACTGGAAAGCAAAATGGAACCGGAAACCAGCGACGAGTTTGAGACGACATTGAGGCCAGCCACAAAGGCAGACATCGATCTCCTTGGCATGTACGGAGCGGAGCTTGTCTCGCTCCACCACGGCTGGGACGCGCGACGCTTTATCGCCGGAAGTCCTAGAACTCCGACGGCCTATTCGAGCCACCTGAGAAGTCAACTTGACAAGCCCGACGTCGTGGTCCTCGTTGCCGAGATCCATGGAAGGGTCGTCGGATACGCTTATGCGGGTCTTGAGGGATCCGATTATATGTCACTGCGTGGGCCGGCTGGCGTCATCCATGACATCTTCGTCGAGGAGCGCCACCGTCGACGAGGAGCCGGTCGAGCGTTGCTGGCGGCAATGGTCGGCGAGTTGGGAGGGCGAGGGGCCACGCAGATCGTCTTGTCGACGGCGCATCGCAACGACGCCGGGCAACGTCTCTTCGCGTCTATGGGTTTTAAGCCAACGATGGTGGAGATGACCCTCCAGCTTTGAATGGCGGCCTCGATTGACAGCAGCTCTTTGATCGGCCCACGTTGGTTCGAACTAAGGGCAAGATTGCAAAACGGCGGTTCCCATTGGATAATTCCGCGACACGCGGGGGGAACATGAGCAGGGCGAATTACACGGACATTGCCCGCGAGGCAGGCGTGGGGACGGCCACCGTCGAGCGAGTGATGAACGGGCGAGGGGGCGTCAGGCCGGAACTTGTCGAGAAGGTCGTTATTGCCGCGCGCAGTCTGGATTATCCGCGTGTCCTTCCCGATACGCATCGCGGCCTGCTGCGGGTTGACGTTTTGATGGTCCGTCCTGAAACCACGTTTTATCGGCGGCTCTCCAACGCATTCGAACAGATTGCCCACAGTATTGATCCGCTGGTCGTCGTCCACAGGCGCTTCGTCGAGGAAATGAACCCGCAGGAAATCGCTCGCGCAATCACAGCGGCGGACTATCCGCGAGCTGGGCTTATACTCGCCGTCCCCAACAGCCCGCTGGTCAAGGCGGCGGTGGAAGCTGTGGCAGCGCAGGGTATCCCTATCGTCCATGTGGTTACGCGCGCGTCTGAGGATCAGGTCGAATTTGTCGGAATAGACAACTATGCCGCCGGCCGCACGGCGGCCCATTTCATCTGCCGCATGGTTCGGTCGCAGGGGCCGGTTGTCGCCCTTTGCCACCCTATCTACCAGGTGCATCGCGATCGGATCCGCGGCTTTTCCGAGTACTTCCGTGATCACCCCGGTTCGGTCAACTTCGAGTGGCTCGGCTTTACCCGCGACGAGGAGCGGTTCAGTACGGAGACCTTGATCATGGCGATGCAGAAGTATTCGAACCTCGTCGGGCTCTATAATGCCGGTGGCGCGAATTCCGCCGTGATCGACGTTCTCCGCCGCAGCGACCGGGGCAGAGACATTCTTTTCGTCGGTCACGAACTGACCGACTACACCCGCACGGCGCTGCGCGACGGCATCATGGACGTGGTGCTCGATCAGGCGCCCGAAGCACAGGCGCAGCGCGCCCTCGATATCGTGCTGCACCGCGTCGGTCTTACGAAAATCGAGCCTGACCGTAACCCCATTCGCTTCATCACGATCACCGCCGAAAGCCTTTGATCTATTTTGATCAATGAAGTCTTCGCAGGTTTCACTGTCTCCTGCTAGTTTCAAAAGCGGGAGGAGAGCCGGCGTTTCAAGGGAAACGACACGGATTCAGGCGCTTGGCCACTCCTTTCCGTAAAAGGATTTGCCGAAGGAGAGCGCCATGGACGACCTGAAATACGGGACGCGGAACAAGCGAGGCGACTGGGCGCCGAACAAGCCGGTCGAGACTGCGCCGCTGTTCGTCTTTCCCCCAAAGCTGTTGGCAATCGCAAAGTGGCTGCCGCACTATTTCTTCCCCTGGAACGTCATCTTCGCGGCTTCTGCTGTCGCCTATTGGGCTTTGATCATTCCGTCAGTCGAGACGCTGCAGACGTTGAGTGTTGGGTGGGCACTTTGGCTCTATGCGGTAAACGCAGCCTGCGTGTTCCTGTTCTACGGAGCCTTCGAGCTTCATCTCTATGTGTTGAAGCGGCAGGAAAACCGCTTCAAGTACAATGCCAAATTCCCGGCTGATCAGAAGAACAACGTCTTCTGGTTTGATCGCCAGAACCTCGACAACATGTTGCGTACATTCCTGTCGGGCGTGACGATCTGGACGGGCATCGAGGTCGTGATGCTCTGGGCTCATGCCAATGGCTACGCGCCGTGGCTGAGCTTTTCGGAAAATCCGTGGACACTGGCGCTTGTCGCGCTCGTTGTTCCTATCATCCATGAGTTCCACTTCTTCTGCATCCACAGGCTCATCCACACGCCGTTCCTCTACAAGTGGGTGCACTCGGTACACCACAATTCGGTGAATCCGTCGCCCTGGTCGTCGCTGTCGATGCATCCGGTGGAACATCTCCTTTATCTCGGGACCGCGTTTTATCACCTCATTCTGCCGTCAAACCCGATCCTGATGCTCTATCAGCTTCACTATGCGGGCTTCGGCGCAATCCCCGGTCATGTGGGCTTCGACAAGGTGGAAGTGAGAGAAGACAAGCTCGTCGACAGCCACGCCTATGCACATTACCTGCACCACAAGTATTTCGAGGTGAACTACGGCGATGCCCTGATCCCGCTCGATAAGTGGTTCGGGACCTGGCACGACGGCTCTGCCGACGGCGAGGCCCGCATGCAGGAACGCTATCGCAAGCGCAAGGAAAGGCTCTCCGCCCGCAAGGCTTCCTCCGAACTGCAGGGAGCCGCCAAATGAGCTGGGTATCCGCATGCAAATTCGAAGACATCGAACAGGAAGGCGCGATCCGCTTTGATCATGAAGGCCGCACCTATGCGATCTACCGCGGACCGGATGACAGCATCTACTGCACGGCCGGTCTCTGCACCCATGAGAAGATCCATCTTGCTGACGGGCTCGTCATGGACTTCGAGGTGGAATGTCCCAAACATTCCGGCGCCTTCGACTATCGGACGGGGGAGGCCATGCGGCTTCCGGCCTGCGAGAACCTCAAGACCTATCCGGCGGAGGTGGTTGATGGAGAGGTTCGTGTGGCCCTCGGTTAGGCCGCGCTTCAGCCAATAGCCCATCGGGCTTCCGGAGTGCAATCGGGGTGATCCGGCACCTTACGGAGGATGACATGAAATCAGTGTGCTTGGCGGCTGCTCTGGCCGCCATGATGGGAAGTGCTGCCTTCGCTGAAACGATCGGCGTCTCGATGCAAAGCTTCGACAACAACTTCCAGACGCTTCTGCGTGAAGGCATCACTGCCCGGGCATCGCAGGTCGATGGTGTCAGCGTGCAGGTGGAAGATGCCCAGACGGACATTTCCAAACAGCTGAACCAGGTCAACAACTTCATAGCCGCCGGTGTCGATGCCATCGTCATGACCCTGACAGACACGTCTGCTGCCCCCGGCATCAGCGAAGCCGCGGAGAAAGCCGGCATTCCTCTGGTCTATCTCAACCTTGAACCCGACAATTCGGGCAAGTTGCCGGAAAAGCAGGCCTATGTCGGTTCGAAGGAAACGGATTCCGGCAGGCTTGGCGCAGAAGCGGCATGTTCGCTTCTGAAGGAGAAGGGAAAGGCCAGCGATGCGCAGGTCTACATTCTGATGGGCGATCTGGCTCACCAGGCCTCGCGCGATCGCACCAACTCCTTCAAGGAAGCGTTGGCGGCCGGAGATTGCAAGGGTGTCACGATTGCGGACGAGCAGTCCGCCGCCTGGAACCGCACGACCGCAATGGACCTGACGACGAACTGGATCACCGCGGGTAAACCGATCGATGTCGTCTTTGCAAATAACGATGAAATGGCCATTGGCGCCGTTCAAGCGTTGAAGGCAGCGGGCGTCTCTATGAACGATGTGATTGTCATCGGTATCGACGCAACTCAGGACGCCCTTGCCGCAATGGCTGCCGGTGACCTTGATGCGACCGTCTTCCAGAACGCAAAGAGCCAGTCAGCAAGTGCAGTGGATTCTGCAGTCGCACTTGCGCGCGGCAAAGCCATCGACAAGCAGGTCTGGGTGCCCTTCGAACTCGTCACGCCGAAGAACATGGCCGACTACACAAATAAGAACTGATCCTTCCGACCGGCGCTTTCATGCGCCGGCCACTTTTCAAGGGGAGAACGCATGAGCGGGATCGTCATTATCGGCGCCGGAGAAGCCGGCACGCGCGCAGCCTTTGCCTTGCGGGAGGCTGAATACGGCGGAGCCATTGCGATGGTCGGCACCGAGCCGAACATGCCTTATGAGCGACCGCCTCTCTCCAAACCACTGGACGGGGCGGTGCAGATGAAAGCGATCTGCTCCGCTGAGGCACTGGACGCTGCCGGCATCGAGTATTTTCCCGGCAGATCGGTGTCTTGGATTGATCCGCACGAGCGGCGCGTCGTTTTGAGCGACGGACAGGCGCTGGCTTATGACAAATTGCTTCTTGCGACGGGCGCGCGCCCTAGGCAGTTGTGCTGCCCCGGCGCGGAACGGGCACTTGATTTCCGGACTTTCTCGGACGCGTCCACGATCTTCTCACGCGTGGAGAGCGCCAGAACCGTCGCCATCATCGGTGGCGGACTGATCGGTATGGAGCTTGCAGCGGTGTTGCGCGGCAAGGGGGTTGCTGTCAACATTATCGAGGCTGCATCACGGCCGCTCGGTCGCGCTGTGCCGGCACGATTTGCGCAAAGCCTGCACGCCCGCCACGTCGAGGAGGGCGCCGACTTTTATCTCGGGCAGGGCGTTGCTGAAGTCAGATCCGATAGCGTCGTGCTGGCTGATGGTAAGCAGGTTCCCGCCGATATTGTTGTGGCCGCAATTGGCGTCGTGCCGAACGTTGAACTCGCACAAGCAGCAGGGCTTGCGACGGATAACGGCATTCTGACGGACAGCTTTCTGCGCACGAGCGATCGACATATCTTTGCTGCCGGCGACTGTGCCGCAGTAGCCCAGCCGGGAGGTGGCCATGTCCGGTTCGAAAGCTGGCGCAACGCGCGCAACCAGGCGGAGACTGCCGCCCGCAATATGTGCGGTGCGAACGAGACCTTTGCTGCGATGCCCTGGTTCTGGTCGGATCAGTATGATCTCGGCCTGCAGGTCGCTGGCGTGCCGCAGCCGCGGCATCAGATCGTCCTCCGCTCGCTTGACGCGGGTGTGCTTGAATTCTATCTCGAAGACGGCCGCCTCGTTGCTGCCGCAGGACTTGGCACCGGAAACAGCCTTGCCAAGGAAATCAAGCTGGCGGAGCTACTGATCATGGCGGGTGTCAATCCAGATGCTGCTGATTTGGAAGACCCGGCGGTCAATCTGAAGGCCCTTCTCAAAACTGCGCGGGCTGCGTGATGCAGGAGCTGTTGTTCTTTCAGTCGCTCTGGGCCATGGAGCGCCGCCATACCGACGGCCACGAGCGCAGCCTCGAAGAGAACATCGAGATGATTGCGGAAGCGGGCTTCGACGGCATCAGCGCCCACTATACGAAGCGATCGGATGTTGTCGGCCTCAATGAGGCGATCCGGGGCAGGGGGCTGAAGATCGAAGGCGTGTGCTTTCCGCGTTCCGTGGAGGACTTGCGCCTGCCGCTGGAGCTCGCGGCAGAATTTCCGGTCACTCATATCAATTTGCAGCCCAACGTGCGCCTGAGAAGAGTGGAGGATTGCCTACCGCTCCTCGACGGCTGGATGCGGCTTGCGCAGGACGCCGGGATTCCCGTTTTCATCGAAACCCATCGCGACCGGATGACGACGGACTTGTACTTCACGCTCGACCTTCTCGATCGGCGACCGGATCTGCCACTCCTTGCCGACCTCTCGCACTTCCTCGTCGCTCGCGAGTTCGCCTTTCCGGTTACGAAGGAAGACGATGCATCCATCCGGCGCATACTTGCCAATGCGCACGCCTTCCACGGCCGTGTTGCCTCGCGTGAACAGGTGCAGATCGAGATCTCCTTCTCGCACCATCGTCCGTGGGTCGATCTCTTTCTGGGTTGGTGGGAGTCCGGTTTTCGCGCGTGGCGTGCGCGCGCTTCGGAAGACGCCAAACTGGTCTTTGCCTGTGAGCTGGGACCGAAGCCTTACGCGATAACCGGAAGGGATGGTAACGACACGACCGACCGCTGGGCCGAGGCCCTCATGCTCCGCAAGATGGTGCATGATCTTTGGAGCGCCACCGCGCAGTAGAGCCGTCGCCAAAGGCAGCTAACTTTACCGCCGCGCCGCTGGCCATCACGTAATCTTCGGTGCGCTTAAAGATGCTGCTCGTTCATGAGTTGACGGCCTGCTTTACGGAATGCCGAGGCCGCGGCAAATGTCGCGGCCTGGCTGTCGACAGCGGCGGACAAGGGCCAACCGGGGTCTGTCGGGCCTTGGTGCCGATAAACCCTGCTCACAGAAGAGCTAGAGTACATAGCATAATACCACTTTGACGGGAAAGTTTGGCGCATCCCTTCGAAGAGGATGGCTCAGCCTTTAGGTGGGGCAAAGGACGGGGCCCGCACTCAGCCTATTCGTCGTCGTTTGGCACCAGAACGTCGAAGACTTCAAGGAGAGCCTCTGCAATGGCGGCTCCGAGCGCGTTTCCGGTCGCAGCGATTGCCGGTTCATCCATATCGCGTGCTGCAATCGCCAAGTTCCCACCTTGCTCGGCGACGATTGCCCGTGCCCGCTCGATTGCCCATTGCGCGAAGTCATTCCGGCTTTCGATCGTAACTGTTTCGGTTTCCATGAGCTTTCTTTAGAGATCCTTCAGATTTATCTGGGAAAGTGCCGCTGCGCGTTGAGTTGTGCGTACGCGCTCGTTAGTCGAAGTATCGGTGAGACGCCCGCCTTGCAAGGCCAATGAGCCAATCCGCGGCGCTCCCGCTTCGCATTACTCGCACCAAGACCGATTTGTAAATTGCAATGGTGATAAGTGTGGCAATGGCAGCCAGGCGCCTACAAGTCCGGTGACGTCTGACCCCGTGGCATGTTGCGACGAGGCTTTGGTGCAGGACAGGGACAGGTAAGCATCAGGGTCGCCATCAGAGCCAAGACAGTTGGTCTCTTGGCAGCCGCCCGCTTGGGTCGAAAACCTCTACCCGATGGGGCAAGTTCGGTCCCCAGTCCCAGAGCACCAGATTGCGGTCTGACGGATCCGTGCCGGGCGCAAAGCTCGGAACAACAACGCCGGCAATACCCTCGGCCGTAAGCCGGTCGTAGATTGACCAAGAGGACGGCCGGTTGCCGTTCGCAAGCGCGGTCGCCCAGGCGCAGCTCATGTCCTCCAGCGTCACCGAGAATTCCCTCCGGCCCTCATCGGCGGAGAGATCGGCTATATCCTCGCAGTCGATTTCATAAGAGCACAATACACAGGGGTCGATACGGTGAGCGAAACCCTGGTTGGCCTCTTTTATGGCCGTCAAGATGCTCAATCCGAGATAGAGCGCCGGTACGCCCCGGGGATTGAATCGAGCGCCACGGATCGCCGCACCGTCGCCGGACGTCGGTTTGAAAGACCAGCGTGGATCATGGGCTCGGTAGCAGGTTGAGGTAAACCTCACGCAAAGCCACCAACCGCCATGTGATCGAGATAGTCCCTGACCGCCCCGGCCTTGCCGTCCTTGACGAGCGCTTCTGCTGTTCTTCCGCCAAACGCCGGAAGCGGCTGAGCACGGTACCATGCCATGGCTTGTTCTTTGCCACCTGCCCAGTCACTGACCCGGCTGATGATTTCAAGCATTTCTCGTAGACGCCCCTGGGCTTTTGCTGCTCCGCTTCGCTCTGCTCTGTAGAGCGTCTCGCGTGATAATCCGGCTGTTTCGGCAAGCTGGCCTCTGGACATCCCAAACCCGTCCGCAACCTGCGCAATGCCAATCTTGCCGGACCTGTCCATGTAGGACAGAATCAAGGGTTCATTTTGAGCGGGTTGCTTGAGAGCCTGTCCCATCGTCTTGTTGCCATATTGGATGTCACATTTTCTGTACAGAATATATGACATACCTCGGCTCCATTCAAGGAGGCAAAATACACAACGTCGCGGCTACGGGCACGAATTGGATACCGCATGGGCAGAGCCTCCATTGAAGAGATCACCGTGATTGGAACCGACATCGGTCGATATTCTGCGACCGCTGCAATCAGGCGGGGTCTATATAAACAAAGCCAGACATGACATCGCCGACCCTGACCCGGCTGCTGCTAGCGTGGCTGCAACCGCCAGGTCCGGATTTCAAAGGGCATGATATCTGCCGGTCCAACACGTTCAATCGGCTCTTCAAGGATGTTCAACGCTCCTGAAGCCTGCCATCCCGACGGCAATGTCAGTGACAGGCGCCCGCGGCGGCCTGCGGGTTCGTAAATCCGCAGGATCAGACCCTTTCCCTCCTCGGTCGGCTTCAATCCCGAGAGGGCGACCGGTATGCCCTCGACGCCGAGAGGCGATAGTGTGCCCGCCGAGAGACCGCTTGCCTCGATGGTAACGAGTGGCTGATTGAGATCGATCGCCTCTTGCAAAACGCCTCCTTCATGCCATGCGCCCTCATGTGGCATCAGTGCATAGGTGAAGCTTTGTTCGCCTTCGTCGGCAAGTGGATCGGGATAGATCGGTGAGCGCACCAGGCTCATGCCGATGACATTGCCGCGCGCGCTGTGTCCGTATTTGGCGTTGTTGAGCAAAGCGACGCCAAAGCCCGGTTCGCTCAGATCGACAAAACGATGCGCGGCAGCCTCGAACATCGCCTGTTCCCAAGACGTGTTCGTATGCGTTTGCCTCTCGACGACGCCGTAAGCGCATTCGAAGTTGGCGGTGCGCGAGCGCACAGCGACCGGGTTCAGCGTTCTCAAAAGCGTACGCCGGTCATGCCAGTCGATCGTCATCTCGACGTCAAGCCGGCGCGCATTGGCCGTCAGCACATAGAGCTGAGTGACCGTTGAGTTTCGGTACCGGTAAGCGACACGGATCGCGGCGCGGTGCGGTCCCTGTTCGACAAGCGTAATGCTCTCAGGCTTGTCGAGGCGGACAGCCTTTTCGGCATAGTCGGCGTCAACGTCCCAGGCATCCCAATTGCGGGGCTTGTCGGCCGGATAGACCCATAGCTGATTTGCCGTGCCATCTATCGCTTCCCTTCCCGATGCCTTGTGGACGAGGCTTGAAACGGCTCCATCCTTGCCGATGACGACCGACAGATACTCGTTTTCGAGGCTGTGCGCGGTTGATTTCAACGTGCCGGCGGACCTGAGTGTCTTGCGATCAAAAACCGCGACGGAAAGAGGCGCGACTTGATCGGCGCATGACAGAACCGTTCCGTCGGAGAGCTTTGCAGCAAGTGGCCGCGGTGCAAGTGACGGGTTAACCGCAATCAACGCGTCCGACACTCCACCTGCCGGAAGATTGGCCGACAGCGACTTGAGGGCCTTGGCCTGCTCCACCCTGGCATTGTGTATAACCCCGTCGAGCTCCAGTTCGGCATCGATGTAGACCTCGCGTATGCTCGAGCCCGGCAGGATGTCATGAAACTCGTTCTTCAGGACGACGCGCCAATCCGCCTCGAGGCTTTGAGGTCTGTCGGCGCCCAAAAGATGAGCGAGTGAGGCGAGTGTCTCTGCTGTTATCAGCGCCCGTTCTGCTTGGCGGTGCTTGCGCTTGACGCCGCTTTGCGATGTCAGCGTGGCGCGGTGGAGCTCGAGGTAGATTTCCCCATCCCAGACCGGAAGGTCCTTATCTGCCGCAACCCGGTGCGCCATTTCGTAATAGCCCTTCACCGTGCCCCAGCGTGCGGTGGGGATTGCAGGGAAGTCACGCAGTTGCACTTCGCGTTCGACCATCTCCGGGGTGACACCGCCACCGCCATCGCCGTAGCCGACCGCCAGCAGAGACGTGTCGTGCTGCGTCTTGCCGCGGAAATTCTTCCACGTCGGCACGAAGCAGTCCGGCTGCACAAAACCATTATAGCCCTGCATGGGGTTGTCGAAGGTATGGGTCAGTACCTTGCTTCCATCCAGCCCCTTCCACCAGAAAAGATCAGACGGAATATGATTGGTCTCGCTCCAGTTCACCTTGATCGTGAAGAAGCTGTCGATACCTCCAAGCCGCAAGATCTGTGGCAATGCCCCCGAAAAGCCGAAGCAATCTGGCAGCCAGCAGACAGTATGGCGCAAGCCGAATTGCTTCTCGAAATAGCGCTGCCCATAAAGCACCTGCCGTGCAAGGCTTTCGCCGGTTGGCATGTTGGTGTCGGGTTCGACCCACATGCCGCCAACAGTCTCCCACTTGCCCTCGGCGACCTTCTTCTTGATGCGCTCGAGAAGCTCGGGATCATCTTCCTCCATCTGCGCGTAATAGTGAGCAGTCGATTGATTGAACCGGAAGTCGTCCGACCGCTCCATCAGCGAAAGCGCGGTGTTGAAAGTGCGTCGCATCTTCCGACGCGTCTCGCCGTAGGGCCAAAGCCAGGCGAGGTCTATATGAGCATGGCCGGTCAGTAGCAATTCGCCGTTCGGCGGAAAACGTGTCTGAAGCTCCTTCAGTCGCACAATCAGCGCATCGAAAGCCGTAGCTGCCAAAGCGCTCTGCGCCTCACTCAAACCGGCCGGATTTACCTGAAGCTCCGGCAGTTCCCAGATCTTCTGCTGCATGACCGCGTCGGATGTGCGCGAAATATAGGATGATGTGTCCGAAGGCCAGTCGAGGCTGCCAAGCGCCTGTTCGGCCGCGTCAATCATGTGCGGCACCACCTCGTGGGTTTCGAGTGCGTCTGCGGCCTCGCCGATTTGCCGCAATAGAAGGTGAAGCTTGTGGACTGGCTCATCCAGCCGGATCAGCCGCGCCTTGTTGAGCCGCGGTGCCCGGTTCGGCTCTCCAAAGGGAAAGCGCGCGACGCTCTCCGTGGTAATCGAAAACTCCCTGCCTTTGATCGGGAACTCCTGATGATAGGGGTCGAGCCCGAATGTCTCGGTCTGGCCGCCAGAATAATGCAACGTGATCAAGCTCTCGCCACCGAGATCGAGCTGCAGGCGAATGTCATCAATTGGCCAGTCGCGCGGCGCGCTCACCGATGTCGCGAAATGAACCGTCCCCCTGCGGTGTGGCCAATCCTGATGATGAGCAATCGGCTCGCCCTCAAAGGTCCAGCCGTCGATCAGGACGCTTTGCCTGTCGCGCCAGTGGGCGAGCTCGGCTGTACGGACCTTCAGACGATCAAGGCGTTGGGCAATCGTGAGAGACATGGCGGGTCCTATCGGAAAAGAAGCGACTGTGGGCGGGGAGAACATGTGGTCGCGCGATTGGGCCGCTGGCATCCGCGTCCCGTCTCCTCCAACCGAGGCGCGTTGCAGCGCTTAGATTAAGTAACTTTGTTTTTCCGTCAAGCGCACAAGAAATAAGTTGCGAGAGTTTTCCTTGTGATACACAAGCATTCAGGTGCTTGGGGAAGACAGTTATGCGGTATCTTCGTTCTGGGCCGCGACGACGCCAACCAGATGAATCGGCCGTTTCGCGGGGAAAAACAATTGGTTTGCGGTCGGGAGAAATCGCAGACAGAAATATCCGCGTCATCCTTGAGGCAATCCGCCGGCACGGTCCATTGACCCGCATGGAGCTCGGCCAGCACTCCGGGCTCACAGGCCCGGGTATCACCAATATTCTGCGCCGCCTCGGCGACGAGGGTCTGGTGACATCGCATCGGCGAAGCGGCCCCGGTAGTGGTGCAACCGCCACCGAATTTGCGTTACGTCCGGATGGCGCATTTTCAATCGGCGTCAGGGTCCGGCAAAGCAGGGGCGAAGCCGTCCTTATCGATCTCAGCGGCCAGGTCCGTGACCGGCAATATTTTCCGCTCGTGCCGACAGCAAGAGTTCCGTCGATCCTTTCAGCCACGCAGACCATGATGGGTCGGCATGCCGGCCTGCCGATCATTGGCATGGGGATAGGCTCAAATGATTGGACTTCGCAAGAAAGCGATGAGCTCGACGCGGCATCGATCGTTGTTCGCAGCCATGTGGAAAATGAGTGCACGGCAAGCCTCCTTGCCGAGCGCACCATTGGCGCGCCTGCCCCCGAAGGTGGACTGGCGATGATCATCATCGACGAAGATGTGCAGGCCGGGTTCCTCGTTCGCGGCGTTCCTTATTCAGGCATGCATGGACGCGCAGGCAGCATCGGCGAGATGCTGACCGGCCCCGACAATGTCCAGCTGAACACAGTGGTCGGCTTCGGCGCCCTGCGCGCACTCGTCAGTGATGACGAGTTCAAGTGCCTTATCGCGGGCGAGGAGGTGTCTTCCCCTCAGTTGACCCAGTGGATCCGCGACGCCGCAAGCCACCTGCTCGACCCGATCATTGCGATTGCAGGCTTCATCGCGCCGAGCACCATCATGATTGGCGGCGACCTTCCGCGAGGCGCCATCGAGGCGCTGATTCACCAGCTCTCGGTCGAACGCCGTGACACATCCAAACGGCCCTTCCTGACGCCATGGATTTCGCCGATGAAACCCGCAAGCTTCAGTGGCGGCGGCGTTGCGTTGGGAGCGGCACTGCTACCCTTTCTCAACACCTTGCTGCCGCCGGTTTCCGTCTGACACCGACGTGCCGTCTCAGGCCAATGCCTCGTCTGCGTGGCTGATGTCGGAGGCAAGCGCCTTATCGAGCACCTTTTGGATATTTGCCGCGCGGCGGAAGGAGGGTTCCTGTGTCTTGCCTGCCCGGACGGCCTGCACGAACCGCTGGTAGTTGGTCTCCACCGGCTCGAAGGGAACGTCACGCCATGTCGCGGTGTGAACGTCTTCTTTGAGGCAAGCGCGCAGCGTTGACTTTCCGGTGTCATAGATCATCTCGATCGACCCCGTCTCGCCATAGACCCTGAGACGCAGTTGATCCATCTGGCCGGCGGCAGTTCGCGTCGCCTGGATGGTGCCGATCGCCCCGCTGGTAAAGTCGACATTCATCGTGAAGCTGTCATTCGCATCGAGATCATATTCGCCGATCTTGTCGCCCGGCGCCTTGTTGAAGGTTTTCAGCCGCGCGAAGACATGGGCGACATCCAGTCCCGAGCCGTAGGAGGCAAAATCGACGATATGGATGCCGATATCGCCGAGTGCGCCGTTCGACCCATGCTTCTTGCTGAGACGCCAAAGCCACTTGCTCTCGGTTTTCCAGTCGCCCCAATGACGCCCGACAAGCCAGCTCTGCAGGTGGGATGCCTCGACATGCCTGATCTCGCCGATCTCACCGGCCAGCACCATCTGGCGGCCCTTCTGCAGGGCGGGCGAATTGCGATAGGTGAAGTTGACCATGCCGACCTTGCCCGCTTTCTCTATGGCATCGGTCATTTCCATCGCCTTGATGGCATCGGTCGCCAGTGGTTTCTCGCAAAAGACATGTTTGCCCGCTGCAATCGCCTGAAGCGTAGTCGGGTGGTGAATACGGTCTGGCGTGACGTTGGCAACGGCATCAAACTCGCCCCAGGCAAGGGCTTCCTCCAGCGAGCTGAAGTGGTTGGGGATGCTGTGCTCCGAACAAAAGACCGCCAGCCGTTCTGGCACGACGTCCACCCCGCCCACGACGCTAACGCCGTCGATCGCCTTGAAATTTAGAGCATGCTGGTTTGCCATCCCACCGGTGCCGAGAATGAGTAAGCGCATCTTTTCCTCCATGGAAGTCACATTTGGCCATAGCCGAGGCAAAGCCTCACCACGCCATTGCGGGTGCCCGAAATGGCTCAATTCTTGTGTGATCGGGAAGTGCGGTTGCGAGCCGCTAACTTGTGTTGAATGTCGCCGGCATCTCAATCCTCCCAAGCTGCGGCTTGACATCAAATCAAAGTAACTTAATCTAATTAATGCAGCATGGAAATGAGGAGAGGTCAACCGACCACCAGGCTGTATCCGTTTAAATGGGGAGGAGACCCATCATGAAGAGAGCGTTCATCAGCGCACTAGCGCTGAGCACAATGTTATTTTCAGTGCCTGCCGCATTTGCCCAGGAGCTCGCGACAAAGGACCGGATCGGCGCTGCCGACGCACCGAAAACCCTCGTCGTACGGCTCACGAACGATAGTCCCAACAACGCAGATCCGGCTATTGCCGAGGGGTATCAGAAACTCTTCGTAGACTTCATCAAGAAGCATCCCGAGTGGAAACTGCAGATGCAGTTCATGTCGGCTGACATAGGCACCGAACAGGCCAAGATGCTCGAGCAGGCCAAGGCCGGAAATGCTCCGGATTGCGCTGCGGTCGACTCCTTCGTGCTCTCCCAGTTCATGGTCAACCACGTCCTCGCCGACTTCACGCCCTATTTCTCGAAGGACGAGATCAACGACCTTTTCCCCTTCATCCGCAACGGCATTACCGACAAGGACCAGACGATCCGTGCATGGTGGTGGGATACAGACCTTCGCGTGCTCTACCGCAACAAATCGATCGTGGCCGATGCGCCCCAGACCTGGGATGACCTGAAGAAGGCCGGGCTTTCTTCCGTCGACAAGGGCATGGAAGGCATCCTCTTCAACGCGGGCCGCTACGAGGGGTCCACCTTCGATTGGCTGGCGAACTACTGGGCGCTCGGCGGCAAGCTCGTCGACGATTCCGGTAAGCCGATCTTCGGTGAGGGTGAAAACAAGGAGAAATTCCTGAAGGCCCTGACCTATTACAAGGACCTCGTCGATTCCGGTGCAGCGCCGAAGCGCGTGACAACCATCGGCAACTATGACGACCTCAACGCCGCGGCGGCGGCTGGAACCACTGCTCTCTTCATCGGTGGCAACTGGCAATATGCCCAGCTGAAGGTCACGCTCGACGAAGACGAGTTCAAGAACTGGACCTTCTCGCCGATCCCCGGTCCAACCGCCGATCAGCGCTCCACAGGAACGGGCGGATGGACGATCGCCTCGTTCAGCAAGGACAAGGACAAGGTGGAAATGTGCGCCAACCTTGCTCGCGAAGTCTACATGGGACCAGCCAATGCGCTGCAGCAGCAGTTGCCGACGCGCAAATCGCTCTTCGACAAGTATGATGTCTTCGCCACGGAAGCCAACAAGACCTTTGCCGGCGCTCTTGTCGATGGTCAGGCCCGTCCAGGCGCCCCGATCTATCCGGAAATCTCCAACCAGATCCAGATCATGATGGGCGATGTGCTGTCTGGAACCAAGAAGCCGGAAGAGGCTCTGGATGCCGCGTTCAACGCGACGATGGAGGCTTACAAGCGTCTCTAGCGAATGAGATCGCGGCGGCGCCCATGACGGGCGTCGCCGTTCGTGTCAAACCCGGACAGAGAAGCCCAATGAGCCCAATTGCCATCGAGGCTGCCAGCGCGCCTCACAGCAGACCGTTCATGCGCCGTTTTGCCGGGGCACCCTTGCCCTGGATCATGCCGGTGATCGTCGTCATCGGCATCTTCTATCTCTACCCGGTGATCGACGTTTTCCGCCTGTCGTTCACCAATGCAACGCTGATCGGCGACAATCCCGTCTATACGCTGAGCACGATATCAAACACGCTGAGTTCGCCGCAGCTTCCCGACATCCTGTGGGCAACCGTAATTTTTGTCGGTGGCAGCGTCATCGGTCAGCAGATACTGGGTCTTGCCGTGGCCGTCGTCGTCGTTCGCGGCGAGAAGCGTGGCCTGTTCGGCACGACCATCCTGCGCACGACAGCGCTCATTGCCTGGGTCGTTCCGGGGATCGCCGGCGGCATCATCTGGCAGATGCTGTTTTCCGAGGCTCCATACGGGGCGCTAAACAGCATCTTGCGGCTCATGCACCTGCCTGTCGTCGCCTGGCTTTCCGATCCGGCAATCGCCCCGTGGTCGGCGCTGATTGCCAACATCTGGCGCGGCACTGCCTTCTCGATGGTGGTCATGTACGCCGCGCTCAAATCGATCGACCCCTCGCTGTACGAAGCGGCCGATGTCGACGGCGCAACGGGCTCGCAGCAGTTCTTCTTCATCACCATCCCCCAGCTGCGCGCAGCCATGCTCGTCAATATGATCCTCATTACGATCATGACGCTCAATACCTTCGATGCGATCATCACGCTGACGGGCGGCGGCCCCGGGCGCGCGACCGAGGTTATCTCGCTTTACGTGTTCAATATCGTCTTCCGCAATTACGACCTTTCCGGCGGAAGTGTGCTCTCAGTTCTGATGCTGATCATCAGCCTCGGACTTGCCTTCGTTTACGCATCGTTCCTGCCCAAGGAGGAACAGCAATGAGCAGGCGTACCGGCACGCGCTCCGGCGATTTCCTGAGCTACCTCTTCATGCTGGCGATGTTCATCTTCTTCGCCGGTCCCCTCAGCTATCTCCTGTCGATGGCCTTGCGTGACAAACGCGAAATCTATCGCGGCGTGGCACGCTATATCCCGCACAACCCCACCATCGACAATTTCGCAACAGTGCTCAATAACAGCTACTTCCCGCTTTATCTCTGGAACGGGCTGAAACTTGCCGCGCTGAGCGGCCTCGGCGTCCTGATCGTCGCCTTGCCGGCCGCTTACGCCTTCTCGCGTTTCCAGTTCCGCGGCAAGGGGCTGTCGATGATGGGTCTTTTGCTCTTCCAGATGATCTCGCCGCTGGTCATCATGGTGCCGCTCTATCGCTACATGAACCGTCTCGGTCTGCTCGACACACATTTTGCGGTGACGATGGTCTACATTGCTCTTGGCGTGCCGCTCGCGACGTGGCTGTTGAAAAGCACGGTCGACGGGATCCCCCGCAGTCTTGACGAAGCGGCCATGATCGACGGATGCAACCGCTTTTCGGTTTTCTGGCGGATCGTCCTGCCGCTGTCAGCGCCTGGTATCGCTTCCGTCTTCATCATCACCGTGATTGCAGGCTGGTCGCAGTTTCTCGTGCCCTTTCTTCTGCTCACACAAAACAATCTGATGCCGATCGGCGTTGGAATCTTTAACTTCCGTGGCATGCAAACCGACTCGTCCATCCAGCTGCTTGCGGCCGCCTGCCTGATCTCCGTCGTGCCCGCGATCGTGGCGTTCCTGTCGCTCCAGCGGCTGATCCTCGGTGCCATGACCAGCGGCGCGGTAAAGGGATAAGGACGGTTTGCGTTTCCGTGGCTGATCAAGGATCCCGATTCATGAACCAGATAACCGGCACCAGATTGTCCCCCGACCTGACGGGGGCCAATGTTGAGGATGCGGGCGAGCACAACAGAGCCGTTGTGCTGCGCTGTATCCACCGGCAGGCACCGATTTCACGAGCCGAGATCGCCAGGCAGACCGGTTTTACCAAGCCGGCGATCGCCCGGATCGTAGATCGCCTGCTTGACGAGGGACTTATCATTGAGGCTCGCCGCCGGCATGGGCTGAGGGGCCAGCCGGCAATCGAGCTCGAGATCAATCCCGACGCCTTCTTCGCGATCGGTATCAACATCGACCGCGATCACCTGACGATCCTCGCTGTTGATGCCGTCGGCAACGTGCGCGCACGCGTCCATCACGAGAAACGTTACGTGCGCCCTGCCGAATTCATGCAGCTGACGGCCGATGCGATATCGCATTTCCAGCGAAGCCGCCTGATCGACGACGCACATCTGGCCGGAATTGGCCTTGCGATGCCGGACTGGCTCGGCGAAATCTCGTTCCTTGGCATGCCTGACGACTATTCCGATTGGATGGAGTTCGACGTACGCGCGGCACTTGAAAATCTGACACAGCATCCGGTCTTCATCGAAAATGAGACGAATGCCGCAGCCCTTGCCGAGCTTGACTACGGTCTTGGAGCGGAAAGCCGCAGTTTCTTTTATATCGCCATCAATGCCTGCCTGGGCGGAGGCCTCGTGCTCGATGGCAGCGGCCATCGCGGCGCCATGGCTCTGAGCGGCGAAATCGGTTGGCTGCCGATTGCCAATGACCGGGACAAGACCGCACAGAAGGTCGATCTGCTTGGCGAAAAGGTGACGCTCCTCTTCCTCTACAAATTCCTGGCGGAGCACGGCATCCGTGCGAGCGTACCCCAGGACCTCTTATCGCTTGACGGGCACGGCAGAGCGCTTGTTTCGAAGTGGCTCAAGGAAATGAGTGCGCATCTTGCCGTTGCGGTCAAGCATATCGGCATGATCGTCGACCCTGACGCCATCATTATAGGGGGCCGACTCCCGATCCGCATGATCGACGAGTTGCTGCGCTATGTTCACGAACATCTGACGGCAGGAGAAACCACTTTGCCTTCGCTGCATCGCGCTTCGCTCGGCGAGGACGCCTCAGCGCTTGGTGCGGCAGCGATGCCAATGGGGGCGGCCCTGATGCTGGCATCGGCCGATGCCGTTCAACGCACCCGTTCGCCCCTCAAATTCATGGATCGCCTGAACAACTGACGCAGCCGGCAATGCCACTGGGAGGATTTTGATGAGGATTGGGTTTTATACGTCGACATTCAACGATCGGCCGCTCGAGGAAGTGGTGGAGTTCGCTGCCTCTGCCGGTTTCGACGCAATCGAAATTGATGTCGGCGGCCATATCAAGACGCCGGAGAGGGTGCGGGCCGCCGTCACACTCGCTCGCGACCACAATCTCTTCGTCTCTTCTATCACCTACTTCGGCAATCAACTCGACAGCGATCGCGGCAAGCGTAGCGAACTTCGCGACAGGACGGAGGAATTTGCTGAGGCGATCGGCGAAGCGGGCGTGCCGATCTTTGTGATCTTTCCCGGACGCGACGACAATGCTGACGACGAAGCCAACTATGATGGTTTTGCCGAGTTCGCCAATCAGCTGATCAGCAAGACGGCAGCAAGCGGTCTCATCTTCGCAATCGAGAACTGGCCGGGCCCCAAGGACAACTTCATTGGAACCACGCCGAAGGGCTGGGATGAGCTCTTCAAGCGGATACCCGACCGGCGCTTTGGTCTCGAATTTGATCCTTCGCACCTTATCCGCATTGGCATTGACCCCTATGCCGCAATGGACGCAGTCAGGGATCGCATCGCCATCCTCCACGCCAAGGATACCGCAATCGATGCGGCCACGCAGCAGGTCGTTGGCTATCACGGCAAGGGTTGGTGGCAGTACAAGCTGCCAGGCAAGGGCCTCCTCGACTGGCCGCGGTTCATGCGTCAGGCCCGCACCAACGGCTTTAACGGCACCCTTTCGATCGAGCACGAGGATGCCGCCTACGGATGGCCGGGCAAGGATCTCGAAGCACGAAAAGAGGGCGAACGCCTTGGCCTCGCCTATCTCAGAAACGTTTTGAACAAGCTTTGAGAGCGACCCCGGGAGGACGCAAATGGCCCATGTCAGAGTGAACAACGCGCGCAAGGACTATGGCGCCTTCAAAGCCATCAAGGGCGTTTCCGTCGATATCCGCGACGGTGAGTTCGTCGTGCTCGTCGGGCCCTCTGGCTGCGGCAAATCCACCCTGCTCAGAATGATCGCCGGTCTGGAAGACATCAGCTCGGGCGAGATCCAGATCGGCAAGCATATTGTCAATGAGCTGGCGCCAAAAGATCGCGACATTGCCATGGTGTTTCAGAATTACGCCCTCTATCCGCATATGACGGTCGCGAGAAACATGGGCTTCTCATTGCGGCTGAAGCGCATGCCGAAGACGGAAATCGATCAGCGTGTCGGCAACGCTGCCAAGATCCTGGGTCTTGAGGCCCTTCTCGAGCGCTATCCGAAGCAATTGTCCGGCGGCCAGCGGCAGCGAGTTGCGATGGGCCGCGCGATCGTTCGCGATCCCGCCGTTTTCCTTTTCGACGAACCTCTATCGAACCTTGATGCCAAGCTCCGTGTCCAGATGCGATCCGAGATCAAAGAGCTGCATCAGCGGCTGCAGACCACGACTATTTATGTCACGCACGATCAGATCGAGGCGATGACGATGGCGGACAAGATTGTGGTGATGAAGGACGGGTTGATTGAACAGTCGGGTTCGCCACTTGAGCTCTACGATCGCCCGAACAACCTCTTCGTCGCCGGTTTCATCGGTTCTCCCGCAATGAACTTCATCAAGGGAAGCATGACGAACGAGGGCTTCCGGACAGAGGACGGGCTCGTCCTGCCAAGCGAGCGACGCCCGTGCGACGCCGTTACCTACGGCATTCGCCCGGAGCACATCAGGCTCGACCCCAATGGCATCGAAGTGAAAATCGTGGTCGTTGAACCGACGGGGTCGGAGACGTTGGTGATAGCCCGCCTTGGTACCCAGACGATCAGTTGCGTCTTTCGTGAAAGGATCAGGGCAGCCCCTGACGAGGTACTGCGGATTGCTCCGGTCCACGATGCAGTCCACCTGTTTGACGAGGGTGAACGGCGCATCACCGCAGGCGAACCGATGTTGACCACGTCCGCGTGAAAAAGGGTTGCCGCTGTGGACATTGTGCGAGATTTCCCGATGGAAGTTTCGCCACCGCTTGTAGGTCAACCGGCTCGGTTGCGGCGCTTCGTGTGAGAGGCTTGGTACGTGTGTACCAAGACCGTAGTGGTTTTTCGCACCAGTTCACGGGACTGTTGGGATAGTTGCACGTCCGACCGACGTCTAGAATTGTCCCCGGCTTCCGGGGGCGGTGTTGTGACCGAGACAATTGCTCGAGAATTGATCTTCACCTTGCGTGTTGCGCAAGAGATTGCGTCGCGGGAAAGCCCTGACTATGACCTCGTTCTGCTTTTCATCCAGAAAGCCATTGAGGTGGCCACGGAAGAGGCGTCGCGTCACGGCATCATGGTCGATTTCGATGACGTCTCGGAACGCGAACATTGAGCGCGCGGTCGCGGCCATTCGTCTTTAGCCCAGACCGAACGTCGTCGACCCAGGGGGCGGTGGTCATGTCCTGGGTTGGCTCACGGTTAATTCCGGCGTCGTCGTCCTTCTCCAAATCTGCCTTTTCTTCGACAATTTGAGGTCGGGGATCTTATTTTATTGCAAGCTAATTTGCGCTCCGATAGCCTCTCCACGTGGGGAGGACTCAAATGCAAAACATCGATTCAACTGCCGCCGAGCCAATCATGACAACGAGGGTATGGAGTATCGCGGATTTTTGCTTGCAGCACCGTTTGGACGGCAAGGAAGAAGCAAGGCTCACTGCCTTGTTTGGCCAATTCGCGACGACCAGTGAGCTGGTTCACAACGTGACGCGCAGATCGCGGTCAAGGTAACAAATTCGGCCGACAACCGCGCTCAGCTTAAATCTCATTCGGCCTAGCTGACCACGAAGCAATCCTAAGAGCGGTCCACGCCGCCGGGCATACCGACCGCCGTGCGCGTAAGCGCTTATCGCTGGGGATGCGCCAAGCCAATCGTGGTGCTTTGCATAATATTGGAGAAGGGCTCGGCTCCGGCGTTTCGCGTGAGAGCCATACTCCGGTCATACCAAGACCGTAGTGATTTCTTCGCACTATTTTCACGGGACCGTCGGGATTGTTGCACGTCTAGCATTGAGAGCGCGCGGTCGAAGCAAATTCGCCATAAACTCCAACCGCACACCCGTTGCTCCGGAGGGGCTGGGGTCCTGGCTCCAAAAGCAACGTGCTGGAAGTTAAGCGTTCATGGTTAATTTAGTATGTACGCAATAACTAATGTGCGGAAAAATGCCCCGCTGTCGCGGATGCGGGGCTGTCGCGCGTATGGCCAAGCGACTACCGCAATCGGCGGGCTGTGCCAGTCGGGACTAGAGTCCCAACGGGATAGAATCCCTCGCATTGTCTGGTGGTCAATTTTGGCCGCTGCCGGTTCGAAAATCCGGTAGGCCCTGGGGCGTGCCGGTGAGCTGCCATAGTCCTTAGGGCCATCGCCGAGTCGCCCGCCGGTGTACGCTCCCACGGGAAACGCGATTATCATACGCCTACGGCGGGACAGTGGCCAGCAAGTACATCCGCATTCTGCCGACCCTATCCCTACCTTCGCGTGGCCACTTCGCAATTTTACTGATGGCGCGCGCTCGAGTATCCTAAAAGGCGATCTGAAATGCTGGTGGATATAATTGTAACCACGGCATTGGAAAACGGACACGCCATCGCAACCCGTGACACGAGCCCTTTTAAGGCAGCTGGGTTGAAGGTGATCAATCCGTGGTCTGCATAGATATCATGTAAATCCCGGTGTCAGCGGTTCGGCTCCTCCATCAACGCGAGGGAACTCGCGCGATAGCTTCCAATACTTCGACAGCATCGAATTTGAGAAGTTCGGATAGCTCCAAGAATTCAACAAGGTCTACTCTCCGCTGGCCACTCTCCAATCGTGCGACAAACGACTGATATTCACCGAGCTTAGTGGCGAGGTCTACTTGTGTCAGGCCAGCTGCCTCGCGTTTTGCGATCAGCAACTCGATCAAGGCCTTATGTCTTTTACTGCCTAGGGTCTTTGCCACGGGACGCCCACCTATGAAGAGATGGGGTCTTCCGTTATATCTGATTTTCAGTTATCTTAAATTCAGATATTTCGTGCGAGGCTGTGAAACCTTTGGAACTACGCCAACTCTCCTACTTTAAAGCGGTGGCCGAGGAACTGCACTTCGGCCGGGCGGCAGCCAGGATGCACATTGCCCAGCCAGCGCTCAGCAATCATGTGATGTCGCTGGAAAGGGAGCTTGGCTGTCCGCTGTTCATCCGTTCGACGAGACGGGTGGAACTGACCAGGGCAGGGGAAACCTTCTACGATCGCTGTGTGCGGATCTTGAGCGACATCGACCTGACCACCGAATTGACGCGGGCGGCCGGCGGCAGTCGCATCCGCCAGATCAGGATCGGCAGCATCTACCCGGCCACCATGGGCATGCTGCCGACCTTCCTTGCCAAGATCGCCCGCAAGTATCCCGATGTCCGCATCCATATCGCGTC
>NZ_AZNV01000053.1:0-29148 GCF_000510625.1 Rhizobium sp. IBUN
AGCATCGACGCGGCCCATATCGGTGTCACGGCAGAAGGTGGTGTGGTCACACTGACCGGCCACGTTGCCACCTATTCCGAAAAGGACGCCGCCGAGCGTGCGGCTCGACGCGTGAAGGGCGTGCACGCTATCGCCCAGGAAATAGAGGTGCGTCCGTACGGCACCCATGTTACCGCAGACGACGAAATCGCCAAGCGCTCGATCAGCACGCTGGCATGGCGTACGACCGTGCCAAGGGATGCAGTCACCGTCAGGGTTCAGAACGGCTGGGTCACCCTCGAAGGCACGGTTGAATGGCAATATCAGAAAAACGCGGCTGCGAGCGCCATTCGCGATCTGGCAGGCGTCGTCGGCATCTCAAACCTGATCGCGGTTGCCCCTCGCCCCACCTCGAGCGATGTCAAACGGCGGATCGAAGACGCGTTCCGACGCGACGCAGAACTTGAGGCTCAAGCCATCCAAGTGAACGTGCTTGATGGCAAGGTCACGCTTGATGGAACCGTCAAGCGCTGGTCCGAGCGGCAGGCCGCCGAACACGCCGCCTGGTCGGCTGCAGGCGTAAAGGCCGTCGAGGATCATCTGCGTATCGGGTAAGGCTTAAAGGGGCGCGAGGCCGTAAAAGGTGAAGAGTTCGCGCCTCATACTCTTGACCTGTATGCGAAACGGTTGCGGTTGTTTCCAAACCACCGGTCTTCCATCTTCCAGTTCTTGACTCCCGTCAATGCCGCAAGCGCGGGATCGGTGTTCAGATGTCACTTGATGGATAAGAACTTTGAACTCCATAGCCCGATAAGACTCCTGCTGAGCGATCTCTGCCGGCGTGATGGTGGCACGCTTGAAATCCGCGAGACGCACATGTCGTGGCTGTTTCTCGGCGCCAGGCGCGTCTACAAACTCAAGAAGCCCGTGCGTTATCCTTTCCTGGACTTCTCCTCGGTTGCAAAGAGACGCTATTACTGTTTTGAAGAACTTCGGCTGAACAGGCGACTGGCAAGCAACGCCTATCTGTCTGTGCTGCCGATCTGCCGCACGGCTGATGACGGACTTCACCTCGGCGACCATGGCGAGGTCGTCGATTGGGTGGTTGAGATGCGTCGGCTATCTGATCACGACATGCTCGATAGTCGGATGCGGGCACGCCTGCTGGAGGCTCCGGACATTGAGGCTGTCGCGTCCCTTCTTTCGCGCTTTTACAGGAGTCTCCTGCCCGAGAGGATCGACGCCAATCATCAACTGGCCTATCTCTCGGAACAGCTCGATATCGACGCAGTCGTCCTCTGCCGCAAGGAGTTCGAACTTGCCGTACAATTATCACCGCTTCTGAACAAGACACATCGCTTGTTCCAGGAATGCGCTCCAGAACTGCGGGAGAGGATCGCTTCGGGCTGGTTTCGCGAGGGCCATGGCGATCTCAGGCCCGAACACGTCTGGCTGGGAACCCCTCTTCAGATCATTGATTGCCTTGAGTTTAACCGCATGATGCGAATTGTCGATCCCTACGAAGAAGTTGCACAGCTCGGGCTGGAATGCAGCATCGCCGGATATCCTTGGGTCAGCGATCTACTGGAGACAGGGATCGCCACCCTCCTTGGCGGTCAGCCGACCGATGAGCTGGCTGGTTTCTATACGATATCCAAGGCGCTACTGCGAGCCCGGCTGTGCATGGCCCATTTCTTGGATCCGACCCCGCGAAATCCCTGGAAGTGGCGGCCACTCGCCTTGAAGTATATCAAAGTGGCTAGCGACAGGTTCGAGACTGCCGGATAGCCTGCAACTCCGGCGGTTGAAGGGCACCCTCGAGTCCTCCACAGTGTAAATCGGCCTATATCTCCAGCGTCATCGTATTCTCTAAGCCTAAGCGCACGCCACGGCCAAAGGTTCGGCATTCGCGATCAATTGTTGCGCTGAGCCAGCGGGCGTCCTGTTGCAAATCCTGCGCCTTGGAGAGCGGATAAAGTATCGGTCAGGCCGCCGCGTCCCCAGTCAGCGGTGTGATTGTTGGCGAGGATACAGCAGTCGATTTTTGCGGCGGCGATGCAATCCAAATCCCCGGATTCATCCTCTAGTTAATGCCCTTTGGTTCGGGCTTGTCATTGGCGGTGATACTGGTTTCAAGGTTGACAATCCTGAGATCGGGCCTGCGTCGATCATTTCGTCGAGCGCTTCCCCCCAGATATAGTTGGAAGGAACATGCCTTGGGATATGACCGGATCGACGTTCGGCGAGTTTCACATAGTCGAGCGCAGAGCCGACATGGGGCTCATGCAGGGCCGGATCGGAAGGACGCGACATGATCTGATCAATGCCACGGCCGGCCATCACGTCTCCACACAGAAAAATGCAAGACGTCCTTTTGGCCAACCGGCGGCGATCACCTCTGACATGAACGGCTGAGTATACAGCTTGTTTGCCGAGAACTTTTTAGGCCGGTGGAGGACCGAAGCAATGAGCCGGCGGCTTTCGCGCGGCTCTGGACGACAGATGACTTGACACTCAATCGCGCTCTGAACTCTTCGTGGCATCTCTTGTCAACAGCACCCAGACAGCAAGAACAATGAGGAGAAGGCCAGTGATAAGCGCATTCCACGTAAACAGCGCGTGCTCGGTGAATTGAAGCACCCAAGGAGCAGCCACAAGCCAGCCGCCGAGCAGGATGTCGACCCATTCCTCCCAAAAGTCATAGGATGCGTATGCTGCTCCTCCGAGCGCTGCGACAATCAAGCCGCAAAGGAAGAAATTCCAGGCGGGAACACCGGCGGGCAGAGAATCGGAACCATACGCTCCGAAAGTCCAGGGCGACACGATCAGCCATAAACCTATGATGAAGACAATATGGTCTTGCCAACGACGCGGTTTCATATCGCTTTCCTTTTGTCCGTGAACAGCGGTCAGATCACATCTCCTGGCCGACCGTCGTTCTGTCTTCCGGCTCGCTCGGCTGATATACTGATAGATGCCTGCGAGATCGTCGTTCAAACATCATTCGTATCGTAGCGCTTCGATCGGATCGAGATTGGCGGCCTTATGTGCAGGATAATACCCGAAAAAAATCCCGACCATAGCGGCAAAAAGAAAGCCGCCAGCCATTGCTGTCAGCGACAAGGGTGCCGGCCACTTAAACACCTGAGATACAATCAACGATATGCCGCTGCCCATGACGATTCCGGCAATGCCGCCGATGACGCTGAGGAAGATCGCTTCAGCAAGAAACTGCAAGAGAACATGCAAACGCCGTGCGCCGATGGCCATGCGCAATCCGATCTCACGCGTCCGTTCCGTCACCGATACCAGCAATATATTCATGATGCCAATCCCGCCGACGACAAGGGAGATCGATGCAACGGTCGCAAGCAAAAGGGCCATGACGCGACTGCTGCTTTTTGCCGCCTCGGCAAACTGGCTGAGGTTGCGTATGTCAAAGTCCTTGCTCTCGGTAGTCTTGATATTGTGGCGCCGCATCAGGATGGCATTGATGTCATTGATCGCGTCGGGCACGCGCTCGGCGCTCTTGGCCTGCACGAACAGCATGTTGGCAAATCCCGTCAAGCGGGATTGCAGATTGTAGGGATTAGGCGCCGGCAAGTAGGCCCAGTTGTTCGGCGTCTGCACCTGGGTCGGTGCCGCGGCGCCAAGCACGCGTCGCTCAGCGGTCGTAAACGGGATCATGACGACATCGTCCTGATCCTGCCCCATCGCCGACTGCCCCTTGGCGGCAAACAGGCCGACGACGAGCACCGGCACATTCCTGATCCTGATCGTTAAACCGACGGGATTTTCTCCCGCCGTGAACAATTGACGATAGACAGTCTGGCCTATGACCGCCACCAAATCTCCGTTGCGTTCGTTTTCGTTGGTAATCGGATCGCCGGCCATGAGGTGCCAATTTGTGATGGCCGGATAGGATGCGCTAACCCCTTGAATATTTGTCGTCCAGTTATTGCCGCCATATTCGGTCTGGCCCTGCTGCCGGATGAGGTAACCGACGCTCGTCACCGCCGGATCCTCACTGATTGCTTTGGCGTCTGCGATCGTTAGCGTGGCTGCGCTCCCGTATCCGCCGCGCACGCCACCGCGGGTCAGGGCACCGGGCAGCACTACCACCACATTCGTTCCGAGGCTTTCGAGCTGCTTTTTGACCGCAAGGTTCGCACCTTGTCCGACCGCCATCATGACGATGAGTGAAGCAACGCCGATAAAGACCCCAAGCACCGTCAGCACTGATCTCATCTTGTTGCGCATGATGGCCTGTCCGGCCGCTGCCAACGCCATCCGGCCGAAAGCAAATCCGCCGCCGGATCTTAACCGGACGCGACCGCCGCGATCTGC
Source organism: Rhizobium sp. IBUN (assembly GCF_000510625.1). Taxonomy (NCBI): domain Bacteria; kingdom Pseudomonadati; phylum Pseudomonadota; class Alphaproteobacteria; order Hyphomicrobiales; family Rhizobiaceae; genus Rhizobium; species Rhizobium sp. IBUN. Next base: position 4,327 of record NZ_AZNV01000053.1, read on the forward strand.
AGCTATGATCGGAACGCGAGAGCCACCGACGTCATCAGGGCGCTCTTTCCGTTCGTCGGCGACGATCTTTCCATCGCGCATTGTGATGATGCGGTCAGCATAGGCTGCGATGTCCTGTTCATGCGTCACGAGCACTATTGTGAGGCCTTCGCGGCGGTTGAGAGTGACGAGCACATCCATGATTTGATGCGAAGTCTTCGTGTCGAGATTGCCCGTCGGTTCGTCTGCAAGCAGTAGCTCTGGCGCGTTGATCAGGGCGCGTGCTATGGCGACCCGCTGCTGTTGGCCACCCGATAGCTGTCCCGGCGTATAGTGTTCGCGGTTACTAAGACCCAGGCGCACAAGCGCCGCACGTGCACGTTCTATCATGCCCGCCCGGCTGCCGGCGCCGGCCTCGGCATAATAGAGTGGCAGACAGACATTCTCCAGAGCGCTCGTGCGTGGCAGAAGATTGAAACTCTGGAAGACGAAACCGAGGCGCTGGCGGCGGACTGCGGCAAGTTCTGGTTCCGCAAGCTTGGCAACATCGCTACCCTCGAGAAGATAGCGGCCGCCGCTTGGCCGGTCGAGGCATCCCAGAATATGCATCAAGGTGGATTTGCCCGAGCCGGAAGATCCAATGATGGCGACAAACTCACCGCGCCCTATCGAGAGAGTAACTTCGCTGACTGCGGCAATATGCGTATCGCCGATTACGAAGGTCTTGGTGACGTGCTGCAGTTCTATGAGTGGTTGGCCTCTATGGCAGGTCATAGCAGCACCCTGTTTCACCATCTCAGAAAGCGGAGTGATGCCGGTGCATCCGACGACGGCAAGCGTTCTGCCACGACGACCCTGTCGCCTGCTTGCAGGCTTCCGTCATCGATCGCGGTATAGGATCCATCGCTGATGCCCGTCTTTACAGATATCATGGAAAGCTCGCTGTTCCGCTCCACCCAGACGTGCGCATGATTGCCATCCGGACCCTGCGGCACAATCCGGCCTGCAAGGGCGTCTTTCGGCTCGAAGCGCAGGGCCTGGCTGGGAACACGCAGAACATCTGTCTCACGATCGGTAATAATGATCAAAGACGCGGTCATGCCTGGCTTGAGGGCAAGATCCCAGTTGTCGACGCTGACGACTGCGTCGAACGTAACGACGTTTTGGACAGTTTGCGGCGATTGTCGAACCTGTTTGACCTGGCCTCGGAAGCTACGGTCGGGAAAGGCATCGACACTGAAAGTGACCGCCTGGCCAGTCCTTATCGCACCGATATCGCTTTCGCTGATGTTTGTGTCCACCTGCATCCTGGTGAGGTCGGTGGCGATAAGGAAGAGGGTCGGTGTCTGGAAGCTCGCCGCGACCGTCTGACCTCGGCTCACATTACGAGAGACCACGACGCCATCGACCGGAGACCTGATGTTCGTATAGTCGAGATTGATCCGTGCGGCTGCAAGCTCGGCCTTGCGCTGTTCGATGATTGCCTCGTCGAGAGCGATCTGCGCATCAGCCTGATCGGCGAGATTTCTGGCGATATCAACGGCTTCCTGGGAAACGGCTTGAGCTCCCATCAAGCGACGGCTCCGCTCATAGTTGAGCCGCGCATAGTCCAGATTGGCCCGGTCTTTCTGGAGCTGGGCGTTGGCGACCGACACATTGGCACTGTCCTGGTTCACCGCGGTTTGGTAGCTGCGCGGATCTATGGTCGCGCAGACCTGCCCGGCTTTTACGACGGTATTGTAATCGCAGAGAATTTCCGTAATTGGCCCGGAGACATAGCTACCGACGATGATCGTCAGTTCTGGGTTTACAGTGCCAGTAGCCGCCACCTGCCGCGTTACGTCGCCCCAACCAACCGCGACCGTTTCGAAGGAGGGACGGTCCGGCTGCGCGACATGCTGCCAAGTCACGACAAGCGCAACTGCTGATATGATCGTTCCGCTTGCCAAAAGCCAAGGCCAACGCCGGAAGCGCTTTCGGGCCTTGGGCTCCAGAACCGGCGCGGGCATATCCCCCAGGACCGGTGCGTCGACCGAACCATCCATATGAAGTACTCCTTCAATGCCTTCCTCTTGGCACTAAAAGAACTCCTGGGCATTGATCTTGAGCAAAGATCATCGGTTCCAATGCCAGCCATCGTCGGCTGCAGAGCAGATGCTCGCGACAATTCCTGCTTCGTTTCAATGGACTTTCTTGAAGAACTCTTTTCCGGCTGGTTTTTTTAAGATGCGATGCCGTCGCGCCAGATCAGAGCGATCAGTCAATCGCGGCTTCGGTCTAGGGCTCACAGTCGCAATCTTTACCGGCATCAATGTCTCGACCGACGTTGCTTTTTTGTTTCGCAACGGCCTTCTCAAGATTCTGGGATAGCGGTGAGTTCCGTGATGCTTTCCCCCTCACGCAACCGACGGATCAGTTCGCCGAGACGAGGAGCAAGAGGGCAGATTGTAAGCTTCTCGGGATGCATTGCGTATTGGATAGACGCCTGGGACAGGCTGTCGGTTACGAGGATATGGTCGACCGCCGGATCATCGAAAAGGACATGAGCCCCGTCGCCGAAGCACCCGTGGGCTGCAACGGCGATAACCTTCTTCGCACCTTGGGCCAGGGCTGCCCGCGCTGCTTTTTGAATTGTTGTCCCGGTAGCGATCAGGTCATCGACAATGATAACAGATTTGTCGACGACATTGCCGGCGAAGAGATCTCCCGAGACTATGTCTTGGCTTCGCCGCTTCTCCATCATCGCGAGGCCCACCGGCTGATGCCAGAACCGCTCAAACGATTCCCTCAGCAACTGTGCGCGCTTGATCCCGCCGGCATCCGGCGACAGGATCACGACTGAATCGTTGTCCAACAACCTCTTTATGTCTGCGTAAAAGAGGTCGAAGGCAGTCAGATTGATCGACGCGCAGCGAAATGCGTTCTGAAACGCCGCCGGATTGTGAACTTCGACCGTCACAATCCTGGCCGCGCCCATCGCTTCAAAAAGCTGCGCCACATACTTCAACGTGACTGGATCACGCGCCTTCGTTTGCCTGTCCTTTCGCGAATAGGCAAGGTAGGGCGTTATCACGGAAACCTGCGAGGCTCCGTTTTCTTTGCAGGTAGCGACGAAAAACAAAAGCTTGCAGAGCCGATCGTTGACCGATGCCGTCTTGTCGCCGCCTAGGCACTGAATAACATAGACATCTTCGCCGCGGACACTGATCAGCGGTCTGGCCTTGTGCTCTCCATCGTTGAAGTGACGTTCCTCAAGCGGATCGAGCACGATACCCCGTTGCGACGCAATGGCTTTGCCGAGGTAGCTCGCCTCCTGCAATGCAAACAGCCTCATTTCTGTTGCCCCTTTTAAACGCCTTGAGTTTTTCCTGTATGCTTAGCGATAGACGAGGACGGGAATGCGAGAATGGCTGAGAACCCTCGCGGTCACGCTGCCGAGCAAGAGGGCGCCAGCCCCTCCCCGGCCATGGGAAGCAATCGCTATCAGGTCACAGCCGTTGTCTATCGCGGCCTTAATGATGGCGGAATAGACCTCGTCGCTTTCGACTTTGAGCGTCCGGCACACAACTCCCTCGTGACGAGCTTTCATTTCAGCCTCTGTCAAGAACTCCGAAGCCTGAGCATCGGCGAACTGCCGGTAATCTTCGCGCGTGCTGGAAAGCTGTTTTCTGTCGACGGAGAATATTCGGAACGGCTCGATGACCGTGACGAAAATGATGGTCGCCTTTGCGTCACGCGCGAAGTCGATCGCTTTTTCTACAGCCGATACAGCAAGTGGCGACCCATCTGTCGGAACGAGAATATTCGAAAACATATTACCCTCCTCTAATTTTAAATAGGATACCAGACCCCAGTGTCGGCATCGTTGATCAGTATCAAATGCCGCGCTCCCTCGACGGCATTGTGCGCTATCGCCAAATTCACGTTGTTCTCTTGGGGAGCGAAAGACGCTTCAGATTTGCCTGAAAACCGAACCGTCGCGGCGGCAGGTCCTACTCACTCAAAAGATCGTCGAATGCGCTGCCCATCCATTGAGAGCGTTGCAATTGACACCAACGCCAGAGTGTTGTTATCAATAACAACATGAGGCCAGACTGATCGAGAAATCGCGAACGGTTATCAATGACAAAACTTATTTTGAGGTCGTGTTATGGCACCTACCCAGCCCGGTTCCGGGCAGCACGCACCCGTTCAAGTATCGGCTGGCCTTCGTTGTGAACGGTGAGTGCGTACTCGGCTACGACAATGAGCGCGGGAAAGACGATCACCGGCACTTAGGTAGCCGCAAAGAAGCCATCGAATATATGTCCCTTGAAGCACTTTACGATGCCTTCCAAGCGGACATGGAAAGAATGCTCAGATGACAACTTTGACTGTGCGCTTGAGTACCATAGCGGATGCCAAGGCTCGCTTTGTCGAGGCCGGAAGGCGGGCGCTTGCAGGGGAGACAGCAGAGGCCGTACCTTCGGTCAACTTCACCTCCTACGATGACATGCACCGAGTGCTCGCGCCTTCCCGCCTCGCTATCGTCAAGGCGCTCGCGGGACACGGGGCGTTGTCGATCCGCGAGGTCGCGCGTCGGGTCAACCGCGATGTGCAGGCCGTTCATCGTGACGTGACGACGCTCGTCAATGCTGGTGTCATCAACCGGACAGAGAATGGAATCGAGTTTCCCTATGATCGCATTCATTTCGAATACGACGTGAGCGCCGCAGCGTGATGAGGAAGTGTTGGCACTGATCGGCTACGTGTGTTTCCACCCGCGAACAAACCGTCGCGGCACAGCTCGACGCACTACGCAAGGTCGAGTGCATCCGCATCTTCGAGGAAACCGCCTCGGGCGCGAGCCACGATCGGCCGCCGCCCGGCGCGACGAACTGCTCAACGAAAGCCTGTTCTTCGGCCTCGATCAAGCCCGAAGCGCCATCGCGGAATGGGCGGACGACTATAGTTATTTCCGGCCACACTACCTCGGATATCAGACCCCGGCAGGTTATGCCGGGTCCATCGCTGCAAACCGGCTCCAACGCTACGCAAGATGAAAGCTTCGCGTTTCCGCCGGTTGCTCCCACCGCGCCAATTGGCGTATCAAAACCGCCGTGGCTCTAGTCGCCGCTGGATGAAAGTTCCGTGGCAGGTCAAACGATTGCTGGCAAGGATTGATCAGCCAGTCCTTCGCGACCCGGTGCAACGTCCGGGAGAGGACGTTGGCCATCTCCTCGTCCTCTGAGTTTGATTGATTAACACGGCTTTTCGCAACAGCATCGGGTGGCCATGCTCCTCGCGATGAAGGCCAGTCTTCTTCGAGCATCTATAATTGCCCGGTTAAAAACTGAGCTCGCCCGCCCCGGAGGCGGATGGGGGTCGTCAGCTATAAAACAACATTTCCCTGCAAGCCCGAAGGCTCGCTTTGCGTGGGGCCTACGGTGAGGCGACCGATCGAGTGATCGATGACATCGCAAGATTTCTCATAGTTGGTCTGCACGCATCGGAAACGGAAGGCGGAGGTTCCGGACCAGCCAAAGTCATATCGCGCTAGCTCGAGCCAGCATGCGCCAGTTAAACATATAACCTATTGTAAACAATTACATTTAGCTACGCCCTGTTTCCCTTTGTTTGCAGGGGCATACCACCGCGCCAGGGTGTTTTGGGCTTCGCTCTTCTATTGGGCACCGGCTACTGCGCGCAATTGCCTGATCAGTTCTGCAAGTTGTCGGTCGTCCGGTTGCAGCCGGGCAAGCGCCTCGGCGTATTTCAATGTCTCGGGGAAGCGCCTGAGCTTTAGTCCATAATTGATTGCGGTACCAAGCAGATTAGCGTCAAGCTCTCCATCCGCAACCGCGCGACCGAGCAGGTCGGCCGCATCCTCCGTTCGGCCGAGCGACTCGAGTGCGATGGCAAGCGTTGTCTTGTAGCGGGCATTGCGCGGATCCAATCGTATAGCTTCACTGAGCTCCCGGACCGCCTTGCCCATCGCCTTCTCGCGAACCAGCGACAGGGCGTGTCCATAGCGCAGTTCAGCTTGATCGGGCGAGATCGCGATCGCTTCCGCGTAGGCTCGCTCCGATTGATCGTTTTGGCCAGTGACGCGGTAGAGTTCGGCGAGGTTGATACGTGGTCCAGCAAGCGTCGGGTCGAGCGCGATCGCCTGACGGAACGCCTTTTCCGCTTCCCCGATGCGCCGCTGGCCGGACAGGAAGGTTCCGTAATTGTTCTGTGCTTCGGCGACGTCGACGTTCGCCTCGACATAGGTACGCAGGTCTTCGACGGCGGCATCGAACCTCCTGCGTTGATCGCCGAAAAGATCAAGGGACGGAGTGCTGCCCAGGGCCATCGCCGCTGCCACGCGCACAGCACGCTTTTCATCGCCAAGCAGCTTTCCGCCTGCATCCAGTCTGACATCGGGCGGCAGGTTGCCGACGGCCTCCGCCGCGCCGAGTCTGACCAGAGGATCAGAATCTCCCGCGGCCGCCTTTACGTCAGCGACAACGCCTGCTCCGCCGATCCGGCCCATCTGGGCAACCGCGCTGCCTCTGACGAGGCCAGCCTGTTTCCGGTCCAAGACAAGCTTGCGCAGAGCTTCGATCGAAGCGGGATCACTTTTTGCGGCTGCGGCGAAAGCGTGCGCGATCGTCGGGCGTGCACGCCAAGCGGTACCATACCACTTGTCCATGTTCTCCGCTGCCCAGGCATTGGTTTTGCCCTGATGGCACGTCGTACAGGCGTTCGGTGTTCCGTAAGCGGCGGATAGATCGGGGCGCGGGATCACGAAGGAGTGATCCCGTCGCTGGTCGACCTTCATGTAGGTGCGCTCCGGCATGTGACAGTTGGCGCACTGCGCGCCGCTCGAACCGACCGGATGGTGGGTGTGGACCGGGGTGTCGAACTCGCCGCTCGCGTGATACTTGGCGAAGCGTTCCGGCGCGGTTTCCGTATGGCATTGTGTGCACAAGGCGTTGCCAGCCGCCTTCAACGTTGCCTCGTGCTGCCTGTGGCAATCGAGGCAGGTAACGCCCGCTCTTGCCATCTTGCTCTGTTGGAAGGAGGCATACTCGAACACCTCGTCGAGAATCTGCCCGTCTGGAAAGTAGAGGTCCGCACGGACCAACTCCGGCGAAAAATAATCGAGAAAGGGCTTTCCAGGAGCATAACCGTCGCCGAGCTTGACCCTTCTCGAGTGGCAACCAAAGCAGGTGGTTGCGTCGACCTGCGAGAGCCCGAGGTCTGGACCGATGGACACGGCGGCACCTTTAGACCGCGCCTCGGCCCACCCAACATGCTTCGCACCGGCGCCGTGACAGGATTGGCAACCGATGCTGGTCGCGACGTAGGTTGATTGATAGTGGTTCGTCTCCGGCTGAAAATTGGCCTGAGGGTCGCTGGAATGGCAGTCGATGCAGGTGCGGTTCCAGCGGTAGAACGGACCTGTCCAGTGATATGTTGACCCTGGTTTTGCCGGCGTGCCTTCGCCAAGCCAGAACCATTTATGCCTGTCCGTATCCCAAGCGACGTCGAGAGCCTGCAGCCGCCCGCCGGCCAGATCGACCAGATATTGCTGCAGCGGCTCATAGGCGAACGTATATCTGACCTCGAAGCCCCCCTGCTTGCCGTCCGGCCCTTCGGTGTCGACGAAGTAGCGGCCGTCGCGGCGGAAAAAAGTCGTGACAATGCCGTCGTGATCGAACTGGACATTGTTGAAATTGCCCCGCACCGTCCTGTCGTCGGCAACCGCCATTGCTTTTGCATGGTGGGACTTGGCGAAGGCGGCTGCCTGATCGCCATGACAGGATACACACGCCTTCTCGTCCACAAAGCCGTCGTGGATGGAGATCCGCGGATCGGCAGTAGACGCCGGAGCGGTCTCGGCAGCAATGGTGGGTGCGGCGAACACGAGCAGGAAACAGAACCAATAAGCTGCCTGAAGAATTGCGACTCGTCCGATGGAGGAATGCATTCGCACGCTTCGCATCCACCGTCCTGACAGCACGCGCGGATCGGCCGTCAACGCGCGACCGGAGGAGTCGGGCGAAGAACTAGCTGACAAGCGCTTCTCTTCCATCGAACCTACCTCTCTGGCCATCGCCTATAGCGCAATACGCGGTCGGTCCGACACAGGGTTCACATCGGTTTCGCCCGGCTGCCGGGTTGCGGCAGCCGTTGATCGGTCATCGAGTACATCGAGCCTGAGTTGAGCCGAACTCGGCAGAGCAGAGGATAGTTCTATTCCCTCTCTGCGGCAGGCCTCGAGGATGCGCCACTTGGCGTCAGCATCGATACCACTCGCGGTGTCGACGCGGATGACAAGTTTGAAACTGACGACGAGGGCATTCTCGGTAATGTCGGAGATGCCTTTCAACTTGAGGGGCTCAAGGATGGCATCCTTGTAGTCAGGACTGTCCATCAGTTCGACGCCTACGCTCTTGGTGATCTTCCGCAGTCTTTCCAGGTCCGTGTGGCGGGCGAAACTGAGCTGGAATTTGACCGTAGACCAGTCGCGGCTGAAATTGGTGATCTGGCCAAGCTGTCCAAAGGGGACGGTATGGAGCTGGCCGCTTTGATGCCTGAGACGAACCGAGCGCAGCGTGAAGCCTTCGACTGTCCCACGCACCTTGTTGCAATCGATATATTCCCCAACCCGGAAAGCGTCGTCAGCAAGGTAGAAAATCCCTGAAACGACATCGCGCACAAGCGACTGGCTGCCGAACGAAAGGGCGAGGCCAAATATCGAAGCGCTGGCAATGAGAGGTGCCGTGTTGATCCCAAGTTCTGAAAGGATCATCAGCGCCGTAACAACGATGAGCAACGCGGTCAGGCCCACCCGTACCACAGGCATAAGCGTTCGTATGCGAGACGCCCTTGTGCGCTCCGAGGCCGAAATGCTTGCGTCGGCTGTCTGTGCTGGAAGCGTTGCCGTATCCATGTATCTGCCGATAATGTACCTGATCACCTCCCAGGTGATATATGCACCGAGCGCGACGACACTGGCTCTGATTAATGCATTCTTCCAACTGTTCCACTGCGCCGTCGTAAAGATGCCGAGCGCTTCCCCGAACCATATATGCAAGAGATAGATGATCGCGCTGGTGATGATAACAAGACGCGCTGCACGCATCAGAATGCCGGAAAGGTGGGGTGATGGCGCCGCGTTGGAGCCGGCAGCCGTTCTCGCCGCGAAGCCGTGCTGGGAAAACTTGAACAGGGACTCGGCAAGGATGACCCCGACGACTACGTTGATGGCGGTCATCTCGACATGGTGGCCTTGCACGGCACTGTAGATATCGATGAAGGTCCGCAAGATGATCAGTGGCAGTCCGACAATCAACCAGCCGTCGACGATCCGTTCCTGCTCCTGACCGCTCCTCCACCATCCAAGGCTCGTCACGATCAGTTTCCCGATCGCCCGACGCCAATGGATCGCCGACCATGTGAGGATCACGGAAAACAGCAGCGCGTTGATCAGGAGACCGGCCGCAATGGCTTCGGAAGAAACGCCTGCGGCGGCCATCGGCGCCAAGATCCAGTTCCGCAGCGTGTTCGCCGTGATGCTTATAGCTAAAAAGCAATATGCCGCACGGTTCGTATCGTCATCAAGTTCGACGATCCGCAGGGCCGGTCTTCGTGGCCGGAACCAGATCGTGATCGCCTGCACATAGAAGCTCACTTCGAGCACTACACTAAGGAGGAGACTACCCACGCTCGCCTGAGCTCCCGGTCGCGCAAACCAGATGCCTTTCGCAAGGTCGCAGACGACCCATGCCGTGCCGAACGCCAGGATATTGGCGAGCGCCGCCAGGCCGACCGTCGCAAGCGTCGGAGCCTCGTCCGCGGAAAGCCTGCGGCCCAAGATCTGATTGCCGACTTTGATGACCACGAATTGCAGGAAGATGGCCGCCGCTGCAGTGAACAGGACCAGCCATAGGAAATCCCCGGCATCAGGGCCGCCAGAGTTCGCCTCATCGAGTTGATCAAAAGTACTGGAAAAGACCTGAGGCAGTTGCGGAAGCGCGGTGACAACCGCAACCAGGCGGTGGAAGAAGCGGCTTGTTCCTGTGCTGAAGTCTCGCTCCAGAGCGCCAGCAGACTTCTCCGGAAGGAAAGCCGAAGGGTGGGATTCCGGTGCCTGAGCAACTTGTTGATTTTCCAGCTTGCGGATCACGGCGTTGCTAACGTCGGTGACAAGCTGATCCAGTTGCTCTTTCGAGAGCGTGACCGTTGAGGACGGCGGACTTGTCTGCACATTTTGTGCATAGCCGCTCATCTGCACAGGCAACAGCAGCAAGCACAGGCAAAGGGCTATCTTCTCAGGAAGGCCTGTCCTCATCGGTATTTTTCTCCAGAGGCATTTCGGCTCACTACCCCTCCGGCAAAGCGACTGCCACCGCGCCGGGAGGCAGCCGCAGCTTGCGGCTTACTGCATCTGTGACGGCCCGAGTTTAACGGCGACCTTGTCGAGCGTGCCGTTGAAGTGGAATGGCACCTGGTAGTCGCCGTCATCCACACTCGTGCGCGTGTCCACCCCTACATCGAAGGTCTCGTCAAAATTCATGATGGCCGGAATGGTGTGCGGGACCTGTTGCGTGGCAACCTGTTGGCCATCGACGGTCAGGGTGCCGGTCCCGCCCTTGCCGATACCCGGACCATCATACTTGAAATCGAAAGCGACGGCGTGTTTTCCTGCAGGCAGTGACGTGGCACCTTCCCACCGGAATTTGGCCAGGCTCAAGAGATTATACGTGAAGATCGGTTTGCCGTTCACCAGGTAGAGTCCAAAGCCTCCGAACTTCCCGCCGTTGGTTACGATCATCCCGTTACCATCGGCAGGCGTCTCGATTTCGGCGGTAATCGTAAAATCCCTTGCTAGAACGTTGGGCGCATTGCTTGACGCAATGCCGGACAACACGCCCGAGTAAACAAACAGGTCCCGGCCTGCCACGTAGCCCGGCTTCGGCGAAAGAGCGCGCGGAAGAATGCTGTTGTCCAACGGGAGGACGCCGTACTTCTCCGCCTGAATCAGGAACAGTTCCTGCATCTCCTTGAGTTTCTCGGGCATCTGGGCAGCCAGGTCGTTGTTCTCGGAATAGTCTTTGGCGATGTTATAGAGTTCCCACTTGTAGCTTAGCACGTCAGGCATCGCCTTGGTGCCCATGAACCATGGCCCTTCCGGCGGCGTCGTGGCGGCCAACCAGCCATCATGGTAGATGGCGCGATTGCCGAAAATCTCGAAGTACTGGGTGTCGCGTTTTGATGGCGCGTTCGCATTGGCCTTGTCGAAGGTATAGGCCATGCTGACCCCCTCGATGGGTTTCTGTGCAATACCGTTCAGCATCTGCGGAGCAGGAATACCCGTCACCTCGAGGATCGTCGGCACAATGTCGATCATATGGTGAAACTGCGTGCGGATGCCACCGAGGTCGGTGATGTGACCTGGCCACGAAATCGCCACGCCTTGCCGCGTGCCGCCGAAGTGCGAGGCCACCTGCTTCACCCATTTGAACGGTGTGTCAAAGGCCCAGGCCCAGCCGACCGCCATATGCGGCTGCGTGGCTGCTGTGCCCCAGGCGTCGTAGAACTTCATCTGATCAGCGACGGGGATTGGAATGCCCTGAAGGGCAGCCATGTCGAATGGTGTGCCGTTGGGCGTGCCCTCGGAACTCGTACCGTTGTCACCTTCGATATAGATGATCAGCGTGTTGTCGAGCTTGCCCATGTCTTTCACCGTCTGGATCACCCGGCCGATCTCATGATCGGTATAGGCCACGTAGGCGGCGAACACTTCAGCTTGCCGGATGAAGAGCTTCTGTTCATCCGCGCTCAGTTGATCCCAGTTCTGCAGCAATTCTTGCGGCCAGGGCGTGAGTTGGGTGTCGTTCGGGATTACGCCAAGCCGCTTCTGGTTGGCGAAGATGGTGTCGCGCAGCTTGTTCCATCCACCGTCGAACAGGTGCATGTCGTGAATCTTGTCCACCCATTCCTGGGTCGGGTGGTGCGGAGCGTGCGTGGCGCCCGGAACATAGTAGACGAAGAACGGTTTCTCCGGCGCCTGGGCGTTGAGTTCCTTCAGGTACTCAATGGCATCGTCCGCCATGCCGGTGATGAGATTGAAGCTGGGATTTTGCTCCCAGGGCGCAATCTGGCTGGTGTTGCGTATCAGGAATGGATGGTGCTGGTCCGCCTCGCCTCCCATGAACCCGTAGAAGTATTCAAAGCCCATGCCGACGGGCCACTGATCGAATGGACCGGCGACGCTGTACTGATAGCTCGGCGTGTTGTGGTTCTTGCCGAACCAGGAGGTGGCGTAGCCGTTCTGCTTCAGAATCTCGCCAATCGTGCCGTTGTCGACGCCGATGACGCCATCATAGCCGGGGTAGCCCGTCGCCTGTTCGAGCACCACGCCGGCACCCACCGAATGGTGGTTGCGGCCGGTGATCAGTGCCGCGCGGGTCGGTGAACAAAGCGCGGTGGAATGAAACTGCGTGTAGCGCAGGCCGTCGGCCGCCACCTGGTCGAGTGTCGGTGTCGGAATGACGCCGCCGAAGGTGCTCGACACACCGTATCCGGCATCGTCGGTCATGATGAGCAGAATGTTCGGTGCACCCTTGGGCGGCACGATGTTCGGCTGCCAGTAAGGCTTCGAATCCTTCGCGCTCAGTCCGATCTCGCCGCCGAACGGTGCCGGTGGGTTGGGCAGATAACGTCCATCGATCGTAGTTGTAGCATTCGGCGCGCCGAGCGTGCCGGTGACCTCTTGTGCCGGCGCCAGCACCGCGCTTGACATGAGCGCCGCGGCGGAAGCGAGGATCCCAAATGTCACTTTCCGAGCAATTCTACACTGGTCCATTTTGTGCTCCCGTGTGATGCAAAAAGACTGCGCAGCTCAGCCGCCCTGTGCTAGTAGCAGGGCGGATAGGGGTAGTAGCCGCAGGCCGGCGGCGAGTATGGCGGACGGTAGTAGGGGGAAGCTCCGTAGGCGGCACCCGCGGCCGCACTGGCATACCAGGCGCCGCGAAAAGCGGTGCGGCGGGCGACGCCGGCGAACGACATCGGCGTTCGCGGCAGCCCGATGATGTCGATGAAGATCGATGCCGGGCCGTCGGCTTTCTCGATGTTGCTTTCCAGAACGTCGACTGTGAAGGTAAGCGTGTCGCCGGAAAGCTTCGGATCCTTGAGGACTACCACCGCATCTTCAACGGTCGAGGCCTCCCTGTCGAGGACCGAAACCGTTGCGTTCGGCGGATCCTTCTCAAAACTGCCGCCTGGCGCCCACTCCTCCAAGAGATGTGCGGTCAACCCATGACCGGCCGAGCGCACCGGACGATCGGCGAACATGATCGAGCTCGGCGAAATGCCGTTGAGCGTCAGGGTCGTTCCCTTCAGGCTTGCGCCGTCGGAGTTCATTACGATCAGGGACGGAACGATCTCCTGCTTGGCCGTGCCGATCGATTTCTGGGCAGGCGCCTTGATTGCGTTTTCGGCAACTGCCGGACCTGTCGCACCGGCAAGGCTGGCGACAATCAAGGCCAGCGCAAGTCGTGATACACCTCCGATAAACATCTTGTCCTCCCTTGGATTCACGCAATGGCCGCAGCGGCTGTCGCGAGATAGTCGCTAGGCGTGGGAAAGTCTGACAAGCTTCGTACGCAAGTGCGGACCGCGGCGGGCAAAGTTGACCCGTCCATGGATCTGATCTTTAGGTTCACCTGGGAATGGAGCATGCCGTTCCGCCCCAACACGCCACGGCAATTTCAACCGCCGCGCGATCCTCTACTATCGCTTATTCTAGTCGCTAACTTTGATCTGGCGCAATTTAGCACAAATAAGTAGCGCTTTTGCCGCCAGGGATGGCGAAGTTCGCGAGTGCTTACTCCTACGCCGGTGACAGAGAGCGGCCAATCGACGGGCGGCCACGTTGTCGGAACGAAGATAGTGGTCGGCAACCGTTGGACCGGTTTGCCACCGATAAGGCCATCCAAGGAGTTGCATCGCGATGTCGCAGCCTCGCTGACAACCCGTCATTTGCTTCGCAGGACAGCAGCCTCGGTAATCATGGACAACATAAGACTACAGGAACGCCCATCGGGTCTGAGGCTCACTGCCATCGTCTGCTGAGTAAGTCGGAAAGAGGAATGTCAGTGATTTCGGGAATGGAAATGTGACCTTTGGGTCATATTCTGGCGGTGTACTGACTGAAAATCTAAACGCCGTTGCAAAAAAGGCAAGCGTTGGGCTGAGGCCCCTCTACGCACGGTCAATGCTCGCCCAGAACGAACCTTAATCGGCAAAAAGCAACATAGCGTTCGTTCGCGGATGCCATGTCGTCGGGATCAGGCACCTCGCATCACTTTCTGAGGTTACGGCCACTCCTCCTCCTGCCAGTCGCGGGCCGCATGGATGACGAGGACGATCACTACTGCCTCGTCCGTCAGCGCGTAAGCCATGACGTAGGGCAAGCCCGTCTACCTTCTCGTAAGTGCCAGTCACGCGCCCCGGCCCGCCGGTGGCGAACTCACTGAGCCTGTTGCCCGCGTCCTCGATGGCGTCAGCGACGCTCGGCTGCATCCGGATTGTCGTCGGCGATGTAGGCGAGGATGTCGAGATAGTCGCGGTGGTGCGTCAGTCGACCAGACAACGCCTCACCCTTGCGCTTTCTTGCGCCGTGCTTCCGCAAATTGTCTGGCGGGCTTCAGCCATCGCTTGCGCGTGCGGGACGACGCGACGAGCCGCCACATCGGCCAGCCCGCGCTGGATGCCTTCAATAATGGCAAGTTCGCGCTCGACATAGGCCGAGACCGCCTCCCCCGCGAGGAAGGATTTGCTGCGCTTCGTCCCTTCGGCGATCTTTGTCAGCTTGGCCAAGGTGTCTGGCGAGACACGGATTGTCATCGTCGGACTGATGCTACACTCTCTGTTGTGTTTACTTGTGCACATTATAGCATGGCATACCGGGTTGCGGGTCAAAGCTTGGCTGGCGTTCCCCTGATGACAGCCATAGCGCCGGCGTCCTGTCTGAACTTTCGACGACCTGCGCGTGACCGACCTCGCATACGCGAGCCTAGAGAGGCATGCTGCCCCCCAGTTCAGCGAGGTATAAAAAGCAACACTCGGCTCTCTCGGCCGGAACCTGTGGAATGTCGTAGGACTCAAGGAGGCCTCGACGCCGTTCGGCGGCTACTCCGCTAATGGCCTATTTGAGAATACCAAGCGACTCGCCCGTTCCGCTGCCTAGGCCGGGTCGATTGGAGAGGAAAGATAAGGCGGTCTACGCCGCAGCGTGCGGCTTGAGGTCTTGGAATTTCTCCAAGCCGTCTGAAATTCGAACATATCCTACGCAGGACAACCCCCGTTTTCATACGCTTCCACCGCCATCATTTGGTCGACGAGGTTCACCGCGGTTCCCGATGCCGCTCTCAATTGGGACAAGCTCAACACCAGCAGCCTATTGGCGCGCGAATTTGCAAGCGGTGTCACAGGGCAGTGCTTGGCGGACCCGTTCGGAATGTGTAAGACCATCACGCCGTAGAGCGCGAATTCGCCCTGCATCAGATGGTAAACCTTCGCTCGCTATCACGAAAGATCGATGGCACCCTCGCCCCGAGGGCCTACTGCTCGCGGGCATGCGCTCAGGCGCCAAGGCTAGCGCATCAAAACGTGATCCGCTTTCCAACAGATAATGGTACGATCTTGCCGTCGCCAAAGGCGTTCGCCAGCGCGTTCATGGCTCGCCACCCGGTGCAATGGCCCGCAGCGATGGTGGCAAGGTCGAACGACGCCAACCCTTCGACGGTCGCAGGGATGATCCGCTCGTTCTGTCCGACAAGATGCAGCCCGCCCACGACAGCATGGAGCGGCACACCGGGAAGGCTCGACTTTGCGTGCGTCAGTACATTGATCACGCCCGCATGTGAGCAGGCGCTGAAAAGGACCAGGCCTTTCCCGGCAACGTTGACGGCCAGGAAGCGCTCATCCATTATCAGCTCGTCCGACACCCATCCGCTGCCGTCCGTGGACTGCCGATATTGGCCAAGAAATCCCCGTTCGAAAGTGGTCACGCGCTGTATCTCGCCGCTCACGTAAGCCGATCCTTCCAATAACAGCTGCGGCTCCCTCGTATTGACCGTGGCAGCGCCGAAGGAGGCAAGTTCTTCCAAGCTGGCCACGTCTTCCATGAGGCGCAACGACCCATCTTGCCGCTTGAGGGCACGTTTTCCGAACATGTCCGGATGGACGTAGCAGGCGACTGGATTGCCCCCATTGCGGTCCCGGATGAGTTGCAAGGCACAAAGTATCGCTCCGCAATGATCCCAGTGGCCGTGCGATAGAACGATTGCCTCAACACGCCCAAGCTCGACGCCGAGGCGCGCGACGTTCTGCTCGAGGACGCGGTCTTCGGGACCGGTGTCGAATAGGATTGTTCTCGTGACGCCTCCTTGATGAATGGTAACGAGACAAGCCAGACCGTGGGCCGCGCAACATAGGCATTTGCCGCCCATGATCCACATCCCACGCCGCCGCCGCTCTATGGCCGCGACCTCCGTCTCCACAAATGAAGGCACCGTGGAAAGATTGTCTGTGAGATTGTCGACAAGAACCCGAACCTCGACGCTGTCAACCGCCATTAGCCCGTTCATCAGACCCTCCGTGCCTCGAAATGTCTGTGGGACTGGTTACCAACCTGTCTGCTTGATTTTATCACTGAATGCGCGGTCCCCCAAACAAGGCGTCACGCCCGCGATGACGCCGGCGGGCCTTCTCTCGCTCAATGCCAGGGGACCGAAACAGGGGCCACTCGCCTCGACGATGCTTACTAGAGGAGAACGGTAATGGAACCTCGTCGCGTGGCACCATAAGGCTGGTTTGCATCGTCAAGGCTGTGAGGCACCGGCGATGCACCGACTTTCGTTTGTAGGCGGTGTTTAGACCGCATCTTTCGGATCAGTGCGTGATTGCTTAAAGTTACGCCGCGATGATTGGGCGAGCGTTTCGATGACAAGAGCGGCGAAATTTCCGGCATGGGAGGATATGATTTGAACGAGACACAACACCTGTGGGAATGGCGCGAGAAGATCGCAAATCTCTACTACGAGGTACGTTCTAGCTCGGACGTGGTTGCTGCCTGGAGGCTTTGGTGCGACACCCGTTCGAGCCTGTTTCGCGACCATCCTCAGTCGCCAATTGAATTGGCGGACCGCAAGTCGTTCGAAGGGCCGACGACATTTTCTTATGATCCCTCGTTGCGCTTGACGGTACAGCTTGTCGCAGTCACTCCGGAACGGATAACCGTCGCAACAGGAGTGGATGGTGACCTGTCGATGCATGCGTTCTCTCGTACATCGGGGCTGGAGGCCAGATTGGGCGGCGAATTAACCCTTTACTGGATTGAGGGGTACGGTGGTGGCGTGTTCCTGCCGTTTGTCGACGCGACCTCGGGGACCGAGACATATGGCGGCGGCCGATATCTCCTCGACACAATCAAGGGAGCGGATCTCGGAGTTGTCCGTCCAGACGGCGCATTGATACTCGATTTCAATTTCTCCTATTTTCCTTCGTGCGCCTATTCTTCCCGCTATGTCTGTCCATTAGCGCCATCGGGCAATCGACTGAAAGGCGCGGTGAGAGGCGGTGAACGGCTACCTGTCTCGAAACGATAAGCGCCGGGGTCAGAGGCCTTGATTCTCCGTAGCCGGGCATTCAGAAGTCGTGACCGTGGGCGTATTTCCGTTTCGAATAATACCGTTGTGACAGAGATCTTTCACGCGCAACGCCAAAGAATTGTATGAGCCGGTTTGAGGCGAGACTGCAGGAGAACGTCGTCGTTAACTGATGAGTTTGTATCCCAAGGGGCAGCGCGCTGTCCGTGATTACGACCATGGTGGAACCATGGCTCCAGACTGGAGGAAACGTACCAATCGAGCTTATCGATTTCACAGTCCGTGGTAAGCTCAAGGTAGTTGACGTAGAACCCGACGACAAGGACTGCCGATTGGAAGCCCCTCGCCTCAGCTATCCAACGAATTGACCGCCGGAACGGTATTTTTTGTTTACCCAGGGGAAGAGGCAAGCTGGAGTTCCAGCCTGCCCTAACCTCACCCATACTGGCAAAGAGAGCGGCGAGAGATTTCTCGGAAGCGATCGACCTCCGGCTGTTGGGGTTACGCTGCCACTTCCTTGGCAAGTGTAGTTTTCACCCTTGGAACCACTTCTTCCCCGAATAGCCTGATGCTCTGGACCAATTTCTCATGCGGCATCGTTCCGATGCTGTATTTCAGCTGGAACCTCTGAATGCCGAGGTTCTCGATAACCGGCGCAAGCTTTGCGGCCACGCTCTCCGGTGAGCCGACATACAGCGAGCCCTGATCGATTTCGGCTTCGTAGTCTCTCTCGCTGACAGGACCCCAGCCCCGTTCACGGCCAATACGATCTCGCATGGCGCGGAAATGCGGCCAGAACTCCGCTTTTGCAGCGGCATCGGTCTCGGAGATATAGCCCGGAGAATGAACACCAACGGGAATTGCCGGATGCTTTAGCTGCTCATTGGCGTTACGATATAGATCGACGAATGGCTTGAAACGATAAGGGCTCCCGCCGATGATGGCTAGCATCATCGGAAGTCCATACTGCGCGGCACGAATGACGGAATCTGGGCTTCCGCCAACGCCAAGCCACGTCTTCAGCGGGCCTTTCTCGACAAGGGGAAACACGCGCTGACCATTCAAAGGCGGCCGCGTCATTCCCGTCCAGCTAACTGGCTTCTGCTCAAGGAGCTGGGCGAAAAGCTCGACCTTCTCCTCAAACAGCTTGTCGTAGTCGGACAAGGAATATCCAAAGAGTGGGAAAGACTCAGTGAAAGACCCCCTGCCCAGGATGACCTCTGCGCGGCCGTTGGACGCTGCGTCGACAGTTGCGAACCGCTGATAAACGCGCACGGGGTCGTCCGAACTCAGCACCGTTACGGCCGAACCCAGCTTGATCCTATCTGTCACCGTCGCAACGGCCGCAAGGACAGTTTCCGGGCTGGATACCGCGAAATCCTCGCGATGGTGTTCGCCAATCCCGAAGAAATCGATCCCAACCTGGTCGGCTGCCACGGCCTCCTTGATGACATTCCGGATGACCTGAGCATACGTTTCAGGCTGGCCGTTGGCGTCGTGTGTTACGTCCCCAAAGGTATCGAGGCCGAATTCTACATTTGACTTTGTCATGCTTGTTGTCCCACGGGCCAAGCCGACGACAACCGTCGACGCCCAATCGTTTGGATTTTGGGATCTAGTTGGGGTGCCTCCTAGTAAAGCGGAATGGCGAAAAACTAGATCGTTATCATCGAAAAGTTAGAAGATATGCGGGGCCCCCAAGATGGGACGAGCACCTTGGGGCACACGATCAACGTGAGTAGCCTCGTCAAGCAGAACCGGCGGCCAGGGCTTCCCCGCTGGCTTTGACCACGGCATCCACTGTGATGCCGAACTTGTTGTAGACGTCGTCGATCTTTCCGGATGCGCCGAAACTATGCATACCCACGAACCGACCATTGAACCCGAGATATCGGTCCCAGCTATCCTGGACGGCAGCCTCTACAGCGACCCTCGCAGATCCCGCACCGAGTACCTTCCTCTTGTACTCGGGCGTCTGAGCCTCGAACAATAGTCGGCATGGCATCGAGACGACGGCAGTCCGAATACCTCCGGCCTGCAACCGATCCCGAGCTTGGACTGCCAGATGGAGTTCTGAGCCGCTCGCCATGATAGTCAGCTGACGCTCGCCGCCTTCGGCTTCCAGCAGCACGTACCCGCCTTTGGCTGACAGGTTTTCGCTTCCAGGGTCCCTGCGCAGCAATGGCATTGGCTGCCGGGACAGTGCGATGAGAGCAGCTCTGCGGGGAGCGTCGAGTATTGCTTCCCAGCATTCTGCCGTTTCAATCGGATCAGCCGGACGGTAAACAGCGAGCCCTGGGATTGCCCGAAGTGCGGACAGATGCTCGACTGGCTGATGGGTCGGCCCATCTTCGCCCAAGCCGATAGAATCGTGCGTCATCACAAAGATCGAGCGGATTTCCATCATGGCGGCAAGGCGAATGGCAGGTCGCGCGTAATCAGAGAACGTCAGGAACGTGCCGCCGTACGGAATCAATCCCCCGTGAAGGGCGATGCCATTGATCGTGGCGGCCATACCATGCTCGCGGACGCCATAATGGATGTAGGAGCCCGCATACTGACCGGGGGCGATCTCGACCTGGGACTTGGCTTTCGTGTTGTTGGATGGCGTCAGATCGGCTGAACCTCCGATCAGCTCCGGTACGGCCTGGGCCAAGTGATTAAGGACGGTACCACTGGCTTGGCGAGTGGCCATATCCTTCTCGCTTGCCAGCAACTCACTTTTGGCCGCCTCGATCGCCTTTCGCCAGTCGTGCGGCAACTCACCTTTCATCCGGCGCGCGAACTCCGTGCGGATTTCCTCGTTCGCGGTTTGGACGCGCACTGCCCACGCCATCCGCTGGTTTTGCCCCTTTGAGCCAATGGAGCGCCACGCCTCAAGCAGGTCACCTGGGATCTCGAACGGAGGCGGCGACCAGTTCAGGATCTTTCTTGCGCCCGCAATCTCTTCCTCCCCTGGCGCATCACTGTGCGCTTTCTGGGTGCCGGCCTTTGTTGGGAAGCCGAAACCGATGATCGTCTTGCAGGCGATCATCGACGGTCGGTCGGTGACCTTCCGCGCCTCGATGATCGCTGCCCTGATAGCATCGGTATCGTGTCCGTCGATCTGCAGGACATGCCAGTTGGCCGAACGGAATCGCGCCTGATGGTCATCGGACTCGGCGAGGCTGGTCGCGCCGTCGATGGAAATCGAGTTGTCATCCCAGAAATAGATGAGCTTCCCGAGTTTCAGGTGACCTGCGAGCGCGATGGCTTCCTGGCTGATACCTTCCATCAGGCAACCGTCGCCATGGAAGACGTAGGTGTAATGGTTCGAAAGATCGTCGCCGAACCTCGCGTTCATGATCCGCTCGGCCAGGGCCATGCCGACCCCGTTGGCAAGCCCCTGCCCCAGTGGACCGGTCGTCGTTTCGATACCTGTCGCGTGGTGGTATTCTGGGTGCCCTGCTGTTCGCGAACCGATTTGGCGAAAATTCTTGATCTCATCGATGGTCATATCCTCGTAGCCGGTCAGATACAGAAGGCTGTAGAGCAGCATCGAGCCATGACCGTTCGAGATCAGGAACCGGTCACGGTCGTACCAGTAAGGGTCCTTGCTATCGAACTTCATGAATTCAGAGAAAAGCACGGCCGCGATGTCAGCCATGCCCATTGGCATGCCGGGGTGACCGCTTTTGGCCCTCTGAACCGCGTCCATGGAAAGGAACCGAATGCAGTTGGCGAGCTTGCGGAGGTGGGGGTCTTTTGGCGCGGGAACAGATGCGGTCGTATCGGGCATGGGTGGTATCTCCTAGTTCGGACCGAGTATCTCGCTTGGAGATAGGGCGAGGACGAAGGAGCGACAGAATGGTGACGCGTCAGCGACTATGGGTCACACATCAGAAGGTGGACTGGCTGTCCCCGGAATGTCAAAGTTGGAAGCTGCGGGAACAGCCGCTTGGAAAAGCGTTCTCAATTTACTTACGCATCTTCGCGGGCTTGCTCATCACAACCAACGCGACGCCTCTCAGTTTGACCGACCACCCGCCACAGATGTCGGGCGAAATGAGAAACTGACCCCCTAACGAAGCGAAGAACTGACCCCCTCGTGTCAAAACGAGGAGAGTTGGATGACGAGCGAGATTTTATTGCATCCTGCATTGTCGCGAACGATGCAGGGCGGGGATATGCTTCAGGCTGATGAGGTGGTGGCAATGTTGCGACTACATGCGCTTGGTTGGGGTGCCAAGCGGCTGTCTAGGGAATTTGGATGTGCGCGCAACACGGTTCGCCGATATTTGCGGGAAGGCGGCGTCTCGCCTTTCAAGAAACCTGCTCGGCGCAGTTCGTTTGACGGGCTGGACGATTGGTTGCGAGAACGTTTTTTCCGTCATGACGGCAATGCGGATGTAATCCGCCAGGAGTTGGCGAGCGAGCACGGAATTGTCATCGGCCTGCGTTCTGTAGAGCTTCGAGTTCGGCAGTGGCGACGGGAGTTGAAGGCACAGAAGCGTGCGACAGTTCGGTTCGAAACTCCACCAGGTCGCCAGTTGCAAATCGACTTTGGCCAGACGCGCGTATGGATCGGCGGTGAACGGCTTCGGGTGTACGTGTTTGTCGCAACGTTGGGTTACTCGAGACGCATACATATCCGAGCCTCGTTGCGAGAGGGGCAAACCGACTGGTTCGAAGGAATGGAAGGTGCGTTCCTTCGATTTGGTGGCGTTCCCAACGAGGTGTTGCTGGATAATGCGAAGCCGCTGGTCGAGCACCACGATGCGGTCAGCCGGGAAGTGCGGTTCAATGCGCGATTGCATGCCTTTGCTCGTTACTGGGGCTTCACCCCACGAGCTTGCGCACCATATCGCGCCCGTACGAAGGGCAAGGACGAGCGCGGAGTCGGCTACGTCAAGAAGAACGCGATCGCCGGTCGCCGGTTCGAGAGCTGGGCGTCGTTCGAGGCGCATCTGGCCCGGTGGATACGCGAGGTTGCCGACCAGCGTGAACATGGCACGACCGGCGTAGCGCCGACGGAGCGCTTTGCTGCGGAGGCGGACGCGCTTCGTCCGCTGGCTGGTCGCGCACCGTTTGGACAATTACGCGATCTCGTGCGCAAAGTTCAGGCCGACTGCGCGATAGACCTCGACACGAACAGCTATTCGGTACCTTGGCGCCTAATCGGCGAGAGCGTTCAAGTCGTTGTGCTGGCAGGCCGTGTGATCATCCGTCACGCGGGCCAGGTAGTGGCCGATCATGCTCTCTGCCAGGGACGGCGACAACGCATCGTGGACCGGTCCCATTTTGTTGGCGTCGCTGGTAGCGAAGGACTGGTGCGCACTCCAGTTGAGATAGCGCCAGCCGCCTTGCTGCGGCCGCTCACCGAATACGAGGCGGTTGTTGGAGGAGGCTGGTGATGACGAACGTAGATCACGACCTGCTCATCGCAACACTCGATCGACTGAAACTGACGGCGATCCGCGATCAGCTCGACACTCTGCTTGACGAGGCGGCCCGCTCGAAGATGAACTTGCGCGAAGCTCTGGCATTCCTGGTATCGCGAGAGATCGCCCGGCGCGATGAGCGGCGCATCTCCATGTCGAGCAAGCTGGCGCAGTTCCCGTTCGTGCGCGAACTCGACGGCTTTGAGTTCGAGGCGCAGCCGTCGCTTGATCATGGCCAAATCAGGGAACTGGCGACCTGCCGCTGGATCGCTCACGGCGATACGGTGCTATTCCTTGGGCCTCCTGGTACCGGTAAAACCCACCTTGCTGTCAGCCTTGGCCGCGAGGCGATACGTCAGAACTACAACGTGCAGTTCGTGACCGCTGCCACGTTGGTAGCGATGCTGGCCAAAGCACACAACGATGGTTCGCTCGACAAGCAGTTGACGATCTTGTCGCGGCCGAAATTGCTGATCATCGACGAGCTCGGCTATCTTCCATTCGAAGCCAACGCCGCACACCTGTTCTTCCAATTGGTCTCTCGGCGCTACGAGAAGGGATCAATCCTGATCACTTCCAACCGCTCTGTGGGAGAATGGGGAAGCGTCTTTGGTGACCCCGTGGTCGCCACGGCGATACTGGACCGCCTGCTTCATCATTCGACCGTGATCACCATCCGAGGCGACAGCTACCGGCTTCGCGAAAAGCGCCGCTCCGGCCTTCTGCAGAAGGCCGGAGCGGCGCTTGAACCAAACGAAACGACCAATCAATGAAGGGGGTCAAATCTTCGTTTCGCCCAAGGGGTCAATTCCTCGCTTCGCTTGACAACAGAAGGCAAACTTCACCTCGTCGGCTTGCGAACGCTAAGCATCACGCACATGCCGTTCCGGTAAAAATTGAATGCTTGGCAGGATGAGGTGACGACGCACTGGTCCTGACAGGCAGCGAGACTGCCCCCGCAAACTTTGCAAAAGGCTTACCCAAGACTTCGACATCTTTGCTAGTTCGGAAGTCCAGACCAGGACCGTAGTCGTGGCCGATCCTTGTTTTGTCTGTTTCCAAGCCCTAGTACCCCGAGACTTCTTCCGATGAAAACGCATTCGTTGCGGCGCTGCTAGATGGTGTAACGGGCGGAACCCAGCCAGCCAGGTTTGAAAGGCTGGTGGTCGTCCCTCACAATGATGGTGTCGCGGAGTCAGGAGTGTCCTGCTCCATAGCATCACGGAGAGACGACCATGAAGCAGTATGCCGGAATCGATGTCTCGTTGGAACACTCAAGTGTGTGCGTGGTGGATGCAGATGGCCGCATCGTGCGTGAAGCAAAAGTACTCAGCGAGCCCGATGCACTGATCGCCTGGTTTGGCGAGCACGACGTGGCCATGGAGCGGATCGGTCTTGAGGCCGGCCCCTTGTCGCAGTGGCTGCATGCCGGGATGACGAAGGCGGGTCTGGCGGTCGAACTGATCGAGACGCGGCACGTGCGGACGGCCTTCAAGACGATGCCGGTGAAGACCGACAAGAAGGATGCGCGAGGCATCGCGCAGTTGATGCGGCTTGGCTGGTTCAGACCGGTCCACTGCAAATCTCTTCCGGCCCAGGAAGTGCGCGCGTTGCTGACCGCCCGCAAGCTCATCCAGGGAAAGCTTCACGACATCGAGATGAGCATCCGGGGCATACTGCGCGGCTTCGGCCTCAAGGTAGGGCCGACGACACAGCGCACCTATGCGGCACGGATCCGCGAACTGATTGAAGGTCATCCGACCTTGGAGGCGATCGCC
>NZ_AZNV01000054.1:0-29111 GCF_000510625.1 Rhizobium sp. IBUN
GTGTCCGTCGCGGTCGCCGTGTAGTTGTGCGACGAGCCGTTCGACAGTGCCGTGCCCGGCGTATAGGTGAACGCTCCGCCCGTCGCCGTCCCCGTCGCAACCTGCGTACCGTTGTCATAGAGAATGACAGTGGAGCCGGTCTCGGCGCTGACGGTCACCGTCGGCGTCGTGTCGTTGGTGGAGCCGTTATTCGACACCGTGCCCGTGACCGGCGTAACGTTGTCGGATACCGAAATGGTCGGTGCAGCAGGCGCTACGGTATCGACTGTGACCATATAGACACTCGACGCGGCGCCGGTGTTGCCTGCGGCGTCGGTTGCCTTCGCCGTGAACGTATAGGTGGCGTCCGTAAGCGCAGTGTCCGGTGTGAAGGTCCACGCACCAGTGGTGGCATCGGCCGCAGTAGTTCCGATTTCCGTGGTGGTGCCATTCACCGTCTCATAGATATGGACGGTTGCCCCGGCTTCGGCCGTGCCCGAAATCGTCGGCGTGTTGTCGTTGGTCTGACCGCCGGTGGCAATGGTCACGCTGCCCGAAGGCACGTTGTCGACAACACTGAGGATCACCGGTGCCGCCGGCGGCGTGGTGTCGTGCACATTGATGGTCAGCGTGTTGCCGGCGGTATCGCCATCGTTATCGACGAGTGTGAAACTGATTACTTCCTGCTTGTCCTGTGTGACAGTGTTAGGCGCCGTGTAGCTATAGTCGCCTGCGCTGTGACCACTGCCGCTATCAACAAAGTAGAAGGTCAGCTGGCCGCCATTGGCGGTCTGGATCGTCACATAGTGTGAACTGGTCGCCCCTCCATTTGCGAGCGTCGCGGAATTCGCAGCCAACGCGTCGTAGGTATAGGTCTTGCCGTCGATCGTGATCGACTGAACATGGCCGCCATCGGCGCCGAAGCTGCCGAGCACTTCGCCCGAAGTGCCGGTGAGGATGCTGCCGTTAGTGTTGGCGGCCACAGGCACCAGAGCGACGAGCGTATCGACGAGAGCGCCGAAGTTGGTCAGCGTCACGACGGCGGTGGGGCCGCCGTGTGCGTCGACGTCCACCTGCCCCAGCGTACTGGTAGAGACGTCGTTGCCGATACCGATTGCCGTGACGTTGATGCCGTTAGTCGTGATGTAGTTCTGCCACGACGTATATGCGCTGTTGGTGGTGGGCAGACCGAAGCTAGTATTTTGGTTCGGATCACCGTCGCTGATGAAGAAGACCTGCTTGTTGGACCCGCTAACAGGGTTGAAGCTAGCTCTGACCTCGTTGAGAGCGTCCGTGTAATCGGTGCCGGTCGTGTTGATGCCAGCGCGGGCGCTCTGTACTGTGTTGCCCGCTGCGTTAGCGGTTGAGATCAGGCTGTCGATGGCCGCTTTAAGGGTGCTATAGTCAGCGTACGTCCCCAAGGTCTTGGCGCTGTCCGCGAAGGCGATCACCGTGATCGCCGTGCCGCTGCTCGTGAACAGCTTCTCGGCGGCGGCTTCCACCGCCTGAAGTTCCTTGATGTAGTCGGCGTTGCTGATGCTCCTGGAAACATCAAGCACGAAGGCGGCGTTGACCGCCTGCGCCGACTGTGTGGAGCCAGCATTGACCGTCACGCTGATGGCGTTCGGAGCCGACGGCGCGTCATCGATGGCATTAATGGCAATCGTGTTGGTGGACGTATTACCGTAGCCGTCCGTCACCTTATAGGTGAAGGTATCGATCCCGTTCTCGGTGTTGGCGCCCTGCGTGTGTGTTGTGTCGGTAGCGACCGACGTCAACGTATAGGTGTAGCTTCCGTTCGCATTGATCTGGATAGAACCATGTACGCCCTGTCCGGTTCCCTCCAGCGCATATGTTAGCGTGCTGTTTGCCGCGCCCGTTGCCGAAAGCTGGCCGGAAGCCGACGCGTTTGTCGGGTGCGCGGAATCCGTGCCCGACGCAAGCGCGGACTCATTGACCGTCACCGAACCCGGCTGTGCCGCGATGGGGTCATTCGTGACCGTGATGTCAAGCTTCGCCGTCGAGGTGTCACCGTCACCGTCCTTGATCGTGTAGACGAAGTGATCCACCGCGCCGCTGACATAGCTGTCAGGGTTCGCCGTGTAGGTGTAGGTGCCGTTCGCGTGTAGCGTCAGCTTGCCGTAGTTGCCTTCGATCTCCTGATCGACGCCCGTGCTGAGCGCCGTGCCTGTGTCGCTGCCAGTGGCAACGCCAACCACGCCGCCGCCAGTGGCCTGGCCGTCGGCGCCAAACACATCCGCGTCGGTACCATCGGTGAAGACATTGCCATTGGCGATCGTTGCACCTTCGACGACGCTGTTGGTGCCGTCATGGGCCGTCGGCACGTCGTCGACGATGTCGATGACGAGCGACGCGGCTGCTGAGGTCTCGCCGTCGGCGTCCGTGACAGTCAGCGAGAAGGTGTCGCTCTCGGCGCTGTTCGCGACATCCGCCGCGGCATGCGTGAGTGTGTAGGAATAGTTCACCACACCGTTGTCGTAGCCAGTGAACGACAGAACACCCAGATCAGTCTCGATCTCCGTATCTGCCAGATCTGTGATGGCGACCTCGACGCTGTGCGAAATGCCACCAACCGTATACGTGACTGTCACATGATCGAGATCGGAACTGCCGTCCGCGTCGGTCAGGGTGATCGTGCCGGTGGTGACATTGCTGTCGTCCCCAGCGGACGAGCCGGCCGGCTGCGTGCTGGTCGCGGCAATGCCAGCCTCGTCGACGGAATTGTGGCTACCGGCCACACCATCGGTCGGCGTCACCGAGACCGTCGGCAGATGGTTGGCGCCGGTAACCGTGAAGGTCAGCGTGGTGTGTGACAGGTCACCGTCACCATCCTTGATGGTGTAGGTGAATGTCTCCGTCGCCTTTTCGCCCTTGACTAGGTCCTTCGCCGCCTCCGCGTCGGCCTCGTAGCTGTAGCTGCCACCCGCATTCAGCGTCAGTTTGCCATAGGTGCCCTGCACGATTGTGCCCACCGTGTCCGCATCCTCGACACCGTCCGTCTCGCCGAGTTCGACGCCGACAACGCCGCCGCCGGAGGCAAAACCGTCCGCACCGGGGATGTCGTTATGCAACACGCCATTGGTTGCATCCACCGTCAGCGTGTCGTTCGCCGTGACGTCGTTCTCGTCGAAGTTCGCCGTCGGCATGTCGTCGATGATGTTGATGGTGAGCTGGCCAGTCGTACTCGTTTGATTATCGTTGTCGGCGACGCCAACCACAAAGGTAGCCGCGACCTTATCGCTGGCAGCATTGTCCAGCAATGTATAGCTGTAGTGGATAGCACCCACACCGCTCACGGGGTTGTACTCGTACCAAGCACTCAGCGAACCAATGAGGCAATCAGCAATCACGGTCGGATGCGACGAGTTGCTTGAGATAGTCGCGCCACCGAGGATCACCGCCGAGACACCGTCCACCGACGTGAACGTGATATTGCCGCTAGCCGTGGTCGACTTGGTGCCATCCGACCCTGCGGGCTCGCCGCCACGCTCATCAAGACCAGCCTCGTAGACCGTGTTTGCCGCGGTTTGCACCGTCGGGACGGGGAGATCCCCCAGGGAAGGCGTCGAGTTGCCGATATTGATCGTCAACGTCGTGGTCGAGGTGTCGCCGTCGTTATCCTCTATTGTGTAAGTGAAGACGTCGGAACCGCCGCCGGCCGAGCCGGGGGTGCGGGTGTAGGTGTAGCTACCATCCGCGTGCATGACCAGCGAGCCGTACTGACCGGCGATCGAAGCGGTGTTAATCCCGACGGCATTGACATTGCCCGACACAGCGTTGGTGGTGCTGCCGGCGGCGACACCCACAACCGCGCCCGAAGTCGCCCTGCCGTCCGCGCCGAATACATCGGCGACGTTGCCAGCAATGTCTGCCTGCAGCACGTTCCCGCCGAAATCAGCCGAGCCTGCCGAGAAGGTGATCGTATCCGCGTTCGCAGTCGGCACGTCGTCGGCGATGTCGATGACGAGGCTGGCGGTGCTCGTCGCGTTGCTCTGGTCAGTCACTGTCAGGGTGAAGGTGTCGCTCGCGGAATCCGCGCCCGCCGCGTTGGTGACCGCTTTGTTCAGCGTATAGGTGTAGTTGATATCCCCGGTGGTCGGATTGTAGCCGGTAATGACCAGCGTACCGTGCGCGGCGTCGAAGCTGATCGGATTGCTACCCGTGAGTGCGCTGACCGACAGGGTCGTGGTATTTCCACCAAGGCTCACCGTCAGTGACTTGATGTCATTGGCCGACGACGTGCTGTCAACATCGAACAGATGGATGATACCGCTCGTGGTCGCACTGCCGGCACCGTCATGGTGCGAGCCCGTCGCAAGCGCGGCCTCGTCAACGGAATTGTGGCCGCCGGCCACGCCGCCCGTCGGCGTCACCGTGATCGTCGGCGCGCTGTTCGTGACGGCATGCACATTGATGGTGGCAGTGACGGCATCGCCGTCGCCATCGGTCAGTTTGGCGGCGAAGGACAGATCCGTGGTGGTCGAGACCGTGGTCGTCGTCGTCGTCGTGCCTACGGTGGCGGTGGAGAGGTCGATCTTGAGCTGAGCATTCGAACCGCCGGTAAATTCGACGGAAACGATCGTCTTGCCAGTGGCAGCGGTGATCGTCAGAGGGCTTCCCGTGCCGACACTCGAAGCGTTCTGAGTGGTGCCGTCCGAGAAGATGACCTTATAGCTGACCTTCTCGCTGTCGCGGCCGCTGGCAAAGTCGAACTTGACGCTGTTCGGATCGGACTCGCTGAAGTCAAACTTAATTTTCTCGTTAGTGTCGAAGTTGCCGTTGCCAACCCCAAAACCGTTGCTCGAACCAACAACGTTGGCGGACCCGGTGACCTCGGCGATCTTGTGACCGCCAGAGGTCACATCCACCTTCGAAGCCGGCTGATTGCTGTGCGTAAGCGCGTGATTGGCGTCGCCGTAGACGGTCGCCGTCGATGTCGTGGTGGTCGTGCTCGTGCCGAAGGTCTTGTACTCTGTGAAAGTATAACCCTGCTCATTGCCCGCGATTTCGAGCTTGAAGACCTGGCTGCCGGTCGCGGGTGCCACGCTGCCTGTGACGACAGATCCGGTATAGGCGATCAGGGTCGCACCGTCGCTGCTTATCCAGTAGTGCACCGCCTGGCCGTTCGAAACGAGGTTCTCCGGCGCGCTGTTGCCGGCGAGGCTGGCGTGACCCGCGCCATCGGCGCCCGCGTGGAAATCGAGCAGGCCGATCACCGTGCTGATACCGGTCATCGAAATTGCGCTGGTCGCATTGCCCATTGTCGGGCTGTCGTCGTTGACGGTGACGCTCAGCGTCTTGCTCTGCGTGTCGTTGTCACCATCCGTCACCTGATAGGTGAAGTTCAGCGTCAGGTTGTCTTCATATTTGCTGCCGGCCACAACGGTGTTGGCCGAGGTGTTGAACGGATCGGCGAGCGGCGCATTAATGCTGATGCTGTACGCGCCGGCCTGGTCGACGGTGACGACAACCGCCGCCGCTTGGCCACCGGAACCGCTGAAATGATCGCTGGTGCCGACATAGGAGTTGGTCGCGGAATTCCAGGTGAAGGTCACCTTCTCGGCATGGGCCACGCCTTCGCCGTCTACATAGAGGACATGCAGTTCACCATTGTTCTGGTTCTTGCTGTTGACAACCGAGAGACCGGTGATCTCGATCGACTTCACGCCGTCCGCGCCAGCGCTGAAATTCAGCGTTCCGGAGGTCGTCTTGAGGTTGGCACCGGTCAGGTCGCCAGCGCCACCATCAATGCCATGGGACTGGGCTTCATCGTCGAGCGAAGGGGCTGTCGTCGCGCGCGCTTGCGGCGTTGCGTCTTGGAACCTGATGTTGCCGCCGAGATCGATCGAGGCGCTGTCGCTCCTCTGGTCGCCGTCACCATCGGTGACCGTCGCCGACGCTGTCAGCTTGACGAGGCCGTTGTTGAGCGAGATCACCGAGCCATTGCCGGCTCCGACATGATCGATCGCGTCGTATTGCGTCAGCGTCACGACGCCGGTGACACTGTTCACTGAAATCGAGAAGACCGTGTTCGCGGAGCCGACGTCGTCGGAATTCAACGCGGTCGAACCGACGATCTGGCCGTTGACCTCATACAGATAGATCTCATGGCCCTGGCTTTCGAGGCCGGAAGCCACAAGGCCATCCTGCGCGCTGCCTGTTACATCGAGCGAATAGCTCCTGATAACCGGATTTGCCGTTGCCGCGCCATCGGCGCCAAAGGACGTGTTGACCGAGAATGCCAGATCGAAGTTGGCCGTCGCCGTATCGGAACTGCTGCCGATCGTGGCGCTATCCTGCGTTGTCACGGTGACGTCTTGATTCTTAACCGTCACATCAATGCTCGGACCATCGTCTTCGAACCTGATATTGCCGCCCAGATCGATCGTAGCGTTGCTACTCTTCTGGTCTCCGTCACCATCGGTGATCGTCGCCGTCGCCGTCAGCTTAACGAGATTGTCGGCGAGCGAGACCACCGTGCCGTCGCCGCCGTGATCGATGGCGCTGTACTGCGTCAGCTTGACCGTGCCCGCGTCTGTACCCGCATTGTCCACCTCGATCTTGAACACGGCCTTCTGCAGGACGTCGGAAGAGTTCGATGAGGTCGAGGTCGAACCGTAGACCGTATTGCCGATCTTGTAGAGATAGATCGTCTGCCCGTGGCTATCGAGCAGGGAGTCAACCCGGTTGTGGCTGTCCGGCTGACCGGTCACCGAAAGCGCGTAGCTTTTAATGATGTTGCCGGCGCCGTCCGCGCCGTAGCTGCTGGAGCCGACCGTGAATACGCCGGCGAAGTTCTGGCTGGCCGTGTCGGACTTGGCGCTGTACTTCGTGTCGATGGTGTCGGCGTCCTGCGTGGTCAGGGTGAGCGCGGCGTCGCTGCCCGCTGTCAGCGTGATCGACGGCGTGTCGTCGTCGAATTTGATATTGCAGCCGAGATCGATCGAAGCGCTATCGGTCGCCTTGTCGCCATCATGGTCGGTGATCGTCACAGTCGCCGTCAGCTTGACGAGGCCCTCGTCGAGCGAGATGACCGAACCATTGCCGTTGCCGACATGATCGATGGCGTCGTACTGGGTCAGCGTGACCTTGCCAGTGCCGTCCACGGAGATCGTGAAGATGGTGTTGCCCTGCCCGACGCTGTGGGACGAGGAGGCAGTTGAGCCAACAATTACACCATTGATCTCGTAGAGATAGATTGCATGGTCGTTGCTTTCGAGCCCGGAGTCGACGCGGTCGCCGAAGCCGCCACGATCCCAGTCGTCATGGTCATCATGATGCGAATTGCCGCTGAGGCTGAGCGCATAGGTGGTGTTTGTAGTACCGGCGCCGTCCGCGCCATGGGAAGTGGTAGTCTTGAACGCCCCGGAGAAATCGGCGCTCGCCGTGTCGGTACCGCCGGCCCCGCTCCCGATCGTGTCGTGATCCTGCGTCTCAAGAGTCGGCGCCTTCGAAGCGGAGGCGGAGATCGCCGCCACCGGCACGTCGTCGATGACGCTGACGAGGAAGCTCTTGGCATCCAACGTTACGTTGTCGTTGTCGAAATCGGTGTACTGGACCAGGCTTGACAGGTCGAGCTTCAGCACGCCCTCGCCATTGTTGCCGTAGCTGTGGTCGAGATTATCCTTGAGTTCGAATTTCCAGCTGCCGTTGTCATAGACGATGAGGGTGAAGACAGAGTGCGCGCCTTCGCCAGTCGTCCCGGCGGTAAGCACCTGATAGCCGTCATACGAGGCGACAGAGGTGATGGTAACGGGATATCCGTCGGAGTTCACCGGATAGCCGTTGGCATCAACGATAGCCACCGGATGGCCATTGGCATCGACGATATTCGTTCCACTGGAGGCTACGAACGAGAAATGCCCGCCTTCGTCGGCGCCGGTGTTGACCAGCGTGGCGAGCGAATTCGCGCCGCTGCCGCTGACGACCGCGGTGGTATTGTCGTGGAAATGGCCGTGGTGGCTGATGTCGTCGTCCGTGGCCGAGCCCGAGCCGCCACTGGTATCCTCATTGCCGTTGAGCTGCTCTTCCTCGACCGTACCCGAGACATGGGCGCGACCGGCCGTAGTCGGCGCGTCGTCGGTGATGGCGATTGTCAGGCCGCCGGTCAGCGGAATGCTGTCGCCATCGCCGTCGGTCGCCTGGATCAGGCCGCCGAAGTCGATGGACAGGCTCCCATTGGTGGCGTCGGTGCCATGGTCGAGCTGATCGAAGAGCTTGAAGGTGTAGTCACCGTCATTCGACAGGGTCAGCGTGAAGACGACGCGCGCCCCCTCACCCTCGCCCGCCGTCGCGGTGAGGACGCCGTTCGCGACGGTGTAACTCAGCGCGTCGCCATGCGAGGACAGCGCACCGAGGCTGCTTAAGTCGCCGGTGAAGGAAAAACCGCCCTTGCCGTCGCTTCCGAAGTTGACGACGTTCGCGATCGAGCCGCTGGCTGTCGCGGGGCCTGGCAGATTGTTAGAGGCATTGCCGGTATAGGAGCCGTCCGCATTGCCGTCATTCGGGCTCGTACCCTGCGAAAGCGACGTCTTGATGTCGTCTTCAGCGACCGTGGCGCTCTGAAGTGCCTGCTGGTTGATGCTCGGGCTGTCGTCATCGACATTGACGCTGATCGTGCCGGACACGTGGTCGCCGTCGCCGTCATAGATGTCGAAGCCGAAGTTCAGGACGAGATTGTCCTCGGTGCCCGTTGCGGGGTGAGCGAGGGCGGCGTTGAGCGTAACCGAGTAGGTGCCGTCCGCATTGACCGTGACGACGATCGCGTTTTGGACGTGCAGGCTGCTCCAACTCATGGAGCCGCCCTGCCCATTCGGCGTCCAGACCCCATCGCCCAGCACCTCTGCCGTACCCTTGCCGGTACCGTCAATGTACATGACGGAGAGCGCAGCGTTGCCGAGGCCGGCGACGGATCCAAGGCCGGTGATCTGGATATGGCCGAGCCCATCCGAGCCCGCGTCGAAATCGATCGTGCCGAACGCGGTGGCCCCGTGACCGTCGTCACCAGTGCCGCCCTGGTTGCCAGCTTTGCCGACGTCCTCGTCGTCGAGGATGGCACTGTTGCCAGTCACCGACACATTGGCGAGGAACGTGCCGTAGTAGTCGGCGTCCCCGGTTTCCTTGAATTCCAGCGTATTCGATGCATTGCCGGCGCCGCCGACAATGGAGATGCTAAAAGTCGTCATCTGTCCGGGCGGGTCGATTTCGAGCACGACGACGCCGCCGAACGTGACGACCAGGTGCTTGCTGCCCGCCTGTGCCGCGCCGGCCTCGAATGTGAGGGTGTAGCTTTCGCCCTCTGCCAGTTTGAGCACCTGCGAGACCGCTACATCGCCCGGCGATGCGTCGAGGTCGATCATGTATCCGTTCGTCGAGGAATGCATGCCGAGATAGCCGTCGCCGACGCGCTCAAGCTGCGGGGTACCCTCGGAACCGTCCGCCCAGGCGATATGCCAGTTGCCCGAGACACCGGTGCTGTTGACGCCGCTGTTCTCGTTCCAGGCATTGCCGTTGGAGGTGAAGCCATCGAAGAAGAATGAGCCCGAATAGTCGCCAGCCGGTGCCGGGACCGAGATCAGAATTGGGCCATCGTCGCTGAAGCCAATTTTGTCGCCGATATCAACGGTTGCGTCGACTTTGTCGCCGTCGAAATCACTGACCGTGACCTTGGCGAGGACCTGGCCGGACTTGATGAAGTCGATCTCGTCTTGTGAGTTGCTATCGGCGTTGTAGATCGAGACATACTGGACCATCGACAGCTGGCCAGTGACTGGATCGATTGCAAGGGCGAATGCGGCGGGATCGGCACTGGTGACCTCGCCGCTCTCGGCGTCATAACGACCGACGATTAGGCCATTTTCCTCGAAGAAGTAGATTTCGTGGCCGCCCGTGGTCTTAAGGCCGGAATCGTGATTGTTGCCGGAGCCGAGTTCGAGCGACCACTGGACTGCATTCGTAGCGGCAGGACCATTGATGCCGAACTGGATATCGGCCTGCAGGAGGCCGGCGGTCGCGTATTGCGCCCCGTTCATATGCCCATCGAAGCCTTGATTGCTAACACCTTTGAACAGGTCCGCAATATCGGAGAGGGCCGTATCGTTGTCCGGGCTGGTCTGGATGCCTGCCGATTCATCGAGTACGAGCGTCGCGGCAAGGTTGCCGAGGTTAATGACGTGCAGGCTGACTGTCGGCGAACCGTCCGGGACCGCTGGCGATGTCGGTGGGGTTGCATCTTGGCCGTGTCTGCCGACTCCGCCGAAGAGGCGGCCGGGCTGACCATCCGGCTGGTCCGTGTTCTGCAGGAGGTCCGCTATCAGCGGCGGCAGATGGGGAGGCTGCTGGATCGTGTCGAAGTTGCCGCCCGAGCTTGGGGAACCTGAATGGGCCGAATAAGAGCCGTCGGGACCCGCCGCAACGTTGATGTTGTTCTGCTCGAGGGCAGCGATCACGGCCTGCTGCGGCAGCTCGACTTCGCCGAGCAGGAAGGTCGGCACGTGCAGGGCGCCGTTGACGATGACGATCTCGGTGCCCTCTGCCTGGATGAGCACGAGATTGTTGCCTTCGACGCGGATGTCGTCGATCGACACGTCAGCCGGCAGGTGGGCGACGTTGTTCTGATCCGGAACGATTTCGGCCGGATGGGCGCTGGCAGCTGCCGTCTGGGGCGCCGCCGGCACGCGGTCGGTCTTCTCCGGCTGCTGGTTGTTATCGGCTTGCGCGACCTCAACGCCCTGACGAGCGGAAGTCTCAATACTTGCGTCTTCATGAATGTCCTGGCGGAAGTCGTGCGAGACGTTTTCGCTTGCAGTAGCGGAAATGCGCGGATCTTCGATAGACATAACAAAACAACCCCAATGAGAAACTGGGGCCAATCAATTACGCGGAAGAGCCAAAATCAATACTTGCAGCCGCTTCAGGCATAGCCGGTTATGCTTCCACCCAAAAATGTTTTAGGAAGAGTTAACGCGGCGGCCCCGAACCTCGCCGGAAACGCTAAAATTCTAATAAAATTAATGAAGTACAAACGCGCTCCGGCCGCGTATCCCGGCTTCCTCGATTCTACGCTCACGCTGCCATCAGCGCTTTCCGCTAGACCTCCTGGACCCCTCAAACAGTTCAACGCGAGACGGCGTCCGGCCATCTCGCGCTGAGTTGAAAATCGTCGTTTAGCGCGCTTATCGAGCGGGCGCGACGAGGCAGAAGAATGCCCCCTGGGGATCGGCCGCCTGGATGATCCAGCTGCCGCCGGGCACTTCCATCGGGCCGTTCAGCACCGTGCCGCCACCCGCCTTGACGCGTTCGATAGCCGAATCGATGGCCGGCACATTGAAATAATAGGCCCATGCCGGCATGGGAACGCTCGGCGGCTTGGTCATCATGCCGCCAATTTGCGTGCCGTGCTCGGCGAAGATGGTATAGGCGCCCATCTCACCCATGTCGAAGTCATGATCCTTCGTCCAGCCGAAGACCTTCGAGTAGAATGTGAAGGCTTCGGCACCGTTGCCGGCATAGAGTTCGTGCCAGCCGATATGGCCGGGCGTACCCATCGGTGCCGGCGGCGACGGATTGTCCCTCGGCAGCGGCGTCATGATGCAGATGACCGCCCCATGCGGATCGGCAACGACGGCAAAGCGTCCGACCGT
This sequence comes from Rhizobium sp. IBUN, assembly GCF_000510625.1. Taxonomy (NCBI): domain Bacteria; kingdom Pseudomonadati; phylum Pseudomonadota; class Alphaproteobacteria; order Hyphomicrobiales; family Rhizobiaceae; genus Rhizobium; species Rhizobium sp. IBUN. The sequence continues at coordinate 11,643 of NZ_AZNV01000054.1, forward strand.
CGGAATATCCGCCGGCTCGCGCCGGATGGAGCCACCGTTGGCGGCAAAGTCCTTCGCCGACTTGTCGACGTCATCGACCGCGACATAGCCCGTCCAGTTCGGCGGAATGCCCTTCCCTTCCAGTTCGGCGGGAAAATCCATCAGGCCTGCGACGCCGGCTCCATTCGCTTCGAAGATCGTATAGGGCGGCAGGTCATGGATCGTCATGTCACTTGTCGTCCACCCGACAACCTTGCCATAGAATTCGGCGGCGGCCTTGGGATCGGGGGTCATCAGTTCGCACCAGATGAATTTGCCGTGGTTTTCGGACATGGTCTTCTCCATTTGGATTTGGACTTGCGACGAACGGCAGCGCCGTCCGCAGCTATTGCTTGCGGGTGTAGTGCGCTTCCATGAACTGCTTCCAGGAACCGTCGGGCTGCCTGGCAGCAGAATTGAACGTGCGGTGATCGCGATCGTGGAAGATGAGCTGCTCGCGATACTCGGCGAGTTCGTTTCCGCCGATAAGATCGGGGCCTGTGGTATAGAGGCTCAAGGTCTTGCCGTCGTCGGAAACCTCACCCTCGTAGACCCACATGTGGTCCATCATCGTCCCTATCCAGGTTCCGACATATCTTCCCTTGTCGGCGTTGTAGCCGAGAGTAAGTACCGTCGTCGCCGCGCTACCGCCCGGCATGGTGCCGGAGCCTTCGGCGACGAACCAGATGCCATGAAGCGACCGCACGATCTCCGTCCACGGTTCCTGTCCGGTCATTTCGGGTGCCGTCACGTCCCATACGCCAACGAGGTCTTCGAGGAACTCGTGCTCCTTCAGAACTTTCGCTTGCTGCATCGTCCTTCTCCCTTGGGATGATGGTCGCAGATATCAGTGACAGCAGGATGGCGCGCTCTTGGCCGGCTCGTATTCGTCGTGACGCTTGACGAAATCCATGGTCGCGTCTTCGTTACGTCCCTTCGGCGCGCGATCGAGGATCATCAAGGTGCCGACCGCTTCTTCGAGGCCGCGGGCGTAGCTCGAGTAGGTATGGAAGACTTCGCCTGCGTCGTTCTTGTAGAATGCGCTTAGACCGGGAAGCTCGTCATTGGCGTTGGCCGGATCAATCGCCTCGAAATTGTAGAAGACCTTGTCCTTCGCCAGATCCTCCGGACTGAAGGATACATGGTAGTCGAAGTTGAAGCTGTTATCGAAGGATGAGACCCAAGGGAATTTCCAGCCCATGCGCTTCTTGTAAGCCTCGATCCTGGCGAGCGGCGCGCGCGAGACGGCGACCCAGGTGACATCATGGTTGTTGAGATGCGGTAGCGTTCCATCGACGTGATCCGACAGGAACGAGCATCCGGGGCAACCGGCCTCCCGATCGGGGCCAAGCATGAAATGATAGATCAAAAGCTGGCTGCGCCCATCGAAAAGGTCGGCGAAACCTTTCTTGCCCTGCGGCGTGTCGAATATGTAGTTCCTGTCAACCTTGACCCATGGCAGGGCCATGCGTTCGGCGTTGACCTTGTCCCTCAGATGCGTCGCTTCCTTCTCCTTGAGAAGCAGTGCACGGCGGGCTTCCAGCCATTCTTCACGGGAAACGACTTGGTTCTGCATCACGTGCGCCCTCCTCCGGCGCGGTCGAGACGTGCTTGGTTCATGCTCCTTTTCCTTGACTAATTACATTGATATCAATATAAATTGATCATGTCAAACGCGGTAGAGATTCCCTATTCAACGACACTTCTGGTACGTGACACGTGTCTGTGCCTGCATGTGCAGCGCGCGGCGCGCGCACTGGCGCGGCTCTTCGACGATGCCCTTCGCCCTGTCGGGCTCACCAACGGCCAGTTTTCGCTGATGATGTCGCTGAACCGCCCGGAACCGCCGCCCATGGGACCGGTCGCGACCCTGCTTGCGATGGACCAAACGACATTGACGGCAGCGCTCAAGCCATTGCAGCGTCGTGGTTGGGTAAATGTAACGCAGAATGCGAAAGACAAGCGCCGGCGCCTGCTAAGCCTGACGCCCGAAGGAAAGGCCGTGCTCGCGGCCGCAGTGCCGATCTGGGAAACCACCCACGCCAGCCTCGAGGAAGTCCTGCCTGATGGCGACATGGGAAGGTTGCGGCGCGACCTGCAGGCGCTCGCCTGACGCTCGGGCCGCCTGCGACATAGTCAGTCGCGCGCCATGCGCGGGTCGCTGGCGAAATCCTCCACCGAGAATCCAATTCTGACTTTCGGGAAATCGCAGAGCGCCTGGACGCCAATACCCGAAAGTCGGATCCTCCAGGTCTGACGCTCGACAGGCTCGCGGGCGGCAAATGCCGCTGCCGTCAAGAGCGCGATATTGCGGCCACGTTGCGGATCCCGCACGGATTCGTAGAGGATTGCCTGGCAACCCGCCTCGCGAGCAGCGTCGGCCAGGGCCTGACAGGGCGCATAATTCTGAGGATCCGTCCATATCGCCCGATCGGCCTCGAGAGGAGCGCGGGTCAGGTCGATTGCCGATGCGGTCGCGATGGCCGCGGCAAAGGCCGTATACTCGGCGGCATTGGCCGGAAGCGATGTTGCGGGCGACTCAGAATAGAACAGCAACCGGTAGAACGCCATTTCGGCAAGCGCGGTTTCCACCCGCTCGGACGCATAGAAGACGCCCAGCGTGCGCCCTGCCCGGCGGAAACGCGACCCATGCGGATAGACGGCGCCATAGCGGAACGGGGTCGCCAGCAGGTAGTCCAGCCCGATGCATTCCGGCGGCAGCGCCGGCTTGCTTTCTTCGAGCAAGGCTTCGAGCAGCGCCTGCTCATCGAGCGTGTCGACAAGCTTCAGCGTCGAAATCTGGTGCTGCGCCTCGACCAGACGCCAGAACCTACCCGAGATCGCCCGCGTCTCAGACGATAGCGCGGCGGGCGTCCAGATAGGCAAGGACATCGGTCAATCCCGAAATGCTGACGATCTTTTCGAGCGGCGTGGCGCCGAGCGCCGTGTTGGCGTTGCGCAGCCATTGCCGGGCAACGGTCTCGTCGCCGCCGACAATCGCGTCGAGCGAGCGAAATAGACGGACCAGCAGGATCGCGAGCTCAAAGGACTTCGAGCCGCGCTCAAGCAGATAATCCTGCCGCTTCATGCGCGAGACGGTCGCCTCGGAAACGCCGAGTACCGCCGAAAGCGTTCTGGCGTTGAGGCCGAGACGATCAGCGGCATTGACGGCGGCCTTGGTGATCACGGCCGCCTCGGGAGCCCGGGCGCCGGAGATCGGATGTGCTACAGCCATGCCATACTCCTTTCACAGGAAAGAATATAGCATCTAAATTTCATATGAAAAGAGCGCCGCATTACGCGACGCTCCTTTTCGCCTTGATCAAGCGACGGTAACCGGAACTTCCGTCGATGTACGCATTGCATGGCTATAGGGGCACACGATGTGGGCCGCAGCGGCAAGCTTTTCGGCGGTCGGCTTGTCGAGGCCGGGAATGTTCACCGTCAGGGCGACTTCGATGCCGAAGCCCGTGCCGTCGTCACGCGGGCCGATGCCGACCGTGGCGCTGACCGTGGTGTCCTCAGGAATCTTAACCTTTTCCTTGCCGGCGACAAATTTCAGCGCACCGAGGAAGCAGGCCGAATAACCGGCTGCAAAGAGCTGTTCAGGGTTGGTGCCGGTCGCGCCATCGCCGCCGAGTTCCTTCGGAACCGTCAGCGTCACATCGAGAACGCCGTTTTCGGAAACGGCGCGGCCTGCGCGGCCACCGGTGGCGGAAGCTTTGGTCGTGTAGAGGATAGGCATGTCAGTCTCCTTTGCGTTGGGGTTGGATTTTGTTTATCGCACAATTAAATTGTACGCAAGTGAATTTTGCAAATTGCATTTCGAATTCGAAAAGAGGACAATCGAGCCCGTGGAAGGACGACAATGAAAGCGCATCTGGCCAAGACGATGGAAATTCCGGAAGAGGAAAAGCGGCTCGAGAACCAGCTCTGCTTTGCTGTCTATTCGACGGCGCATGCCTTTACCCGCGCCTACAAGCCGATCCTTGACAGGGTCGGCCTCACCTATCCCCAATATCTCGTGATGCTGGCGCTTTGGGAGAAGTCCGAGCAGCCGGTCAAGGCGATCGGCGAGCAACTCGATCTCGATTCGGGCACGCTGTCGCCATTGCTCAAGCGCCTGGAACAGAATGGCCTGATCAAGCGCACACGCGATTCCCGCGATGAACGGCAGGTTATCGTGTCGCTGACCGACAACGGCCGCGCGATGCGGAGCGAGATCGACACCATCATGGGCGCAATCGGCCAGGCCGCAGGCTGCACGCTCGAGGAAATGAAGACGATCCGAGGGCTGTTGAAGGGCCTCCGCTCCAATCTGACATCGGCGGCTTGAGCACCAAGACATTCAAGCCGGAGCCGAGACGACATCATGCCCACGGCAAGTCCGCAGCCTCCAGCCGTAACCACAAATCTTGCCGGAACGATGAGCCGCGTGCCTGAAGCAGCTGCTCGAGATACCTACCGTTCAACAAAAGCGTGCTTTCCCTCACATAGGCCACGTCGCCCCGCGCCATCAGGTCCCTGCCCAGCGCTGCGTATGACGCCGCTCGCAGGAGTCGCGCCCAATGATAGTCCGGCAGCACGGTCAGGAAGCGATCAAGGCAGGCGATCGCTTCCTCATACTTCCCGGAGGCGAAATGGGCATCGCCCCGGAACAGGAAAATCGGATGATAGTCCGGACTGACCTGATCGGCCTGATCGAACGCCATGTGCGCCTCGCCGATCAGACCGGCGACGGTCAGTCCAATACCGAGCCACGTGTGGAATTCGGCGTCGTTGGGGTTGAGGTCGACGGCCCTTTGCAACGCCTCCAGGCCGGCCCTGGCGTTTCCCAGGTAGGTTTCAGCAAGGCCGAAGGCGCTGAGCAGGTAGGGTTCGTGGTCATCCAGGCCAAGCCCCACCAGAACGATTTCACGCGCCTGCTGGAAGCCCCCTACGGGATCGTCCAGCCAGCCGTTGAAACAGGAGTGGAAATTTATCCAGGCGAGGCTCTCGCGGACCAGAACGTGATTGGGATCAATGGCCAGGATCCGCTCGCAGAGACGCCGGGCACGGATCATCCCCTTCAACGTCGGCCGCTCGACATGATTGAACACCTGCAGATACAGCTTGTCCGTACCGACTTCGCCCTCCGGCTCGGTGGCCGAACTGGCTGCCGCGTGCTTCATCACGATATGATAGAGATTGCCGCTGATCTTGCGGACAAGCCGGTCCTGCCCGAGGTCGGAATTCGTGCTTTCGTCGAGATATTTGCGGCTCCATATCTGTGTGCCGCTTTGCACGAACACGAGTTGCACCATCGCCCAGCCGGCCTCCCCGTCGCCCTGAACCGCAGTTTCCAGGACATAGTCGGCGCCGACCCGTCTGCCGATTTCCTCGACAGTCTCGTGCCTCGCATTCACGGCAAACATCGTTGCGGCGGCGACCACCGAGAGTGGCGAGAACAGGCCGAGTTCCCCGTTCAGTTTGCGCGTCAGGGATTCGGCGACGAGACTGTCGTCTCCATCATGTGAAAGGCTCCTGATTGGCAGGATCGCGATCCTGGGCTTGCCATTGGTCAAGTCCACGGACGGCTCCTGCTGTTCGCGAATTCGATCGATGAGCTGCTGCGTTTCGAGATCAGGCGCGACACCGAGATTGGCCTCCATCAATGCCTTCAGGCCTTCGTAATGCCTGATGGCACGGGCGCGCTCGCCTCGGGCCTTGTGATGGCGCAGGATCGTTCGATGAGATGGCTCGTGGTAGGGATCCTGCCGCAAAAGGCATTGCGCAGCGAGAACCGCCTGCTCCGTGCTGCCCGCCCTCTCCAAACCTTCGGTTAGATCCGCAAGGCAGTCGGCCAGCAAATTGTGGTGTCGGCCGCGTTCAATCCGAAGCCATGTTTCCAATGTCTCGTCGTTGAAGCTCAATCCCTCGAGAAACTCGCCCTCAAAAGCATCCAGTGACGGCGGCAGAGATCCCGCCTTTGCGCTTTCCGCAAGAGTCTGAATGTCGGTGATAATGGCATCAGTTCTCATCCAGCCGGCGCCGCTGTCGAAGACGAGAGGTGACACGCCGTGGCCGTTGACCGCATGGCGGATTGCAAAGAACGCCTGGCGGAGACTGTTGCGTGCATGCTCCTCGGTGCGCTCGGACCACAGCATGCCCGCCAGTTTCGATCGTGAAACAGGCTTGCCGTTCGACAACGCCAGCATCGCAATCAGCGCCTGATGCTTGCGCGAAGCGATCACAATGCTCTCGCCCGCGGGGGAGAGCAGCTGGAATCGACCGAACAGGCGCAGCATGAACCGCATCGCTACTATCTCAACTTCTAATTTAGCATAAGCAAATAACGGCGGTATAACAGCAGGAAAGCGACCGCTTGTCATAGTCAATTTTGGGCTATGGGCGAACGAGGGATGCGGAAATGCTCAAGATGCTGATTGGTATGGCCGCGGCTGTGGTTTTGATACTGCCCGCGTCTCCATCCTTGGCCTGCGCGGATATCGCGCTGGTTGTGGCCGTCGACGGATCCGGTAGCATCACCGATGACGAATATGCCTTTCAGAAGTCCGCGATCGCCACCGCCTTCCGAGACAACGACGTCCTGGCCATCTTGAGAAGTGCTGGCAACGTTGCGGTATCCGCAGTCTTCTGGGGAGATGGTGAATTCTCCACCCAAAAACTGGATTGGTTCGTCATACACAACGGGAACGGTGCCGAGGCCTTCGCGGCCGCGATCGACGCCAACCAGCGCAGGGTGTTCGGCAACACCGACATCGGCAACGGCATGTGGTCCGCCCTCGATATGCTCGCCGATCCCCGCTTCTGCGCCGTCAAGACCATCATCAATGTCTCCGGCGACGGCAAGGAGACGGTTGCGCCAAAACGACGACAGACGCCGTCGCTCTATCAGGCGCGACAGCGCGCCATGAAGATGGGGACGACCGTCAACGGATTGGTCATTTCCGACGAGGAACCCGATCTTCCCGACTACTACGAGACGCGCGTCATCCTCGGCGAGGATGCCTTCGTGATGGAAATCAGGAGCTTTGCTGATTATGCGACGGCGATCCGCAAGAAGCTTATCAGGGAATTGTCACCGCCTACAGAAGTTCAGGTCGCCGAGCACCGGCAGTGAATGCGACCAGCCAATCAGCTGGCCGCACCCTCTTGGATCACTGCAGAACCACCACCGGAGCCTTGTTCGGCACGCGGTCATAGAGATCGATGATGTCCTGGTTCAGGAGGCGGACGCAGCCGGATGAAACGGCCTTGCCGATGGAGCGCCATTCCGGATTGCCATGCAGGCGGTAGAGCGTGTCTTCGCCATTCGAGAAGATATAGAGCGCCCGCGCGCCAAGCGGGTTCTTCAAGCCCGGCTCCATGCCACCGTTCTCGATCGAATACTTGGCGAGTTCGGGCTGACGCGCGACCATCTCATTCGGCGGCTTCCAACGCGGCCATCTTTGACGCCACTGGATGACGCCGGAACCCTGCCAGGCGAACCCTTCGCGGCCGATGCCGACGCCATAGCGCATGGCGGTGCCGCCCGGCTGAACAAGGTAGAGGAAGCGCGAGGGTGTATCGACGACGATCGTGCCGGGCGCCTGACCGGTCGGATCAACCACCTGCTGACGGTAGAAGCGCGGATCGATCTGCTGGTAGGGCACGGCCGGAATGAGAAAGCCGCCGTCCTCGATCGGGCCATACATGACCGCCAGCTCGGCGTCACCTGGCGTCTGCGGTGCCTGGAACATGTTGACCGGACTGCGCATGACGACCGGCTGAGCCGTGGCATAGGGCGGCGGTCCAGCCGTGGATGCACACCCCGTCAGCGCCGAAGCTGCGGTCACTGCCGAAAAGGAAAGGAAGCTGCGGCGGGAAAGGGGTTTTTCGAAGCTCATACGCGGGTCTGGTTTCCTGTTGCGCGGGAAGGACGGACGCCCTTCGCGGAAGGTGGCTCAACGCCGGTGACAACACAAGAAATCTATCGCCATACGTTAAATAAACCACCACCTCACGAAGTCGTGTCCGTCTGCCGCGAGACGATATCACCAGAGCTGTTGCGCGACTACATCACGACGATTTCGGCCTTTGCCGGAACGCGGTCATAAAGGTCGACCACATCCTGGTTCAGCATGCGCACGCATCCCGACGACGTGGCCTTTCCGACCGACTGCCAATCCGGCGTGCCGTGGATGCGGTAGAGTGTATCCTGCCCGTCCTTGAAGATGTAAAGAGCGCGCGCGCCGAGCGGGTTGCCGAGGCCCGGATTCATTCCGCCGTTCTCCGCAGAGAAGGCCCGGACATCCGGCTGGCGCGAGACCATTTCGGCGGGCGGCGTCCAGCGCGGCCACTTCTGCTTCCACTGGATGACGCCGCGGCCGGACCATGCGTAGCCGTCACGGCCGAGGCCGACGCCGTAGCGCATCGCCTTGCCGCCCGGCTCGACGAAATAAAGGTGCTTGGTTTTCGTGTCGACGATGATCGTGCCGGGCTTCTCGTTGGTCGGATAGTCGACCTCCAGCCGCAGATATTGCGGATCGATGCGGCTGACCGGTATGGCCGGCAGCGTAAAGTCGGTATCGCGCACCTGGCCATACATCGCGCCATTCACCGGATTGGTGACCGGCAGGCCGTAGGTCCGGCTGAAATTCGCGCCTGGGATACCATAGGTCTGGTTATAGATTGTCGGCGGCACACCCGGCCTCTGCGGGACCGGCGTTTCCAGCGGCTTGACGCGCATCGGATCCACACCGTTATAAAAAACAGGCGACGTTTCCTGCACAAAGCGGGCGGGATCGGTGGCACCGGTATCCGGGACAAGGATGTTGCAGCCGCTCAGGCAAAGAGCAGCGGCCGCAAGCCCGGCAAATGGCGACACCCGGCTGAGAACAGTCATAAAACACCCTCATCGACAACAGCGAGACGTATAGCTGCGGCGAGGATGACACCTGCGGCTGGCGCGAGGCTGGTCACCCGGTCAGCCTCGCATGGATGTCAGACCGCGATCAGGCCGCGACGCCGTGGAAGAACCGTATGCTCTGCTCGATTTCCGCCGGCAGCGCCGACGTATGGTTGCCGGTCACCGTATCCGTTTCGATGCGGACCCCGCCGGAGCGGGCACGGCTTGCAAGCAGACCGGCGCGGTCATTGAAATGCGCCTCTTCGGTACCGTGAACGACGCGGACGGGGCACTTGAAGCTCTTGGCATAGCAGAGCGCGCTGCGGACTTCGAACTCGTGGGCGTTGCTGTCGTCGAAGCGAATGTCCTGCGGGTAGCGATTGAAGAAACGGAAGGCATCCGGATTGCCGGAGATCGGTGCCGCCGCACGGAACTTGTGGCTGCTCATCGCCGCAAGCATGGTCAGCGTGCCGCCGACACTGTGGCCGGCAATGAACAGGCGATCGGCATCGACGCCCGGAAGGTGTTGCAGCCGGTCGGCGGCCGAGAGCACGTCGTCGACCTCGTCGTAGAAGCCCGAGAAATTGCCCATCTGGCCGTTCTCGCCGCGCAGCGACGGCATCATCACCACGAATCCGGCATCGACATAGGCCTTGAGCAGGACCCAATGCCCAAGCCCCATCGCGTTGCCGCCATGCAGGAACAGCACGCCCGGCTTCGGCTTGCTGCCGCGCTTGTATCTGGAAACCCAGGCGACCAACTCCAATTCGCCGCCGTAACCCGAACGATAGAAGATCTTCTCACCTTCCGGCGGAGCGTCGAGCGGTTCGTACTTGTCGGGAGCCGGCCCCTTCTGCAAGAGCTTGGTATGGAAGCGCTTGCGGACCTTGGCGTAATCGTGATCGATCAGCCTTGGCACCTCCGGAACCTCGAATGCGCTTGCGATGCGCGGGAGCAGGAGGGCTCCAGCCAGGCCTGCAAGAACCGTGCGGCGCTGTCGGAGAAAAGAATTGCCTTCGTCTGACGTCATTTCACACTTCCATGGTTCCCGGCGATTCGAAAATTGCACCGGAAGCGCGCGACCGCCAACACACGTTGTGTTGAAAACGGTGTCCCTGCGGCGTTTTGCGCCAGAAAAACCTACTGCTCGCCCTTGGCATCGATCATGGCGACCAGCGTCTGGAGGCGATCCGCCTCATAGGACGGTTTGTCGGGACGCAGGCGGGAGATCCGCGGAAAGCGCATCGCCACGCCCGATTTGTGGCGGGTGGAGCGATTGATGCCTTCGAAAGCGACTTCGATAACAAAACCGAAATCCTTGTCTGCCCTGACGGCCCGCACCGGACCGAAGCGCTCCGTCGTATTGTTGCGCACGAACTTGTCCAGCAATTCCAACTCGGCATCGGTGAAGCCGAAATAGGCCTTGCCGACCGGCACCAGTTGTTCTCCCTCCGACGTCTCGGTCCAGACGCCGAAGGTGAAATCGGAATAATAGCTGGAGCGCTTGCCGTGGCCGCGCTGCGCATACATCAGCACGGCGTCGACGTTATAGGGATTGCGCTTCCACTTGAACCACGGACCCTTCAGCCGCCCGGCCTGATAGACACTGTCGCGGCGCTTGATCATCACCCCTTCAATGACAGGATTTGGCGGTGACGAGCGCAGCTGATCCAGTTCGTTCCACGACGAGAACTCGACCAGGGGTGAAAGATCGAAACGGTCGTGCGGCGCATGATCGATGACCTCCGCAAGACGCGCGCGCCGATCGACATAGGAGCGGCCGCGTATGTCCTCTTCGCGATCGAACAGCAGGTCGTAGGCACGGATGAAGGCCGGATACTCGTCGAGCATCTTCACCGTCACCGTCTTGCGGTTCAGGCGTTGCTGCAGATCGGAGAAGGTACGCGTCGGGCTGTTCGAACGGGTGGTTCCGCCAACGAGGAGTTCACCGTCCATCACCCCGTCGAAGTTGATCGAATCGACGATATCGGGAAACGCGCCTGAGATATCGTCGCCGGAACGCGAATAGATCTTGCGCGTGTCGCCGGAGCGCGACAGCTGCACGCGAATGCCGTCCCATTTCCACTCGGCGGCATAGTCGGACGGGTTGAGCTGTTCGAGATCCCCCTCCTCCACCGGATTGGCGAGCATGACGGAATGGAAGATCGCCGGCGTCGCCAGCACCGGCTTGTCACCTTGCCCTTCCAGCCAGCGAAACAGCGGTTCGTAGGGCGGCTGCAGACCATGCCAGAGCGTCTCGATTTCGGTCACATCGCGGCCGCCCATTTCGGCGAGCGCCTGTTTCGCCAGACGGGACGAGACCCCGATGCGGAGCGCCCCGGTCGCAAGCTTGATGAAGGCGAAGCGACCTGATGTGTCCAGCCGATCGAGCAGGTCGCGCACGAAGCTGCGAACCTCGGTGCGCCCAAGCGCGTTCATCTGCCTGACGACATCGCCAAGCCGCGGCTGGGCGAGCGCCGACCGCTCGATGTCCCTTTCGGCATCCCAGACAAGCGAGATCGTCTCGGCGAGATCGCCGACATAATCGTAGGAATAGCGGAAGAGCACTTCGTCCATCCGCTCCAGCACCAGCTCGCGCAGCATGGCCGGCTTGACGTTTCGCACTTCGAGCGTGCCGGCGATGGCGGCAAGACCGTAGCCTCGATCCGGATCCGGGGTGTCGCGGAAGTAATCGGAAAGCAGTTTCAGCTTGCCTGTGCGGCTGGGGGTGAGCACGAGGCGGTCAAGCAGATCGGCGAACGCTTTCATCAATCAGCCTCGTCTTCGTAGCCGACGAGGTGAAGCGGTCGGGCCTTGATGCCCTGCAACTGGCACCAACGAACCAGCGCCTCTTCGCGACCATGCGTCACCCACACTTCCTCGGGGCGCAGATCACTGATCGTCTCCGTCAGTTCCGGCCAGTCACAATGGTCGGAAATGACCAATGGCAGCTCGACGCCCTGCTGCTTGGCGCGCTGACGCACCATCATCCAGCCCGACGCAAACGCCGGCAACGGCTCGTTGAAGCGTCGCGCCCAGCGGTCGGCAAAGGCGGAGGACGGACCGACGACAATGGCTCCCTTGAAGGCGGACTTGTCGCGGCTCTCGATGGTCGCCGGGCGTAGCTCACCAAGCTCGATGCCTTGCTCCGTGTAGTAGTCGCAGAGCCTTTCCATCGCACCGTGGATATAGATCGGCTGGTCGTAGCCGGTATCGCGCAGCAGGCGAATGACGCGCTGCGCCTTGCCGAGCGCATAGGCGCCGATCAGATGCGTGCGCTCCGGAAACTGCCGCAACGAGGCATAAAGCTTGCCCATCTCATCGACCGGATCGGGGTGATGAAAGACCGGCAGTCCGAAGGTGGCCTCGGTGATGAAGACGTCGCAAGGCACCGGCACGTAGGCCGCGCATGTCGGGTCCGCCCGCCGCTTGTAGTCGCCCGAAACGACGATGCGGGTACCGTTCTTCTCGATGGCGATCTGCGCCGAGCCGAGCACGTGGCCAGCCGGATGAAAGCTGACCTTTACGCCGTTGATCAGGATCTCTTCGCCGAAAGCGGCAGCCTGTTCGCTTGCGCAGAATCCATCGCCATAGCGGATCTGCATGATGTCGAGCGTCTGGCGTGTCGCAAGCACGTTTGCATGGCCGGGCCGCGCGTGATCGGAATGACCGTGGGTGATCAGGGCTCGCTCGACCGGCCGCACGGGATCCACATAGAATCCTCCCTCGGGACAATAGAGCCCCTCGGGGGCGGGATAGAGCAATGCATCTGGTCTCATGCCTGCAAAGATAGCGGGAAAGGACGGAAGGGCCAGTGGGCGACGGGAAGATGCCTATCTGTACCAAAATGAAACAGGCGCGCCGGCACGTTTCCTGCAAGGCGGTCGAAATGAAGGAAAGTCCGTTAACCTCCCGTCGTGACCTGCTCCGTCTTGCGGGAGCATCCGCCTTTGCGCTGATGGCATCGCGCAGCTTCGCGACAACGCGCGATGGTGGCCTGCGCGGCGCGATTGACGCGGGAGATTACCAGCCAACGCCAGGTGCGCCGGACCGCAAGCGCGTCAGCCTGCAGAAGATGATCGACCAAGCGGCGGCGGAGAACGCACCGGTTTTCCTGCCACCAGGCACCTACAAGGCTTCCAATCTCGTACTGCGGGAGAATACGCGCATCACCGGCGTTCCCGGCGTATCGCGCATCGTCTACACCGGCGGTGGCAACCTCTTCAGCGCTGAGAAGGTCAAGAACATCGAACTCACGAACATCATCATCGACGGGCAGAATCGTTCGCTCGGTGATGATGCCGGCGGGCTGCTGCAATTCACCGGCGTCGCCAAGGTAATCATCGACAATTGCGAGATCGCCGCCAGCCGCAAACATGCCGTTCGACTGGAGCGATGCGGCGGCCGGATTACGGGCAGCCGCATATCGGGTGCAGGCCAATCCGGCATCTACGCCGTCGAATCCGACGCGCTTTCGATCACCGGCAACGAGGTCTTCGACTGCGGCAATGGCGGTATTCTCGTGCATCGCTGGACGAAGGCGGCTGATAACAGCGTCGTCAACGGCAACCGCATCTACCGGATCAAGGCCAATGACGGCGGCACCGGCCAAAACGGCAACGGCATCAATATCTTCCGCGCTGACAACGTCATGGTCGCAAACAATCACGTGTCGGACTGCGCATTTACCGCCATCCGCGCCAATTCGGCCTCGGATATCCAGATCACAGGCAACCAATGCCAGCGTTCGGGCGAGACCGCTGTTTATGTCGAGTTCGAGTTTGTGGGCGCTGTCGTGTCCAACAACATGGTGGACGGTGCGGCGAACGGCATCTCGATCGCCAATTTCGACCAGGGCGGCAGGCTGGCGAGCGTTACCGGCAACGTCGTGCGTAACCTGACGCTCAAGGGTCCCTACGAGCACGAGGTCGGCTTCGGCATCGGCATTGCCGCCGAGGCGGATACACTGGTCTCCGGCAACATCATCGAAGGTGCGCCACGCTGGGGCATGCAGCTCGGCTGGGGACCCTATCTGCGCAACCTCGTCGTGACCGGAAATATCATCCGCAAGACCCCGATCGGCTGCGCGGTCTCGGTGGCGGAAGGTGCAGGCGCGGCCATCATCACCGACAACGTGTTTCAGGAAACGCCCTGTGGTGCCGTCCTCGGCTTCGAATGGGACAGGAAGGTGTCCGGCGAGCTGGCGACCGCGGGCGCTGCCTCGCGCTTTGCGCAGCTGACGGTCGAGCGCAACCGCATCTCCTGAAAAGCATCAAAAGCTTTCATCGATTCATAAGGCTTGGCGGCTTCCGCTGCGACGCTTCGGCTCCTACCCTGCGCCCAGCCGAACAAGGGGTACATCGAGATGCTGACAATTTACGGAGTTTATCGCTCGCGCGCCTCGCGCGTTTACTGGATGGCTGAGGAACTGGGTCTCGAATTCGAGTCCCTGCGGGTCATTCAGGCAAGGCGACTTGCCAATCCGCTTGCCGCCGATGCGCCTATCAATACCCTGTCGCCTGATTTCCTGGCGGTCAATCCGATGGCGCTGATCCCCAGCATCAAGGACGACGACCTCGTCATGCATGAGTCGCTTGCCATTACCCTTTACCTCGCCCGCAAGCATGGCGGACCACTGGCCGGCCAAACCGTCGCGGAAGACGGTTTGATGACGATGTGGACCATTTGGGCGGCCACCGAGGTTGAGCCGCATACGGTGAAGATCGTCTATGTCTACGACGACGAGAAGCAAAACAGCGACGAGGGCAAGGCAACGATCAGCGTCGCCGTCCGATCGCTGAAGAAGGCGTTCGCGACGCTCGACAAGCATCTGGCGACCAACGAATACGTTGTCGGCAACCGCTTCACCGCAGCTGATCTCAATATCGCGGAAGTTCTTCGCTACGCGCAGACGGAACAGGCGCTGTTCGACGCCCATCCCAATGTCAGCGCCTGGATCAAGCGCTGCCAGTCACGGCCGGCCTATATCGCGATGCAGGCGACGCGGTCGCAGGAACCGGTTTGATCAGGGAAAGAGCTTGAGGGTGCTGGCCATTTCCTCGCGGATCCAGGCCTTGAAATCCTTCACCTTCTTGGGTTCGCGCGCGCCTTCGGCCGTTACGAAATAGTGGCCGAAGCCAGTTTTCGCGCGAATGCCGAAAGGCGCAACCAGCTGCCCCTGCTGCAGGGCAAAGTCCGCGAGCGTCTGCCAGGCGAGCATGACGCCCTGCCCTGCGATAGCCGCATCGAGGCAGAGCGAGGCATCGTTGAAGACGTGGCGCGTCTCGAGCGTCGCGCCCGACAATCCGGCCTCTCGCATCCACACTTCCCAAGTGAACATGGCGTGACCGTCGATGACCGCCGGCAGCGACAGTATATCGGCGGGCTCGTGCAGTCGCGCCGCCATAGCGGGCGAACAGACCGGGAAGACCTGCTGCTGCAGCAGCAGTTCGGCCTTTACGTCCGACCACTGACCGTTGCCGACGCGGATGCCGACATCGACATCGCAGAGCGCCGGATTGACGAGCCGGGTGGTGGCATCCATCCGCAGGCTGATCTCAGGATGCCGTTCGGCAAAGCGATCGAGCCGATAGACAAGCCAGCGCGCGGCAAAGACCGGCGCCACAGAGATCGTCAGAATGCTGTCGTCCCGCCGCTGCGTCGTCGCGACGGCCTGCGACAGCGCATTGAAGCCCTCGGTCAGGCCGGCCAGCAGGCGCGTGCCCGCCTCAGTCGCGACCATGCCTTTTGGCGTGCGCTCGAAGATCACGTGGTCGAGCTGCGCTTCGGCCTTGATGACCTGTTGGCTGACAGCGCCGATGGAGACGCCCAGTTCCTCTGCGGCGGCCTGTAGGGAGCCAAGCCGGCCGACAGCCTCGAGCGCGCGCAATCCGTTCAAGTGAACCGAGTTCAGGTTTCTCATATAGTTTTTCTATACCGAGAGATTGGTAATCTCAATTGAAACCTGGCTGGCCGCCCGCGATAATCCGCCTGTGTTGAACAGATGCTCCGTTCGCCATTCTCGAAGGAAGCGAGGCGCGCCATGCAAATACTAAAGTTTTTCTTGAGCGTGGAAACAATCGAACCGCCCTACAGCGCGGACAGCAAGCGGGATCCGCTCTACCATCCCGAACTGGCCCGCATGTCACCGACGGCGTTGGCAGACCTGCCGCTCGGCCCGCAACCACGCGCGCCCGAGCAGGAACCGCTACAGCTCGCAAAGTGCGCATAGCCCGGTAAAATCTGCTAGTCTTGGCCCGCTTCAGTTTCGAGCGGGCTCACATGACCAGTGTCGATACGATCTTTGCGCGCCTCAAGCGTCTTTCGGCGGAAGCCAATCTGCCTGACGTCGAGGAGAGCACGTCCTACGGTAACCCGGCGCTGAAAGTCGGCGGCA
This sequence comes from Rhizobium sp. IBUN, assembly GCF_000510625.1. NCBI lineage: Bacteria > Pseudomonadati > Pseudomonadota > Alphaproteobacteria > Hyphomicrobiales > Rhizobiaceae > Rhizobium > Rhizobium sp. IBUN. Next base: position 27,947 of record NZ_AZNV01000054.1, read on the forward strand.
AATCATTCGCGGCGGTCAAGAACAACGAGACCATCGTGCTCTGCATCTCGATCGACGACAAGGAACGGCTGATCGAGATGGCGCCCGAGATCTACTATCAGACACCCCACTATATCGGCTGGCCGTATATGCCCCTGCACGCCGCGATGATCAGCGACGCCGAACTGAAGGAACGGCTGATCGGCGCGTGGCGGTTCCGCGCGCCAAAGAGGCTTGCCGCGAATTTTCATGGCTGATGTGCCCGGCGGCCGGGCGACGTCTGTTTAGGCCTGTTCGCGCTCCAATGCCCGCAGCACGGCCGCGCGCTCCATCATCTGCGCATAGTGCGCCGTCGCTTTCCGGAAGCGGGCCGGATCGACGCCATCGGACCGCAGCCAGCCGGTCATGACAAAGAGGTAGGGATCGGCGACCGAATAGTACTCGCCCATGACCCATGGGCCCTCCAGCATCTTCGCCTCGATGATCTCGAAGCATTCGGCCATGGTTTGCGGCACCTTCGCCTTCATCGCTTCATGGGCTGTCGGATCATCGGCCCACCGGCTGCCCCGGCGGCCGTGCGCGTGGTTCACATGCACGGTCGAGCAAAGATAATTGTTGAAGGCCTGCATGCGGGCGAACTCGAAAGGATCAAGCGGGGCCAATTGCGCGGCGGAGGCGACCTGAGCGATATAGGCGAGGATTGCCGGCGTTTCGGTAATGATGCCGCGATCCGTCACCAGAGCGGGAACCCTGCCCTTGGGATTGATCGCCAGGTACTCGGGAGAACGCTGCTCCGCTTCGGCGAAGTTCAGCTTCTTCGTTTTGAACTGCAGGCCGGACTCCTCCAGCGCAATGAGGCTTGCGAGCGCGCAGGTATGCGGCGCGTAGTACAGTGTCAGCATGATCGACTCCAATGAAAGAACACAAGGGGCAAAACGCCTTGAACTGGCGGCTTTTCCTTGGGTTCAGTTTCGTTTTGATCGGCATCGACGCCGATCGGCTCAATCTTTCCTTCCGCTGGACAGAGTGTTGCCGTCCTGCGGTTCTCGAACCAATCTCCAATGCGTGACCTGATGCGTTGGCTTCGGTCACAGAGTGATGTTCGGCTCCCGGTTTCCCATTCTCCCTAAGGAGCGCAGCCCAGTCCTACCGGGCTCGCTAGACGATCATCAGGACAACCGGGATA
>NZ_AZNV01000055.1:0-28806 GCF_000510625.1 Rhizobium sp. IBUN
GCTCGACCTTGACAAGCCTGAGGAGGAGTTGTTGCGCCCGCTGCCGGGGGGCTCGCTGAAAGTGGAGACCGCCCGTGGGAACGGTTGGACAAGACTCAGGTTTCCAAAACACAGTTGAACCGCAAGCCGGGCGAAAGTAAACGTTCAGCCGTTTCCCCCTGCCACCTATACGAACATAAGTGGTAGCATCTCCTACCTGCTGAGTGTGGCGCACAACCCCGGGGATGAGCACTCTTCGGGGTCGCCGCTCGTTCAGGCGGCCTCTAAACCGATCGTAACCCTTTGTTTTCTGAGTGAAGAAATCTGTGCACTCAAGTGTGGCCCGTTGGGCGGCCAGGTCGTTTGCCAGGCTGCGCTTTATGGAACTGGCTCGCGGAGCAATCTCATCATCGTCCGCTTTGTCGGCCAGACGACGCACCAAGTGCCACCAATTTCCCCTAACCACCGCTTTTGCCTCGCCCCATATGGCCATGCCCTCACACACGACACCGAGGCGATCGCCGCTGCTAGTAGAGCCTTCGCGACTAACGCCCGTTCGCGAGCCGGAGTCATTAAACTCCGTAGAGCCTGGCGGCGACGAACAACGCTCGCTTGTTGGTGCACCGTCAAGCAGCTGCGGAAGTCGCCGAGATAGACGGCCTGACAGCCTGATCTCAGGTATCGTAGCGCCGATCGAGTTCTCTGAGGGCAGACTGAACCTCATCGATCGAAACTGGCTCCGGTGTTCCTGGAACGTGACGGAGAGACGGTTTCGAATCGATCGCGTAAAAGTCCGAAGCCCATGCCGCGAGGATAGTTCGCTTATCATCGACAGAAAGTACTGGCGCCCTTACCACATCGATTGGCCGTCGAAACAGCAGCCCTTGCGGCGCTAGAACTGTCGGCCCGATCGTCATGGCAGTGTTGGCAGCCTGCTCCAACATATTGTCCATCGTCTATTTACCTCAGCGTAGGTGCGGATCCCTGTCCCGTCGCAGGCGAGACGCGACGATCACATTGTTTTCCGGCGCCAACAGATTGTGTTTCTCCGCAAAGGCGGCAAATAGGCCGCGGGCGGTCTCCGCTTCGATTTCACCGCGCAGCGCAGCTTGGCACGCCTTAAGCGCAACCGAGTGCGCGGTATCTCTGAGCGCCGTCGGCCACTCGACGAGATACCGGTAGGCGTCCATCGCGCTGCGAACTTCGGCCGGAAAGCCGAGGCCGACCAGAATAGAAACAGGCTCTTTGAACATGTCGGGTTTCATTACGCTCTCCTTCCCAACCCGCGATGTTGACGGGCGCCGCCGCAGCGACGCCCTCCTTGACGGGTTCTCCTTAGGCGGCCTTCTGCGCTTCAATCTGCGTGGGAGAAGCCGACGGCTCAACACTTGAAGCGGCCTCGATGGCGATTTTGCGCGGCTTCATTTCCTCCGGGACCTCACGGACGAGATCCACGGACAGAAGACCGTTCCTTAGATCCGCTCCGTTCACCCTGACATGGTCGGCCAGCTCGAACCGGTGTTCGAACGGCCGGCCGGCTATGCCGCGATGAAGGTAGGCTTCGGCAGCCGCCTCCTGCTTCGTGCCGGTCACGGTCAGAAGGTTGGACTGGAATGTTATGTCGAGATCGTCCAAGGCGAAACCTGCCACCGCTATTGAGATCCGATAGCTGTCATCGCCAGTCTTGACAATGTCATAGGGCGGCCAGTCGTTGATCGAGCGGGCGCGCTGAGCATTTTCGAGAAGATTGAAGACCCGATCGAAACCGACGCTGGATCGGAACAGCGGTGCATAGTCGTAGGATGTTGCCATAGCCATATCCTCCTTGAAGCAACATGGGTACGGAGCGCCGAAAGACGGCGCTTCCAGCAAGCCAGCCCTATCCTCAGCGGCTGGCGGATATCGATTTGGTTTTTGAGAATTTCGGATTCAAGAGCTGCGCTTGAGAAAAATTTGCGTGTTTCAGTCCTGGCGAACCAAATCGAGCTCATAGCTTGGAGCTATATTCTGTATATCGCGCAAGCCTTCACATAAGGCGGGCGCAGATTGCCGCCGTCGGTCCCACCACGGAATTCAAACCCGACAATCACAGGCGCAGAACGACAACGTTGCTCTTCAACGGCACATTCAGCGATCTGGTCGTCACGCCATCTCTGGTGCTCCGATGCAGCAGCGATTGAAATCCTCCTCGATGGCGACTGTTCACTATCATACACCCCAGCGAAACCCATACCGGCGGGATTTGTCCGCATCGGATCACGGTTTCCTCCTCGAGCGGAGTGCCCTTATCGACGACGCGTGGGTTCGGATATATTTGAAACCTGGCCGCCCGCCATTCATCTAGCAGTGATAGCCATATTTACGATCTCCGTCCTTCGCTGGCCAGTCGTGGTGGAGGTGATCGATCGCAAGGGCTATATGACCGGTCGGGTCGATCGCGCCGGGGGGCAGTGGCCAGAACGCTATTCATCCTGCTCTTCCTCGTCGGCGGACAGCAGATCAACCCTCACCGTCGGCAGATGCCGGCCTTCACCCAACAAGACTTCGTCGTTGCTGGCCCACGCAAATGCCTCGGCAAGTTCAGCCTGCGTGGCGCCTTTCGCGATGACCTCGGCCACCAGCGTTTCGTCGACAGGTCCCAGGATGACAATGACGTCGTCCGAAGTCATTGTCATAGCCATTTGCTCCTCCCTCTACCTCGGCCAAAATATGGTCGCGCCTCGGTTTTCCACCTGAGATAATCCACTCTCCTTGAAACATTAACGCACTGAATTATATTGATATTAGTCGATTTCCCGATGAGAGTCGACACAAGTCCAGGAGACGCCGGCCGCTCTTGGCGTCGCGATCCTCGCCGCAGCCAGCATCTGGTTCAGTCATTCGTTGTCGACTGCCACATGGGACGCAGATCACGTCGATAGATATCGCTACCGTCAGGTATGTTGCGCGCCTTGCCAGCCTAGCACTCACTGAAGACGAGGCTGAAAAAATGTGCGGCGAGCTTAAGGAGATTCTGACCTTTATCGAGTAACTTTCGGAGGTTGATGTCCAAGGCGTCCCCCCAAATCGCAGGAACTGGAGAACTTAGCATCGGCGGGCCACCGGCGTAGCGCGATCCTGAGTGCCTTTGCCAGGCGCGCGCCTCCGCTGTCATTGTGTATGGAAGGGGTGAGGTGACGATCTGTTCGCTACGATGGTCAGTCGGCGTCGACGATGTGGCAGGTTCTGAGGCCTTGAAATTCACTCGCTCGGCACCGATATTTTTTTTCTTCTTTTTCATCCGGTTTGAATGCGAAAGGAGGACATCATGCTTCACCCGGAATTGGTTTGGATGACGCCCGTCGCCGTCCGCATGAAGGACGAGAGCTCCCAGGTCTTCGCTTCTGTCAACGACGCGCTCGACTTTCTGGAAGGCGATTGGGCCATCTATCGAGGCAGAAATTACAATCGGGCGGTTCAAACGTGCCGCCGTGCTCTAAACCGAATGACGCCAGTCACCATCGCGCGCGAAGCGTTCATTGACGCCTGCCGCGATGCGGGATTGTCAACGGGCGTAGATGGACCGCTCGGGACGAAGACCGGCGCTGGCGGTCAACACTCGCTTGCCTAGAATGGCTGGGTTGGGGCACCTCTTAGTGCCCCAACCTTCGAACGTTCATCGCGCGGGGCACCTTAGGCAATTCGGCTGCATTATGTTTACGCTGCCTTGATCTCCTGCGACTGGCGGCCTCGATCACGACGCGCACCGTTGCGCCATCGACGATCCTCAAAGTCGTCAGCTTATCGAAATCCAGCCCCTTGCCGAAGCGCCGAGCGAACTCGGCCACATTGAGCCAACCAGGTTGAAAATCGCATGGAATACAAAAGTCGTTGCGTCGGCGCTGTCCGGCTGCGCCCAACGCGGGCCGGTATAGCGATACGCGGATTGGGTCCAGGTCAAATCTGCGAGCTTTGAGCTCGTTGCACATCCCTGGCTATCATAACCCCAATCATGTCGATCACTTGCCTATTCTGTTCGTTGACCCCCTCATACCCATGCTCCGGCGGTGTTCAATTGAGCTCAGGCAACCACCGCCGAATTCCTATACCGACGGTTCGAGCCGTTGACTTGCGGCGGCAACTTCATTGATGCGGTCTCGTGATCCATCTGCCACCTAAGCATACAAGGGAGACAAGAATCGCTATGGCCCCTGCCGCGAGGTGCGAGGTGGTAGGGTCGGCTTTGTTCGAAAAGTCCAGGATCCATGGGGCTGCGAAGATCCAGACGCCTATCGACAGACATACCAGATTTAGCTTTGGCCAGATGTCCGTTGCAGCAGCACCGGCGAGAACCATCAACGCCAGCCCACCGATCCACGCGTTGATTGATGCGAGCAAAGCCCCTTCGTAGCTCAGAACCCATGGGCAGAAAAACAATACCGCTCCTGCGACAGCATTCACCGTGTTGAGTTTTGATAAAGGAGAAACCCGTTCTTCGACCTTCCGCATCCTGAGACCTTTCGACCTGGCGGTGGCGCTAGAAGATCTGGTGTGGCGGGTTTCCCAAGACAAGACGGCTGATGACACCGATTTCGTACGATCGCGCGAATGGCTTGCAACTATGTGCCACTTCTTCCGCCGACCGCTCCAACATCCATAGACATCCTATCTCGGCAAGGCTTACGGGGGGCTCGGGCGCATCGGAACGCCTCGCGGCGAGGAGAGGCCATACGAAACCCGGTCATGGATCCTATCGCTCTGCTGCCGCGCCATGCCCGTTCGAGCAGCTCCCCGGCAGCGTTCCGGAGACCTCTCGCCAAAAATGCGTTGGGCCGCCTTTTTGGAATTCGCCCTGGTCGACCAGCCGGAACCGCATGAGGGTATAATCGGCCTCCGAGCCACATCGGCTGCTGATCCGAGGCATTACGCTGAGGGCTGGCTCTGAGACCCTCGCGTATGGCCGACCGGGGGTCTTGAACCGCCTAGCGGCGCTCACCCGCTGGCCCTTGCACGCGCCCGTCTCCAATACTAACTTTTGGTTATTGTCGTTGGTAGGAAAAGGAGGAAAAAATGCCGACGTCAGATATCCTTTGGAATAGTTCCCGTAAATGTTCGGCTTCCGAATGGCACTGAGAAGTCGTTCCAAAGTATCCACGACACCTTGGACTTTCTTGAGAACGATTGGCCCAAGGTACACGGTGCGTATCACGACGCAGCAGTAGCGAGCTGCCGAAATGCTCTCAATCGACAAACTCCTCCCGCGGTAAGTAAAGAACTCTTTCTCGCGGCATGCCTAGAGGCGGGCTTTGCGGCTCGAAGCGTTATCAGGCGAGCGAGCGGCCACGGCTTATCGGAAACCGCTCACCGACATTTCTGATCCGACAACGCCGGAACGAATGACCGGCAACCGCCTTTATCGGCCAGAGGCATTTGCCTCGACCCTTCAGTCCCAACGCTTGCCCGCTCTTCTAGCGGGGCCTCCAAAGCGATCGAAACAGAGACGTTCTTCATGGAGGATGTTGTGATGTCTCGAAAACAGTTCAGTCACAAGATGAGCCCCTAAATTCCGACGACCTACGCAAGCAGTCTGGAGCAACTGGCTTCCGCGACCCATCATCACACGGAGACCGGTGACGTGCGATAGGCCGGGCTCATCAAACCTGCGTCACGAAAAAAGCCAAGAACCGAAGAATCCGGATTCAAGTCTCAGTGCAGCTTGAACTCGCCTTCGACGCGGCACCCCGGTCAGGCGCTGATACGTATAGCGGATGGAATGCAGCACCCATCGAGATTGGCCCGCCAGTAATCAAGGAACTTCTGCATCGCAGGAAAATCGGGAGCAATCTTGCCAAACGAAGGGTTGCAGCACGGATTCAAAATCAGGAATGCGGTAGAGTTTATGGGCAGTGGGTGAGGCCGAAGCCATTGAGCTGACACTCCAGATCCGATGAAAATCCCATGCTTCATCTCCGTTTAGTGACACTGGCGAATGTGGCGCAAAATTTTGAGGCCAGCAACGGATTTTCAAACGTAAAGACCCCTGTTGTTGTTTTTTTCCAGCGTGTTAGCAGCCGCCTCTGAAGAGAGTCATTTTTTTGTTTTGACCTCTTGAAATCGAAAAATCGCAAAACCAGATCATTTCGCGCAAAACGCTCGACTGAGGTTTTGCTCCCGCCCGGACTGGTCATCCGGTTCGGCCAGGGGAACAACGTCATCATTGTTTGTCCATCGGAGGAAAACATGTCGTTCCGACCGCTTCATGATCGCATTCTAGTCCGCCGGGTTGAGTCCGAAGAAAAAACCAAGGGCGGCATCATCATTCCCGATACCGCCAAAGAAAAACCACAGGAAGGCGAGGTCATCGCCGTCGGACCCGGCGCGCGTAACGATGCCGGCCAGGTCCAGCCGCTCGACGTCAGGGCTGGCGATCGCATCCTGTTCGGCAAATGGTCCGGCACTGAGATCAAGATCAACGGCGAAGACCTGCTGATCATGAAGAAAAGCGATGCCTTGGGCATCATCGAAGCCCCGGCAGAGCAGAAGCAGGCCGCCTGAAGGCCGACCGATCAGTTAAATTAGCTGCCTATTGAGGAGTTAAAGAAATGGCTGCGAAAGAAGTCAAGTTCCACACCGATGCCCGTGAACGAATGCTGCGTGGGGTGGATGTGCTTGCCAATGCTGTGAAGGTGACACTTGGCCCGAAGGGTCGTAACGTCGTTATCGACAAGTCCTTCGGCGCGCCGCGCATAACCAAGGATGGCGTAACGGTCGCCAAAGAAATCGAGCTTGAGGACAAGTTCGAGAACATGGGAGCCCAGATGCTGCGCGAGGTGGCTTCGAAGACCAACGATCTCGCTGGCGACGGCACAACGACGGCGACCGTTCTTGCCCAGGCAATCGTCAGGGAAGGTGCCAAGGCGGTGGCGTCCGGCATGAACCCAATGGACCTGAAGCGCGGCATCGACCTTGCCGTCGACGCTGTCGTCAAGGAACTGAAGACCAACGCGCGCAAGATCTCCAACAATTCCGAGATCGCCCAAGTCGGCACGATCTCCGCTAACGGTGATTCCGAGATTGGCCGTTACCTTGCTGAAGCAATGGAGAAGGTCGGCAACGAAGGCGTCATCACCGTGGAGGAAGCCAAAACCGCCGAAACCGAGCTCGAAGTCGTCGAAGGCATGCAGTTCGATCGCGGCTATCTCAGCCCCTACTTCGTCACCAATGCTGACAAGATGCGGGTCGAGTTCGAAGATCCTTGTATCCTCATCCACGAGAAGAAGCTCTCGAACCTGCAATCGATGCTCCCGCTTCTCGAAGCCGTCGTGCAGTCCGGCAAGGCGCTTCTCATCATCGCCGAGGACGTCGAAGGCGAGGCACTCGCTACGCTGGTCGTCAACAAGCTGCGTGGCGGCCTGAAGATTGCTGCCGTCAAGGCTCCGGGCTTCGGCGATCGGCGTAAGGCTATGCTGGAAGATATTGCCATCCTGACCGGCGGCACGGTCATTTCCGAAGACCTCGGCATCAAACTGGAGAACGTGACGCTGAACATGCTTGGGCGTGCCAAGAGGGTCGCGATCGAGAAAGAGAACACGACGATCATCGATGGCGTCGGTTCCAGGGCCGAGATCGACAGCCGCGTTGCGCAGATCCGCGCGCAGATCGAGGAAACCACCTCCGACTATGACCGGGAGAAACTGCAAGAACGTCTTGCCAAGCTCGCTGGCGGTGTGGCTGTCATTCGCGTCGGCGGCTCGACCGAAGTCGAAGTTAAGGAAAAGAAGGACCGTGTCGACGACGCGTTGCATGCGACCCGCGCGGCGGTTGAGGAAGGCATTCTGCCGGGCGGTGGCGTGGCACTGCTGCGGGCCATTAAGGCGCTCGACAATCTTGATGTGGCAAACCCGGACCAGCGTGTCGGAGTCGACATCGTCCGACGTGCGATCGAGGCCCCTGTCCGTCAGATCGCCGAGAATGCTGGCGCAGAAGGTTCTATCATCGTCGGCAAGCTGCGCGAGAAGCCCGACTTCTCCTACGGCTGGAACGCCCAGACCGCCGAATATGGTGATCTCTATGCACAGGGCGTGATCGATCCGGTCAAAGTCGTGCGCACCGCGCTTCAGGATGCAGCCTCTGTTGCAGGCCTGCTGGTGACGACGGAGGCTATGATAGCCGAAAAACCCAAGAAGGAAGCCGCTCCGGCGATCCCTACTGGCGCCGGCATGGATTTCTAAGACCATCGACGCCGGGCCGCCCGTCGGGCGGGCCCGTTCCCGGAGTGAGAAATGAAACCGACGTCTTTGCCAACAAAGGAGGAGGCGCGCTTGTGCGCGAGTGTCGTCAAGGAAGTCTCCCAAGCAAGGGGATTTTCCAGCGACCCGGTCGCTATCGGAAAGCTAACCGTGCTGGTGGCGCGGCTCTTCAACAGCGGGCTCCGAGAACGCGATGATCTCATGTCAGCCGCTTTGCGATCAGCCTATTCGCAGAGCGATCTGATGCAGACCCACACTGGAATGCGCACATCGTCAAATAGTAAAGAGTGAAAGGCGAGGGTCGCTTGCGGTCTGCGAACGGGCACTTTTCGAAGCGACCCGACGCCGGAGCGTGCAGTTGATCAGGATGGCTACGGACTCGACGAGATCGTCCAAATACCGCCAAAGGTACATCAGATCGTGAAACCGGCATTGATTTGCATCAGGCCGACGAGGCAGCTACTCGACAACGTGAACTCGGCGAGATCGAACTTCGACGCGCGATTTATCTCGACGACCGGGCGCCGAAGGGATGCGTGCCATCATTGTCGATAATGGTCTGGCGACGGGAGGGACCGCAATAGCGGCACTAATTGCTATGAGAAGCCAGGGCGCCTCAAAACTTGATCCTCGCCATTCCAGTTGCGCCGGAAGAAACGCTTGCGGAGATGCGAACATATGCCGATGACGTCATGCCAATCGGCAAAGGCAACGTGCTAATCGGCATGAGCGAGCGGACCTCGCGCCAGGCGATCAGCCAGGTTGCCCAGGCGCTGTTCGAAAAAGGTGCGGCCGAGCGCGCTATTGTCGCAACCAAAGCTACGCGCTGCCATGCATCTCGACACGATCTTCACATTCGCCGACGGTGACGTTGGCGCAACCGGTGTCGGAAGGGATCCGAGAGATTCAGCTCAATTCGGACCAAGCTTGCAGCGCCCGTTTGCGTGCCTTGCCATGATCGATGATTCGATCGGGATATACATCAACCACACGCCGTCGAAGCAGGTCGGGCGCCTCCCATGGACGGTGAATGAATTTCGCGGACAGGTGCGCCAGCTCCGGCAACCAGCGACGCACATAGTCGCCATCGGGGTCGAACTTCTCACCCTGCAACACGGGATTGAAGACACGGAAGAACGGGGCGGCATCCGCACCCGAGCCGGCCACCCATTGCCAGCTTGCGGGGTTGTTGGCGACATCCGCATCGATCAGCGTGTCCCAGAACCAGGATTCGCCCTCACGCCAGTCGATCAAAAGATCCTTTATGAGGAAAGATGCAACCACCATGCGCACGCGATTATGCATGTAGCCGGTGTTCCATAACTCCCGCATGCCGGCATCCACGAGTGGATATCCCGTCCTGCCCTGCTGCCATGCCACTAGCGCCTCGGGGTCGGTGCGCCAGGCAAAGCGATCGAATTTCTTCTGCAGGTTTCGGTTTGCAATATCGGGATTGTGATAGAGTAGATGATATGAGAATTCGCGCCAGCCAAGCTCTGACTGGAATTTCTTGAGATTACGCGTAGTCTGCGCTGGACCTCGCGCGTAGGCGGCAATGCTCGCTTGGTGCCAGATCTGACGAGCTGAAATGTTGCCGAAGCGCAGATAGGGTGAAAGGCGCGACGTGGCCAGCCGATCGGGCCGGTTGCGCGAGTCTTCGTAATGTGCAAGGCCACCGCCGATAAAGTTGTTCAAGCGTGTGTGGGCGCCACGCTCACCGCGCCGCCATGCTGTGCGTAGACCGCAAGCCCAGTCGGGTGCGGCAGGCTCCAGATGCAGATCTTCAAGCCGCAGCCTTCGCACCTCGACCTCGTGTGGAATGGCATAAAAATGCGGTCGTGCTGGGATGGGCAATGGCGGGTCCGGTTCACCAGAAGCTTGCGCCTCACGCCAAAATGCCGAAAACACCCTAAACGGTACCTTGGCACTCGTCGACAGCGTCCAGGGCTCGTACAACAGATTGCCATTGAAGCTTCTGGCGTCAATGCATTGCTGTCTGAAGGACTTTTTCAGATCTTCGTCAGTCCGGCGCGTTGCTTCGGTATATCGACGGTTCCAGTAAACTGCGATGGCCCGACAAGCAGCAACGACGAGGGGCACGATCTCTCCGGCAACGCCGCGAAACAAAAGCAGGCGTCCGCTACGTTCGCGCAATGATTTGTCCAAATCCAACAGCGAGCCATGCAACCACCATCGCGCAGCACCGCCCAATGGCCGCACATCTCGTCCAGCGACTTCGTCTATAAAGAGGCACACCAGCGGCCGCCCCGTTGCTACAGCGTGATAAAATGCTGGATTATCTCCAAGACGAAGGTCATCGCGGAACCAGACCACAATAGGCGCCACGTCGCTCGAGCCGTCACGATCGAGAGGTTGAGAATTAGCCATTTAGCCGCCAGATCTCGAAGTTTAACAAGGTCGCGAAACAAACCCATGCGGCAAGCGGCACGAGGCTCATCCCCGCAACTCGGTCCAGTCGAAAGAATAATCTAAGCGTTAGCACGATCACCAGCAGTTGCGGCACGATATTGATCAAACCCGCCAGGGGGCAGTGCAGTCCAAAAAACATCCAGGACCATCCAGCGTTCATAGCAAGCTGGGTGAAGAAGAAGACAAGCGCAGTGCTACGGCCAAGGCGATCTGAAGGCATCGTCAATACACGCCATGCCGCCCAAGCCATCAGAATATACAGTGCGGTCCAAACAGGCGCAAAAATCCAACCCGGTGGATTAAGGGCCGGCTTGAGCAGTCCAGAATACCAACCAGCAATATTTGGGTAGGTGGCCAATTGGCCGAGCAGCGAAACCATAACTACGGGAATTATCGCCATTGCTGCGTTTATCAAAACGGACTGTTTACTCATGTCGGACACGTTTCTCGCTTCAACATTCTCGGTTAAGAGGGTCGCTTATGGGTGGCTCTTCGACGAGACACACACTCACACGGAAACTCACGATCGCGCACCGACCGTTCGAAATATGCGATCCGATTCCCCGTCGACAGACCACGGCCTAGCGATACCGCCCAGGTTTTCGCCGACTGCAAGGCCGACCTGGATCGCATCCTCATGGAAACCGGATCCGAAGTAGGAGCCGCAAAACCAGGTGTTGGCTTCACCCTGGAGCGACCAAAGCTGTTTCTGCGCTGCAAGCGTGGCTGCGTTGAACAAGGGATGCTTGTAGCTGCCGCGCCAGATCACCTTGTCTGCGGCCGGGTCATGCAGCGGGCTGAGCGTCACGAAGAAGGAGCGCGGTCCGGCGATACCCTGCAATCGGTTCATCCAGTAGGTGACACAGGGCTTTTGCCGCGCGGCGCCATCACGCCCGGAACATGCCAGATAGTTCCAACTCGCCCAGACGCGTCGGCGGCGGGGCAGCAGGCTTTCATCCCCATGGAGTACGGTTTCGTTATCGCCATAGGCAAAAACGCTCAGCAGTTCCGCCTCGCGCTGCGACCGGTCGGCCAGCATAGCGAGTGCTTCATCGGCATGAGTACCAATCACGACATGGTCGAACCACTCTGGTTGTACGCCGGGCACGAAAACCTCCACCGCACCATTCACGCGACGAATCGACCTCACCGGGGCATTGGTACGAATGCGATCGCGGAAGGGCGCGGACAGCCGCTCTACATAGGCGCTGCTCCCGCCGACCACCGTGCGCCAGATCGGCCGACGCGCGAATTTCAGAAGGCCGTGGTTCTCGCAGAAGCTTACGAAGGAATGCGCCGGATAATTGCCGATCTCCAGCGCCGGTGTTGACCAGATTGCAGCCGCCATCGGATATAGATGATCCTCTCGAAAGGCTCGGCCAAAGCCTGCGCTATCGAGATAGTCGTTGAGGCTCGCGGACGGATCGAGATTTCGCACGCCGCTCGGCGCCTCGCGGTAAAAGCGCACGAGGTCGCGCAGCATCGACCAGAACCGTGGGTTTGCAAGATTGCTGCGCTGGGCAAATAGACCGGCAAGGTTCGTTCCCGCATATTCAAGTTGCCCTCCGTCAATCGAAACGGCAAAGGACATGTCCGAGGCCTTGGTCGAGACATCAAGATGCGCAAATAGTGCCGTCAGGTTTGGATAAGTCGTTTCATTATAGACGATAAAGCCCGTATCGACCGGGACACCGCCTGCATTGACGGTGTGACAATGACCGCCGACGCGATTGTCAGCCTCAAACACCGTCACCTCATGACGTTTCGAAAGAAGCCAAGCAGCGGAAAGACCGGCGATGCCCGTGCCAACAACAGCAATCTTCATCGGCCGGTCCGATTGAGGAAAATGGCGCATGTCGATCCTTCTGCAGCTGTCGATATTGTCGAAACCTTATAGTAACGTGTACGAAGAGCGGCTTCGGGCGGATCACTACAAGCGATTTCTGCACGTGTGATCCGCTTTGGAGACCGCCGCGTAAAAGGATGCATGAATGAAGTTTCGAGCTCCATTGAGATGGATCGCAGACCAGGCGTGCCGAGAGGCCGGCGACTTGCCGTGGTGAGTTCGAGGGATGTACAGCAGGCGCCTTCACCCGATGCGCTCGCAGAGATGATGGTTCAGATTGCTCAAGACCGCGACCGACAGGCCTTTGCGCGGCTTTTCCGCCATTTCGGGCCGAAGCTGAAAACCTTCTTTCTGCGCTGGACGCCCTCGTCGGGCATGGCCGAGGAGCTCATGCAGGAGACGATGCTGACGGTGTGGCGCAAGGCTTCGTATTTTGACCCTGCGCGGGCGGGTGTTGCCACATGGATCTTTACGATAGCCCGCAACATGCGCATCGACCACGTGCGCCGCCAGCGCAATCCCTCAGCTCTGCCGCCCGATCCCGAGAATACACCGGACACGCTTGAGGAGGGATTGATTGGGGCCGAGCGGGACGCGTTGGTGCGCCGGGCGCTGACCACGCTCTCACCGGAGCAGCAGACGATCATCCGCCTTTCCTATTTCAACGAGAAATCGCAAGCCGAAATCGCCGATGAACTGGGCATCCCGCTTGGCACGGTAAAATCTAGAACACGCCTGGCAATGAACCGCCTGCGCGCGCTGCTGGAAGACAAATCATGACGATCGCACACCACGCAACCGACGAAACCTTGATGCGCATTGCAGCCGGCACGCTTGCCGCAGGTCCGGCCATCGCGGTCGAGGCGCATCTGGCATCTTGCCCGGCCTGCCGCTCTCGCGTCCGCGAACATGAGGCGCTCGGCGGTGCCCTGCTGGAAGAAATAGAACCAACGACGCTTTCGGCCACCGCGCTGAATGATGTGCTTGCAATGCTCGATGATGAGGACGCGGGGCACTCCCTCGTTCCGCCGCCACTTGCGCCGGTGGAGATCGAGGGCATTCCCCTGCCAAAGGCCCTGCGCGGCTGCGCAATCGGGCGCTGGCGCTGGATCGGCCCCGGCATGAGGATGAGCCGGGTCGGCGTGCCGCACGATCCGGATGCCAATCTCATCCTGCTCAAGGTTGGCCCGGGCCGCGCCCTCCCCGATCACGGACATGTCGGCACGGAATTCACCTATGTCGTCTCGGGCTCGTTCTCAGATCGGTTCGGCACTTTCCGCCCTGGTGATCTTGCGGAAATGAATGAAGATGCCGAGCATCAACCTATTGTCGACAAGAATGGCGAGTGCATCTGCCTTGCCGCCATGGAGGGAAAGATGCGGTTCAAAAGCTTTATCGGCCGCATGCTGCAGCCGATCTTCGGGATCTGAGCCGTGGCGGCGACCGCGCTTTTCATCCTGCTGGCAGCCGCTGTTTCTCTTGCGATGACTGCTGTCTGGTTTGCCGTGGTAAGAAGCGCGGCATCCGGCTGGATCGACGTAGTCTGGTCGTTTCTCGTCGGAGCTACCGGCATGTCAGCGTCGCTCGTCCCGGTCGATGGCTGGGAGGGAGAATGGCAGCGGCGGCTCGTTGTCGCCGCCCTCGCCGGGTTATGGTCCTGCCGCCTAGGCCTCTATATCCTGCAGCGCACCCTACAGGGCGGAGAGGATCCACGATATGTCAAACTGCGTGAGGAATGGGGCAAAAGCTGGCGTTTACGTTTGTACCTGTTCCTGCAGATACAGGCAGGAGCCGCGCTACTCTTAACTGCAACCATTTTCATCGCGGCACGAAACCCGTCAACGGGCCTGCAATGGAGTGATTTCGCCGGCATTGCCATCCTTGTTATAGCCATAGTCGGAGAAGGCTTCGCCGATGCGCAGTTGGCGCGATTTCGCGGTAATTCCGCGAACCGCGGAGGGATCTGTGACGAGGGCTTGTGGAGCCTCTCGCGCCATCCGAACTACTTCTTCCAGTGGCTCGGATGGACCGGATATGCAGTCATCGCTATCGGCCCCGCAGGGGTATGGGGCTGGGGTTGGCTGGCGCTTGTCGGTCCCGCCTTCATGTATTGGCTGCTCGTGCATGTCTCGGGAATTCCGCCGCTCGAAGCGCATATGATGCGCTCACGCGGCGCGGCCTTCTCCGCCTACGCCAATCGCGTCAATGCTTTCTGGCCTGGCTTGCAAAACGGGGAAAGCTGACATGAATCTTGTCGCTGCCGCCATCACTGCCGCCGAGCAGCTGCCGCTTCCTGATGACGCCTTGCGCTTCGGCATCAGCCGGTTCGTCGGTCGCACGCGCAGGCTTCTGGCGGACGGAGGCGGTGTGACGGATCGCGAGTTTGCGCAATCGATGACCGGATGGCCGATCGCCGTTCACACCGATGAAGCCAACGCGCAGCATTACGACCTACCGACGGCGTTCTTTGCGCTGACGCTCGGTCCGCGCCGCAAATATTCCTCCTGCCTTTATACCTCACCCAACAGCACGCTAGCGGAAGCTGAGATTGCGGCGCTGGATGAAACCCGCATTCATGCAGACCTTGCGGACGGACAGGATATTCTGGAACTCGGTTGCGGCTGGGGCTCCCTGTCGCTGTTCATTGCCGAGCGTTATCCGTCGGCCCGGATCGTCTCCGTTTCGAATTCTTCATCGCAACGCAGCTATATCGAGACTGAAGCCAAACGGCGCGGTCTTCTGAACCTGACGGTCATCACCGCTGACATGAATAGCTTTGCTCCCGACAATACCTTTGACCGGATCGTCTCCGTCGAGATGTTCGAGCATATGTCCAACTGGAAGTCGCTGCTTGAACGGGTGCGCGTCTGGATCCGCGACGACGGCCGGCTCTTCCTGCATATCTTTTCCCATCGCAAGACCGCTTACCGTTTCGACCATGCCGACAAGGCGGATTGGATCGCCCAGTATTTCTTCACCGGCGGCATCATGCCGAGCCACGAGCTGGTCCGAGAATTTAGCGACAGCTTCATTGTCGAAAGGGACTGGCGCTGGAGCGGAAAACATTACGAACGCACGGCGATTGACTGGCTAGATAATTTCGACCGGAACCGCCACATCATCCGCGCCATCTTTGAGGCGACCTACGGGCAAGATGCGGCGCTCTGGATGAGGCGCTGGCGGATATTCTTTCTCGCAACGGCCGGGCTTTTCGGCCATGCCAATGGCGAGGAATGGGGTGTCAGCCACTATCGCCTGCGACCCGCCAGCGCACGGCCGTGACGTCCCTTTTCAGAACACTTACAAAGATCGTGCGAGCCTACGCTCGCCACCCAGACCCACGTGTCGCTGCAGCGAACGTCATTTCACTTCTGATTGCCTCGAACCAGCCGTTTTATCCGCTCTACCTTTTCTGGCTGGTTAGCGCCGACATAACGCCCGCCTGGTTCACTTTCCTTTCAACGCCGTTCTTTCTCGTCGTGCCCGCCGTTGCACGTTGGAACTGCGTCGCCGCCCGGGCGCTTCTGCCGCTGGCGGGTATCGGAAATACGGTACTTTCGGCTTGGCTCTTCGGCACGGCATCCGGGGTCGAGATCTTCCTCGTTCCCTGCGCGGTGATCGCCCTCTTGCTGTTTCGCCCGCACGAACGCCTTATCGGGTTGGCGCTGACCGCAGTTGCCTTCGGCGTCTTTCTAGTGTGGCACGATGCCTATGGGCCGCCGCTAGCGTGGTATGACGCGGCCGAATATTACGCTCTGGCGCGGCTTAATCTCATCAGCGCCTGCACCCTTACAGCTTTCGTCGCCCTTATTTTCTCCAACCTCCTTGCGCAGGCCGAGCAATCATCCGAGCCGGCTGGCGGCCCAAAAGCCGCCTGATGCGCCAACGGCAGTTACCAAGGCGCCCCAGAGAATATCGGCAAGCGTGATGGCCAGTGGCCAGTCCTTCAACGTAGCCTGATTGGTAAGGTCATAGGTCCCATAGGCCACAAGACCAAGCACGGCGCCGTTCAGTACAGCCCTGCAAAGACCGCCTTTCCCGAGAGCCGGAAGTATGGCGAAGAATACAATGCCGGCGACATAGGTCAGATAGAAGAAGATTGCCGGGGCCAGGTGGAACTGCGGCGCAAGCTTATCGCCCAGACGCGGTCGGTAGAGCATATCTGCCATCGTCGTAAGCCAGATGGCGTCGACAGTCAGGAAAGCGACGCCTGTCGCCAGATAGGCCGTGATCATGGTTTTCATATGGTGTCCCCACGATGGTGTCGACATTCTCTACGGCATCACCGCCTCGGCGGATCACCTCGAGTGAACCGATCGACTTGCCCGTGCGTATGTCACGAAAAGAAGGAGAATCGACCGATGAGGATAGCGGTTCTGACTACGTATGCCGCCTTGATATCGACAGCCGCCGTGCAGGCGCAGCAATCCGCCGATCCGAGCGGTATCTGGCTACGCGACGACGGAAACGCGCGTGTGCGCATAGCACCCTGCGGCAGCAATATCTGCGCGACCAATCTGTGGATCCGCGATACCACCAAGGGTGAAGAGGCCGGCGATCGCCTGGTCATGTCCCTTCAGCCGAAATCGTCCGATACACTAGCAGGGACTGCTTATGACCCGAAACGAGACCGCACATTTTCGGTCACCGTGCGGGTCTCCGACAAATCGCTTCTCACCCGCGGCTGCATTCTGGGTGGGCTGTTGTGCAAGAATGTGCGCTGGCAGCCTTCCCGGTGACGGACTCGGCAAGGGGTAAAGAATGAGGAAAAACCGCATCACGAGCATGGCCAACAACGGCCCGCCGCCCGCGGCGGCCGGCACGCTCTTTCCAGGTAAGGTCATGCACCAGCGGCTCAGTCCCTTCGGCCATCGCTTCAGCTACAGCGTCTTTTCCTTGTTAGTAGATATCGACCGCCTTGGCGATCTTGCCGAGCTCTCCAGCCTGCTGTCGGTCAATCGGCCTGGCATCATTTCCTTTCACGAGCGTGATCACGTCGACGAGAAGGACGAGATGCTGCGCCAGTTTGTCGATCGCCTGCTGGCACACGCCGGACTCGAGAAGCCGGCGGCACGGATCCTGCTGCTCGCCTATCCGCGTATGTTCGGATACGTCTTCAACCCGCTCGCGACCTACTTCGCCTATGATGAGAACGAGCGATTGATCGCGATCATCTACGCCGTGCGCAACACTTTCGGCGAGCGGCATAACTATGTGGCGCCGGTGCTTCCGGGCGAGGAAAGTCCAGCCGGTATCCGCCAGAGGAGGACGAAAATCTTTCACGTGTCGCCCTTCATGGACATGGGGCTGCGCTACCACTTCCGTATCTTGCCGCCCGGCAAAACCGTGCGGGTGCGCATCCACGAGACTGCTGGCGGGCAACCGGTGCTGGCCGCCACGTTCAACGCCGACGCGGCACCGCTGACCGACGCCAACCTCGCTCGCTGCCTCCTGCGGTTCCCTTTCATGACGTTGAAGGTGATGGCCTGTATCCACTGGGAGGCACTCAGGCTATGGCTGAAGGGCGCAAGCTTCCGAACCAGCCCGCCCCCACCCAAGACATCAAGCTACCGGGACACCACCTGACCTGCTTTTGGCGTAGCAGTGGTCGAGGCATAGACGCACAAGTCCTCGCAAGCAACAATGAGATTTTCGGGAAATAATCGTGGTAGCCCTGGCAAGAATACTTAAGAGAGCCATCAACAGGACTTTAACCAAGGACGGGCTTCTCGCGCAGGCAATAGTTGCCGCCGTTTCTTCGATAGATATCGGTAAAATTACAGTGGTTCTTCCATCCTTAGAACGGGTTGAGAAAACCGGCACCCGGCCGGGACCGTCCGCGACGATCGTCATTCGCAAGTGGCGCACCATCAAGCGGCTTGCGACACGCGGTGATCTGGGCTTCGCCGAGGCCTACATTGATGGGGATTGGACGACGCCGGATTTGGAAGACTTCCTGGAGCTGGCCGCCCGTAACATCGATCTCCTTGATAGAAGGATTTCGGGTAATGCAATCGCTAGGCTGTTAAATCGGCTTCGTCACACGCTGCGTGCAAACAGTAAGGCCGGAAGCCGAAAGAACATCGCCTACCACTACGATCTCGGCAACTCGTTCTACAGACAGTGGCTCGATCCGAGCATGACCTACTCGTCGGCACTCTATTTGGAGCCGAACCTGAGCCTGGAAGGCGCGCAAACAGCAAAACTCGAGCGGGTAGAAGAGCTGCTGAAGCTCAAGGGCGGGGAGCGTGTTCTGGAAATTGGCTGCGGCTGGGGATCGCTGGCCCAAAGGCTTGGCCGTGCCGGTGCGATGGTAAGCGGCGTCACGCTTTCCACTGAGCAATTGGCATTTGCGACAGGGCGGATTCGAGCCGAAGGGCTCCACGAAACTGTTAGGATTGACCTGAAAGACTACAGGGATGTGACCGGAACCTACGACCGGATTGTTTCGATTGAAATGCTAGAAGCGGTAGGCGAGGCTTACTGGCCCGTATTCTTCAAAACGCTGCATAAACGGCTTCGCCCAGGCGGACATGCTGTACTCCAAGTCATTACCATCGACGAGAACCGATTTGCCGCCTATCGTCGCACGTCAGACTTCATTCAGCGTCATGTCTTCCCCGGTGGCATGCTGCCGACAAAAGCGGTCATCCGGACACAGGCCGCGCGCACCGGCCTTTGGTTGGCACAATCCGAATATTTCGGCATGGATTATGCGAGGACGCTCCTCGAATGGCGAGAGCGATTCCTGGCTGCTTGGCCCAATATCAAAGCAATGGGCTATTCCGAGAAGTTCTACCGCTTGTGGGACTATTACATGTGTTACTGCGCTGCGGGCTTTAAGGCGGGGACCATCGACGTGGGCCTCTACGTCCTAGAAAAGCAACCGGAAGACAAATAGCGGGTCGATTTGCCGGCGGCTCGCTATTACGCTGTGACTGCTGGTTGACGACAAAGCCTGTCGGCCCGTATGGCCGAGCGATGGCCGGAGGTTAAGCCAAACGACGCGTGGAAGGTCGCTTGCGATTCTTGCGTGAGAGCCGCTTGCCACAAGCACCAGAGCCGCCTTTGTCACGGCCGCGAAAGAGGCCAAAATAAACGTCAATGCAAATTCGAAAACGTTCCGCGATGATGTCCCAGGGAATCGGCCAGGGTGGCGGGTTTACGGTGATGACGTGCGGGCAGCGCTCGTCGTTGTTTGGGAGGCGTCGGATCGAATTTGCGGCAAGCGGCTACACCCACTATTGACAACATTGATAGAAGCGATGGAACATCATGGACACGGCGAGGCGGATCTCGTTTCTCACTCTGGCCCATACGCAAAGGGTGCTTTCTCGCAAACGCTGGTGTTGACCGATATAGCCACGGGCTGGACGGAATGCGCGCCGCGGCTGGTTCGCGAGCAAATGGTACTGATCAATGCGTTGGCCTAACTGGCCGGAAACGTTTTCTTCCTTTCAAGCCTTCGCTGGGCGCACCCTGAGACCCATTGTTATCGAAACCTCGGAAGTCTCTAGATTGATCGGGTCTGAAGACTGAAGCGAAATTCTCACGCGCTAACGCCACAAAGTCGATATTGGAACAGCGGACAAACGTTCTCCCAAAGGGATCACCTTCTCGTGGTCATACAAGACCATGCCCGAAACAAACCGTTCTCCGGATGCTTCGGCCAGAATTCGCAATCCCGAAAAATCGGAACTCGAGACGGATGCTGCCGCTTTTATCTCGATACCGACGATCCGCCCTCTCGTATCTTCGATGACGATATCGACTTCGTTCTGCTGCTTGTCACGAAAATGCGCAAACTCGAGGCGGGTTTGCGCGCCGCTGGCGAGTTTAAGGATCTCTCCAAAAACGAAAGTCTCCAGCAGATGGCTCGGTACCCGCTACAGTTCAGTGCGCGACAAGCACCATCTTCTGGTTTACCAGCTCCTTGATACCTGCTCCTGCGAGTTCGCGACCGTAGCCGGATCTCTTCACCCCGCCGAACGGAAGCTCCGGTCCAGTGAAAGAAGACGTATTGATCCATACCGAGCCCGTCTCGACTTGCGACGCGAGGGATTTCGCCCGCTCAACGTCAGCAGTGAATATCGCCCCCGAAAGGCCGAAATTCGAGTCGTTTGCGATCCTGACGACATCATCATCATTTTTGATCACATGTACCTGCGCCACGGGGCGGAAGAACTCCTCGAAATAGGCGGGGTTATCTCGAGACACATTGGTCAGGATGGTCGGCTTGTAGTAGGCCCCCGGTCCGTCGATTGCGCTCCCACCAACCAGCACCTTGGCCCCGGCCTTCACTGCGCGCTCGACCTGTCCTGCGATATCGTCGCGAGCCCCGATCGAAGACATCGGCCCCAATCCGACAGATTCATCCATGGGGTCGCCGATCTTCGTGTTCGTGAACTTGTCGGCTAGCTTCTTCGTGAATTCGTCGGCAACCTTCTCGTGGATGAGGAAGCGCTTCGCACCATTGCAGACCTGGCCGCACCCGCGAAGCCTGGCCTCGACCCCAGCGGCGACCGCCTTGTCCAGGTCGGCATCGTCGAGAACGACGAAGACGTCGCTCCCGCCAAGTTCCATCACTGATTTCTTGAGGATCTTGCCAGCGTTGGCCGCCTGTTTCTGATGATCGGCGCGGTCCCAAACACCGACTGGCTGGATGGCTGTGTCGAACTCGACAATCGTGGCCTTATCCTCACCGGGCACGACAACAATGGGGCGCCCAGGAATTCGCCCTATGCTACCAGCGTCCCTGGCATATTCGCGGTTGGCGACGTCCGTGCCCAATCGGTGAAGCGTGTTGCCTCAAGTGTCGGCGAGGGATCAGTCGTGGTGCATTCAATCCATGGCTGGCTGACGAATAATCCGGTGAACCGCGAAACCGCGGGTCAGCCGATGGGTGTTTGAGCATCGCCTTGGCAACTCGCTATGTACTCTGAACACGTCCAAAATTCCGCAACTCCGTCAAGAGATTTCCGGCTCTCTGCAGGTCGGGAGTATCGAACCCATCTATGAACTGGCCATAAACTGGTTCGAGAACGCTCTTGGCGTCATCTTTCTATAACTCATGGCTGTCCATATTGATGATCTATGGCAAGCTTGCCTATCGCTCATCCTGCCGATCGTCGCTGTTTGGGTAGGGCACGTGAGGTTTTGCGGCTACTAGAGACAAGCGGCTTCGGGCCGCCACCGAAACGGCGGGCGCAGCAATGTACCTACGCAAATGACGCTTAGTCCTCAATGCGATCTGCAATGAATTCCGGATCGAACAGGGCGCAGAGGGGCGAACGGCATCGCCGCAATGACGCTCGAATCCGTCAGAAGGGCGTTCGAAACGTAGACTAGGGGCACCTGGCGGTAGGAGATAGGCGATTAGCGCCATCGATATGGTCCGACACATTCGCGACGAGGGCCGTAGTAAGGCTGGAACGTATTGTCGAATGCCCTGTACGTACGATAGCGCGCATAGCACCAACTCACATGGCCGCCGCCCTCATAGGCGACTGACGGTTCATACCCGCGGTACGGCCAATAAGAGCTATCTGGCCGGCGCTGATACCCGTAGAACGAGCCGTAATATGTAGCCCCGTAGGGACCGTAGTGAGGCCGTGTTAATGCGCCGCCGACGATTACACCGTAATCGCCGTATGGGCCGCCGCCTCCGTGACGCCATTGCACGGTTTCTATTTGCTGCGGCAATTGGATCCCGGGTGGACTAATTGCCGGAAACGCTTGAGCTGGTGTGATGCCGAGAACGCTTATGATCAGTCCAAACGCTACCGGGCCTAACTTGTCCATGGTCTGCCCTGCTCCTCAACCGACGTTGAGCGTAGTATGACGACAATCGTTCCGTGTAGCTACAAGCAAATAGGTGCTCCCGAAGCGATCCTTGGCC
The DNA here is from genome assembly GCF_000510625.1 of Rhizobium sp. IBUN. Lineage (NCBI taxonomy): Bacteria > Pseudomonadati > Pseudomonadota > Alphaproteobacteria > Hyphomicrobiales > Rhizobiaceae > Rhizobium > Rhizobium sp. IBUN. Next base: position 22,382 of record NZ_AZNV01000055.1, read on the forward strand.
ACCTTGCACGCGACCGGCCGATGATGAAATGCCTCTTGGCAGACTTCTCTACAACAGTTGCGCCTTCGATGGCCGCTTTCGTGCCAAGGCAAAGACCTGCATCGGCTTCCCCCAAAATGCGAAAACGCCGAGAACGGGAAAGGGCTATGGTTCTGCGGTAGCACCCTCAGCCGCTCTCCAGCTTTCCACCATACTTCGCCAAGCTACGCAAAACCAAAGAGCGTTTTCGCATTTATCTATTTTGCGATACGACGCCAACTTTCGCCCGGCGAAGATAGGCACCCTGACCCGCAGCGCCGGTGAACGCCTCTCCATCAACGATGGTCGCGCCACGCAGGATGACGCGCACGGGCCAGCCCTGGACCTCAAGACCTTCATAGGGTGTGTAATCGGCGCCGTGATGCAGGATGTCGTTGGTGATGGTCACCTTCTTCGACGGATCCCAGAGGGCAATATCGGCATCCGAGCCGATCGCGATCGTGCCCTTCTGCGGATAGAGGCCATATTGCTTGGCATGATTGGTGGATGACAGCGCCACAAAGCGGTTGATATCGATCCGGCCTTTGCTCACCCCTTCCGAAAACAGAATGGGCAACCGCGTCTCGACGCCGGGAATGCCGTTTGGAACCCAACGGAAATTCCGCTTGCCCTTCTCGTTGAGCTTGCCTCCCTCATCCTCGTAACGGAAGGGGCAATGATCGGACGAGAAAAGTTCGAACGTGCCATTCTGCAGGCCTTCCCAGCAGGCAATCTGGCTTTCCTTGTCCCGCGGCGGCGGCGAGCAAACGAATTTCGCGCCCTCAAGCTCGGCAGCATCGAGATCGTCTGCCGTCAACAGCAGATATTGCGGGCAGGTTTCGCCCGCGACCTTGCCGCCGCGCTTGCGGGCCCGCTCGATTTCTTCCATCGCCTGGCGGTTCGAGACATGGACGATGACAATCGACGTATCGACGATTTCGGCAAGCGAAAGCGCCCGATGCGTCGCCTCGCGCTCGGCCGCGGCAGGCCTGCTCAGCGCGTGGAATTTCGGCGCCAGATCGCCATTCCGCTCATGTTTGCCGATCAGATAGCGGATTGCGTCTTCATTCTCGCAATGGACCATGACGAGCGCGCCGGAACGGCGGGCGCAGTCCAATGTATCGAGGATCTGGTCGTCGCGCAGGCGAAGGTTCTCATAGGTCATGAAGACCTTGAGCGAGGTATAGCCATCCTCGACAAGCGCCGGAAGCTCCTGCCCGAGCACATAGGCCGTGGGATCACTGAGGATCAGATGAAACGATACGTCGATATGGCACTGGCCATCGGCCTTGGCATGGTAATCCTTCAGCGATTCACGCAGCGTCGTGCCCTTTTCCTGCAGGCAGAAAGGCAGGATCGTCGTGTTCCCGCCAAAGGCGGCCGAAAGGGTACCGCTCGCGAAATCGTCGGCCATGACGATCCCGTCGCCCGAGGGTTGGGCGATATGGACATGGCTGTCGATGCCGCCGGGCATGACATAGAGGCCGGTGGCATCGATGATCTCATCGGCATCATCAAGACCAGCGGCCAGCGCAGCGATCTTTCCATCGCGAATCCCGACATCGCTACGAAACGTATCGCTCGCGGTGAAGACTGTGCCGTTCTTGATGATGGTATCGAAATGCATCAGGCAGCCCCCTTTTTCAGGCCCGCATTGTCGCGCCCCAAGATTTCATCAAGCGCCGCAATCAGTCCATCGACCTCAGCGACCGTGTTGTAATGCACCATGGAAACGCGCACGGCGCCATTGTACTGCGGCAGGCCAACATGGTCGCCAAGCCGCCGCGCGTGGAAATCGCCAAAACGGATTGCGATCTTATAGGCGTCCATGGCCTTGCAGATATCTTCCGAATTGCGCCCCTCGAAGACGAAGCTGATCGTCGGGATACGCCGGCCATTGCGGTTTGCCGTCTCGCCGATGATGCGGCAATCGTTGCGACTGCGCAGATAGGTTAGCAGCCGATCCGTCAGCGCGTTTTCCTGAATGGTGATCGCCTCGAAGGCCGCAAGGATCAGTTGACGCGGCGAGCCCGAGGCGCCGGATTTTGCGCCGAGTTCGCAGAGATAATCGACGATCCCCGTGACCGAATAGGCGAGCTCGTAGTTCGGATTGCCCGGCTCCAGCTTTCCCGGAACCTTGTCGCGCCCATAGAAGAAGTGATAAAGCGGATCGAGCTCCAGAAGATAATCATATTTGCCGTACATCATCGCGTAGTGCGGGCCGTAGGTCTTGTAGAAGCTGAAGACGTAATAATCGACATCCATCGCTCGGACATCGACGGCGCGATGCGGCGCATAGGCGACGGCATCGACACAGATACGCGCGCCGCGCGCATGCACCATGGCCGCGATATCGGCGATCGGATTGATGGCGCCGAGAATATTGGAGACATGGGTGACGCAGACGAGCCTTGTCTTCTCGCTCATCAGTGGTTCGAGATCGGCAAGGTCGAGCTCATAGGTCTTGGTGTCGAGCGGCCAGAACTTGACGACGACGCCCATGTCGCGCAGCCCGTCCCAAGGCCCGATATTGGACTCGTGGTCCGAAATGGTAACTATGATCTCGTCGCCGGCCGAAAGCTGGCTGCGCATGGCGCGCGCCAGATTCTGCAACAGCACCGTGGTCGAGCTCCCGAAGATGATTTCTTCCGGGCGCGCGGCGTTCACCAGATGTGTGGCGGCGACGCGGCTTTCCATCAACGCCTTCGCCGCCTGCTGCGACACGTCGTAGCTGCCGCCGATCTGGACGTTCTTGTCATAGAGGAACGTATTGATGCGCTCGACCGCGCGCTTCAGGATCTGCGAGCCTCCGGCATTGTCGAAAAACGTCCATCCATGCTGAAGCCCCGGGAACTGGCTCCTGACAAAGTCGATGTCGAGTGGGCGTTGCGTCTCCATGTGGTCCTCCGGAACCTTGTCTTTATTGTCAGTGATTGAGAACGGCGCGCAGGAAGCTCTTCGTGCGCTCCTCCCGCGGATTGTCGAATATCTCGGCGGGTGTGCCGGCTTCCACTATCCGGCCGCCATCCATGAAAATGACACGGTCGGCGACCTGACGGGCAAAGCCCATCTCATGCGTAACCACGATCATGGTGACGCCGGTGCCGGCGAGCGTGCGCATGACGTCGAGCACTTCGCCCACCATCTCCGGGTCGAGCGCCGAGGTGGGCTCGTCGAAGAGCAGTACGCGCGGCTCCATCGCCAGCGCGCGGGCGATCGCCACTCGCTGCTGCTGGCCGCCGGACAGCTGTTCCGGATACTTCTCCGCCTGCTCGGTGATACCGACGCGGGCAAGTAGTTCGCGCGCCTTGCGGGCGGCCTCATCAGGCGGTGTGCCGCGTACCCGCATCGGCGCGATCATGATGTTCTTCATGACCGTCAGATGCGGGAAGAGGTTGAAGGACTGGAACACCATTCCGACTTCTGCGCGCACTTGCGCCAGATTGCGCCCGCGCTCCACCTTGATGCCATCGACCTCGACGTGGCTGTCGTTTGCGAAGCTCTCCAGGTGGTTGATGCAGCGGATCAGCGTCGATTTACCGGAGCCCGAGGGGCCGATGACGCACACGACCTCGCCTTCGCCGATTGCCAGATCGATGCCGTGAAGGACCTGGAAATTGCCATAAGACTTGTTGAGGTTGTGGATATTGACAATGGTTTTCATCGACGCCTCCCGGCACTGAAGCGTTTTTCGAGACGGGCAACGATGCTGACCAGCGGCCACAGGAACGCGACGTAGATGATGGCTGCGCCAATGAGCGGCGAGGGATTTGCCATCAATGCCTGCGCCTGCGTTGCCTGCTTCAGCAAATCGGGCATGGCGACAACGGACGCCAGCGCCGTATCCTTCATCACGTTGATGCAGTTGTTCGTCAGCGGCGGAATGACGATCTTGATCGCCTGCGGCAGAATGATTTCTACCATCATGTGACGATAGGAAAGTCCGAGCGCTTCCGAGGCCTCGAACTGGCCGCGCGGAATGGCTTCGATGCCGGCGCGAAAGATCTCCGCCGTGTAAGCCGTCGAAACGATCGTCAAGGCAGCGGCGGCCGAAAGGAACGGCGAGAGCCGGATGCCGACGAATGGCAAGGCATAGTAGATCACGATGAGCAGCACTAGCAGCGGAATTGAGCGGAAGATGTCGATATAGATCTTGGCAAGCGCTTGGAGAAACGTCGCGCCATAGAGGCGCAGGAGCGCGAGGATCAACCCACCCGCCAGGCCGCCAACGATGCTGACGACGCCAAGTTCGAGGGTGATCCAGAGGCCGGAGAGGAGCAGCGGAAAAGAGCGCTCCAGCACCGCCAGATTAAAAAAGGTCGTAAAGATATCCATTTAGGCACCGGTCGGTCGTTGGGGGGCGGATGGCGGACAAGCCGCCATCCGTGGCCTGAACCATCCGGCCTTACTTAGCAGCAGGCATGTCGGCGACCTTGATTGTAGAGGTCGTATCCTCGGCCTTCGCGCCGAACCAGGTTTCGTGCAGCTTGGCGATGAAGCCCTCGCCCTTCAGTGTCGTAATCACGTCGTTGACCTGCTTGGCCAACGGGTCGCCCTTGTTGAACATGATCGAGTATTTTTCGCCGGTCGGGATACGCTCGACGACCTTGATTGTCGGCTTGTCCTTTACGTAATACTGCAGCGCCGGAATATCGCTGATATAGCCGTCGATGCGGCCGGCAGCGAGATCGAGCATGGCCGGTTGCAGGCCTTCGAAGCGGCGGATTTCGCCGAGGCTGTATTTGGCGGTGTTGGTGGTTGCCCACACGTCGCCAGTCGAACCCGTGTCGACGCCAACCACCTTGCCGCTCATGCCCGAGAGATCCTTGATGCCGGCGGTAGCCATGACAGTAAGCGACTGGTCGCTGTCATAGTAGGGCTGGGCAAAGCTGACCGATTCCAGGCGCTTCTCGGTGATGGTGATCGACGAGACTGCCATGTTGATTCGGCCCGACTGGACGGCAGAAAAGAGGCCGTTGAACGGGATGTTGACGAATTCGACGGACTTGTTGAGGCGCTTGGCAATTTCGGTGATGAGATCGACTTCAAAGCCGACGGTCTTGCCGGTTTCGTCCTGGAATTCCCATGGCACATTGCCGATATTGGCGCCGACGGAAAGATCGGCGGCAAGGGATGCATGGCTGGCGAAGGCGAGAACGCCCGAAATCACCGCAGTCTTCAGAAAGGAAAAATGACGCATCTAGGTTCCCCTTGTTTTATGGCGCGTATTTTTGCTAATGGTCTAACCGGTCTGACCAGTCAGGCCAAATCAATCATGGTATCTTGTCATTTGCAAGCGCGTGATGGATTTAAATGTACGGGGCGAACCAGACGCGCCGATCAGATGTCGGAGAAGCGCAAGAATGCTGAACAGGACTTTGGTGCCGCAATCGGCGGCCCGACTGATACAGGACATGATCCAGAGCGGCGAACTCGCCGCCGGTCAGAAGATTCCGTCGCAGCGTGATTTTTCCCTGAAGCTCGGCATCAGCCGGGCCTCGCTACGCGAAGCGCTGCTGACTCTCGAAACTCTGGGCTTGATCAAAACCGAAGCCGGCCGAGGCACCTTTGTTGCCGACCCTGGCGCCCCGGGAAGCAATATGGCGCCTTGGCGCTACTCCGACACCTATTCGGTCTTCGACGTCTTCCAGACGCGCATCATGCTTGAGGGCAATATCGCCGCACTCGCCGCCGGACGCCTCACCGGCAATCAGCTGCAGGCGATGGAAGCGGCAACGAAGCAGATGGAGGATTGCTGGGCCAAACAGGATCTGCTGGCCAATGTCGAAGCCGATCTCGAATTCCACGGCATCATTGCGTCTGCCTGCAGCAATGCCATGCTGCGGGCGCTTTACCAAGTCGTGCGCGAGCAGCTGACGGAAACGCAGCGCCAACCGATTCCGATCACAGAGCCCGCGCGCATGCAGGCCTCCATCGCCGAGCATCGCCGCATCATTGCGGCCCTAAGCGACAATGATGCGGCACGCGCCCGCCTTGAAATGGAAACGCATGTACTCAACACGGCGCGCTGCGCGGGGCTGAACCCGTGAACTTCAGTGGCGCGGCCATCATGACGGTTTCGATCGAGCAGAGGTGCCCCCCCACCAAGCAACGCGAGCCGCGTCAACAACGCCGGCCATATATCGCGGGCACGATTCGCCTGGTCTAGTACTACAGTTGCGTTTTATGCGAGATCATGATTCACTCTCGGCGTTTAGCTGGAGGGAATTGCATGTCCGTCGCAAGCTGGTCTGGGTCGATTTTGGCATGGCAACGCGAGCTCGATGCATTGAAGGAGCGACTGGGGCCGATCTTTCGTCGTCGTGAACTGCGATTATCGAGCGGCGCCTTTCTTGATGGCGTGCTGTCGGGAGTAGAGCGCAAGACAGGCTGGCTCATGGCCGAGC